>NZ_CP011477.1:313333-626666 GCF_001010805.1 Spongiibacter sp. IMCC21906 | reverse complement strand
CGTGGAGCACCCGAGGCCGCACTGTTATACGAAGAAACCACGTCCAGCATCAAAGAGCGAGAGCAAAAGGCCGCCGAGCGTAAAGCCTATGGCCAAGCGGCAGGTATTATCAGCACAGAGCGGCCCAACAAAAAGCAGCGCCGACAAATCCATCGATTTAAAAATCAAAACGATTAACCGCCCTCTGGCGGTAAACAACAGCGGACACCGAAATTATGACCGATTCTTTGCAGCGCTTTCTTTTTGAAGAATGCGATGTTCGCGGCGAGCATGTCTATCTTGAACAGTCCTATCAGGACATTCTTGCCAGTCATCATTACCCCCCCGGCGTGGCCAAACTGCTGGGAGAGTTTTTAGTAGCTGCCAGTTTACTTAGCGCCACCTTAAAATTTGAGGGCAGTTTAATTCTGCAAGTGCGGGGTAACGGTGAAGTGCCATTAATTATGGCCGAGGCCAACTCCAAGCAAGAACTACGGGCCATCGCCCAAAATGCCGAGCAGGCCATCAGTAAAGATTTTCATCACCTCCTTGGAACGGGTCAACTGGCCATTACCATAGAGCCCCGCCAAGGCAACCGCTATCAGGGTATTGTGAGCCTGGACGGGGACTCTCTCGCAGAATGCTTAGAAAACTACTTTCGCCAAAGCGAGCAGCTTTCCACTCGACTTTGGATTAGTGCCGATGGTCAGCGTGCTGCCGGGCTAATGCTCCAAGAGCTTCCCAGCACAGAGCCTAACCCGGCCCAATGGATACACCTCTCTACCTTGGCCGATACCGTGTCCACAGAGGAGTTGTTATCCACCCCCACCGAAACCTTGCTATATCGGCTCTATCATCAAGACCCACTACGATTATTTGAAACCAAAGGGCTCTCTTTTAAATGCAGCTGCACTCGTGCCCGCTTTGAAAATGCCATTCGCAGCCTAGGCGAGGACGAAATCAACAGCATCTTAGAAGAGCAGAATGAAATTGAAACCCACTGCGAGTTTTGTAATCGCCGTTACGTGTTTACCGGTCAAGACCTGGGGAACATCAGCCCTGACAGCAATCAGGCAACTCGGCACTGATTCAAATACCCAAGATCACAGACTCAAAAACCATGTTATTTCGATCTACTGACGCCCCTCTTGTCAGGGGCATTAGCGCGAACGAGAATTTTTTGTAATAATGGCCGCCCCAAATTGCCAGCCACCCTCGAATCCCATCCGGCTTTCACCGGCTGCTCTCAGGACCACGTAACAGGAATGCAGAGAATGAGCGCTGAAACTACCGTTTATACAGATCTATCCCCCGCCCAATTGATTGAACAGGCTCTTAGCCGCGGTGAGGGCCAACTGGCAGACACCGGAGCATTGGTTGTCACCACCGGAAAACGCACCGGCCGTTCACCCGGTGACCGTTTTATTGTAAAAGAACCTTCGACAGCAGACTCTATTGACTGGGGTAGCGTTAACCGCCCCTTCGATGCCGACAAGTTCGATGCGTTATGGACTAGAGTTGAAGATTACCTGGCAGAGCATGACCGCTTTGTGTCTCACCTCCACGTAGGTGCCCACGACGACCATTACATCCCCGTTGTCATGAACACACAAACTGCTTGGCAAGGTCTGTTTGGCCGCAACATGTTTATCCGTCCAAGCAAGTACAACCCCAAAAGCAAAGAAGAGTGGACCATTCTTAACTGTGCAGGTTTTACCTGTGACCCAGAGCGGGACGGCACCAACTCTGATGGCTGTGTCTTAATCAACTTTGCCCAACGCAAAGTCTTGCTTGCCGGCATGCGCTACGCAGGCGAAATGAAAAAAGCCATGTTCTCTGTGCAAAACTTTTTGCTGCCAGAGAAAGACGTCATGTCTATGCACTGCTCGTCTAACGTTGACGAAGAAGGCAACACCACCTTGTTCTTCGGGCTTTCTGGCACAGGCAAAACCACCTTGTCTGCCGACCCTAGCTGCTATCTGATCGGTGATGATGAACACGGCTGGGCCAAAGGCTCTGTGTTCAACATCGAAGGCGGCTGCTACGCTAAAACAATCAACTTGAGCCAAAAGAATGAGCCCATTATCTGGGACGCCATTCGCTTTGGTGCCATTGTTGAAAACGTCGTCATCGACGAAAACTCCCGTCACGCCGATTACGATGACACCGCCCTCACAGAAAATGGCCGCTGCTGCTACCCCCTTGAGAACGTTGAAAAACGCGTTATCGAAAATGCCGCGGGCGAGCCCAAAACCGTTATCTTCCTTACCTGTGACGTATCTGGTGTACTGCCTCCCATCTCGATTCTCTCTAAAGAAGCGGCAGCATTTCACTTTTTGAGCGGCTATACCGCTCGGGTTGGCTCCACCGAGTTAGGCGCAGAAGCGGGTATCCACCCCACTTTCTCCACCTGTTTCGGCGCGCCATTTATGCCACGCCCTGCCGGGGACTACGCCGAGCTGTTAATGAAGCGTATCGAAGACTTCGACAGCCAAGTGTACCTAATCAACACCGGCTGGACCGGCGGTTCAGGCGCTGCTGGCGGCACGGGTTCACGCTTCCCCATTCCGGTCACGCGTGCCGTTGTTGCAGCGGCCCAGAGCGGTGCCCTGGTCGGTGCCGACACAGAGCAGTTGGATATTCTTAACTTAACCATCCCTAAAGCGATTCCCGGTGTCGACGAGAAATACGTCAATCCCCGTAACGCGTGGGGTGACACAGCAGCATACGACGCCGAAGCGAGCAAACTGGCAAAACTGTTCCAAGAGAACATCACCAAGTTTGACGTCTCCGACGCTATTATTGCCGCTGGTCCAAAAAGCTAAGCGTTCATGCAACACGCTTAGCATGTCACATCCCAAAGGGCAGCTTAGGCTGCCCTTTTTTGTTTGCGCGGGCCACGCAGCCCTCCAATTCCCTTCGTTTATTCCTAGTATGTTAATTCTAAAAATATTACGTATCTTAGCTGCCAAGTGAGACGAATTGGTCACAGACCATTCGCCCAAACCTTTTTTCGCGCAATATCAACATGAGAGGATTATCTTATGGCGGCAGCAAAGAACGAAGTTTTCAGCAAAGCCAGCACATTTGTCAGAGAAGTATATCTCGCAAATCTTGGCGTAGCAGGTAGCGCTTATGAGCAAGGTCAAGACCTGCTGAAGCAAACCGAATCAAAGCTGAAAGAAACTGAAGCCAAAGCAAAAGATCTCTACAGCAAGCGCAACGAAATTTTTGACAAACTGGTCACCCGTGGCGAGAAAGTCCAAAGCGAAGCCGTATCGATGTTCGAAGATACTAAGTCTAAAGCGACTTCAAAAATTGAAGAAACCAAGACTCAAGCTAAATCAAAGTTTGAAGAATTGAAAAACGAAAGCAACGCCGCTGTTGAAGATCGCATGAAAGATCTCCGCAGCAGCTTTAGCAAAGTTAAAGGTACGATTTCTCGCAAGGCTGAAGAAGCTGAAGCCGCAGTAACCGAGTAAATCGCACCGCAAGTTTTCGGCGCTGCCCCTTTGGCATCGCCACCACCCAGGTCTTTAGATCTTCTTTTGCACGGTGCGCTTAACGGCCACCGTGCTTTTTTCACATTCGTTACGCACGTCCCAATGTCTTCGCGCTCAGCTTACGATGAAGGAACGTGGTAACAGTAAAGTGCAGTGGAGAACCGCATGAGCAAAGACAGCAAAAAGAACCTCAAAGAGGTGACGTCACAGGCAAGTGAACTCGCCAAAAGCATTTGGTTGGCTGGCTTGGGTGCCTATGGTCGTGCCTATGATGAAGCCCATGAACGTTACGAAAAAGCCAGCAAAGACACACCAAAGCTTTTCAAAGAGCTGGTTTCCAAAGGCAATAAGCTCGAAGAACAAGCTAAAGATAAATTCGGCGAAGCCAGCTCATTGGGTAAAACGGTTTCTATCGAAGAGCGCATCAGTAAAATGCGTGCCAGCTTGGGCTTTGGTCACACGGCTAGCGCTACTGACCTTGAGCGTTTAGAGAAGAAACTTGATGCCCTGAGCAAAAAAGTCGATTCTTTAAGCAAAGCGGATAAGCCCGCTGCCAAAGCGCCTGTTAAAAAAGTAGCCGCTAAAAAGGTTGCTGCCAAAAAAGCACCTGCTAAAGCCGCGCCAAAGGCTTAGTACTCCAGAGCGAACAGAGACCCGCACTGCTCTGTTCGCTTTCTTCTCTCCTTTGATTATGTCTAATAGTCGCTCAGCTCCAACTCGCCTCCCGCTTCCTCAGCAAACTAATTCATAGACACCACCGGCTTAGTCGTGGCACTTTAGTTCGCGAAGACGAGGAGCCTCTATAGAATGAAAACTCGGGAAAAAATTCTACTAACCAGCCTGGCCCTATTCAACAATGAAGGGGAACCCAGCGTCACCACCGTTGATATCGCTAACGAATTAGATATTAGCCCCGGCAACCTCTATTACCATTTTCATGGTAAAGAAGAAATTATCGCGGAACTGTTTGACGCCTTCGAATTGGAACTTCGAGATATTCTCGGTGCTCCCAGTCAAAAAAGCATCAGCGCCCAAGATGCATGGTTTTATCTCTACATCGTATACGAGCAAATATTTAACCATCGCTACCTTTACCGCAATCTCAATGACCTTCTGCAACGCTACCCAGAAATCAGCAGGCGCTTCAACAAACTGCTTGATCTCAAGGTGAATGCCGCCAGAGCAGTAATGGACGAACTGCTCAATCAAGGCTTTGTGGAAATCAGCGAAACCCAATTGGCCAGGCTCTGCGACAGCATCGCACTCAACCTCACGTTTTGGTTAAATTACAGCCAACTACGAGAACACCAAGCCAGCAACGAAATACTGATCCATCAAGGTGTCTTTCAGCTTATGTCCTTGGTTGCACCGTACTTGCGGCCCGAGTTCAGATATTTTTATGATGAATCTTGCGCCTTGTTTGAAGCGCTGGTGCAAAGTGAATAAGCATCAGCCTATTCAAAGCACATAAAATCCCTACCAAGCCTCGCTTCAACGCCCTGCATTTTGCATAATGCCCCACCGTTTTCATCGTAAAGAATTGAAGAGTAATGAATTCACTATCGCAGATTATCGCCAACGAACTAGGCGTTAAAGAAAGCCAAATCAGCGCCGCCATTGCCCTGCTGGACGAAGGTGCTACCGTCCCGTTTATTTCCCGCTATCGAAAAGAAGTCACCGGCGGACTGGACGATACCCAAATGCGGGACCTGGAAACACGACTGACCTACCTGCGAGAACTGGAAAGCCGACGCAGCACGATTATCGACAGTATCCGCGAACAGGAAAAACTCAGCCCAGAGCTGGAGAAAGAACTTCTATCAGCCGACACCAAAAGCCGCCTGGAAGATCTCTACCTTCCCTATAAGCCAAAGCGTCGCACCAAGGGACAAATTGCCATTGAGGCAGGCATCGAGCCACTGGCTAATGCACTTTACGAAAATCCCAATTTAGATCCTGCCACAGAAGCCGCGAATTACTTAAACCCCGAACAGGCTTTTGCTGACATTAAAGCGGTACTGGATGGTGCCAAATATATTTTGATGGAGCGCTTTAGCGAAGACGCCAACCTGCTCAGCCGGCTGCGTAGCTACCTATGGGAGGAAGGCCGCTTAAACAGTGCTGTAATGACGGGTAAAGAACAAGAAGGCGAAAAATTCAGGGACTATTTTGAGCACAGCGAACCGCTAAAAAACACCCCTTCCCATCGTGCTTTGGCCATGTTTAGAGGTCGCAACGAAGGAATTTTGAACCTCAGTATTAAAGTCGGCGACGACGAAAGCCAAAGCAGCCCCTGCGAAGTCATGGTGGCAGAGCACTGGCATATTCGTGACGAAAACCGCCCGGCAGACTCCTGGTTAAAAGAAGTGGTGCGCTGGACTTGGCGCATCAAACTGTATACCCATTTAGAAACCGATCTAATGGGACAACTCAGAGAGCGCGCAGACCAAGGCGCCATTGACGTGTTTGCCCAAAATTTAAAAGACTTGTTACTGGCCGCCCCCGCCGGTCTTCGGGCCACCATCGGCCTAGACCCCGGCTTGCGCACTGGCGTCAAAGTCGCGGTCATTGATGCCACTGGCAAAGTACTGGATCACTGCGCGATATTTCCCACTCCGCCTCAAAACAAAGTCGCAG
This sequence comes from Spongiibacter sp. IMCC21906, assembly GCF_001010805.1. Taxonomy (NCBI): domain Bacteria; kingdom Pseudomonadati; phylum Pseudomonadota; class Gammaproteobacteria; order Cellvibrionales; family Spongiibacteraceae; genus Spongiibacter; species Spongiibacter sp. IMCC21906. Next base: position 620,547 of record NZ_CP011477.1, on the reverse strand, counting down.
AGTCTGCAGCGACCTTGTTGCCGCTGATCAAGAAACATAACGTTGCTCTTATCGCGATCGGCAACGGCACCGCCAGCCGGGAAACCGAGCGTTTTGTTAAAGATCTTTTGTCTGCCCACCCCGAGCTGAACTGTAGCAGCGTAATGGTCAATGAAGCTGGCGCATCTGTTTATTCAGCATCAGAATATGCCGCCAAAGAATTTCCCGATTTGGACGTAACGATCCGGGGCGCCATCTCTATTGCCCGCCGCTTGCAAGACCCCTTGGCAGAGCTGGTAAAAATTGACCCCAAATCTATCGGTGTGGGTCAGTACCAACATGACGTATCACAAACAGCCTTATCTCGCTCGCTGGATGCGGTGGTAGAAGACTGTGTGAATGCGGTAGGCGTTGACGTCAACACGGCTTCTCCTGCCCTATTGGCCCGAGTATCCGGCTTGAACAGCGCTATCTCTGCCAATATTGTTGACCATCGCAATCTACACGGCGCCTTTAAAACCCGGACAGCCCTGAAAGATGTCAGTCGCTTTGGTGCCAAAACCTTTGAACAAGCCGCGGGCTTTTTACGGGTCAGTGCCGGCGACAACCCACTCGATGCCTCTGCGGTTCACCCTGAATCGTATTCAGTAGTAGAGAAAATTGTGAAAGCCTGTGGTCGGCCCATCACTAATTTAATGGGCGATAGTGCATTTCTAAAAACACTAAATGCCTCTGAATTCGCTGACGCGCAATTTGGTGTCCCCACGGTTAGCGATATTATCTCTGAGCTAGACAAGCCCGGCCGGGATCCCCGACCCGACTTCAAAACCGCCACCTTTAAAGACGGTATTGAAAAAATCTCCGACCTTGAAGCCGATATGATTCTTGAAGGCGTCGTCACCAACGTCACCAACTTTGGCGCCTTTGTCGATATCGGCGTGCATCAAGATGGTCTGGTGCATATTTCTGCGCTATCCAACAGCTTTGTAAAAGACCCGCATACCGTCGTTAAAGCAGGCGATATTGTCAAAGTCAAAGTGATGGATGTGGATACCCAGCGCAAGCGCATCGCGCTATCCATGCGCCTTGAAGATAAAGCCAGCGAACACGAAACGGCTGGCGCCGCTAGAGACCGCAGTAATAATAGCAATGCAGCTAAGCGGCACAATAGCAAGAGCGCCAACAACGCCGCCAAATCCACAGCCGCGGAAGGCACAATGGCGGCATTATTTGCTCAGGCTAAAAGCAATAAAAATAAGCGCCTGTAACAGGCGCTAGAAAGGTAGGGGACCATCTGGTTGTGGGCAATGTTCGGGATCGAAGCCACGGCCTGACAAGAAGTCCTTGGCACTTTGTTTAAAGGCCTCTTCGTCTGGAGCAAGCTGTAACGCAACAGAAATTGCCATACTCGCGGCCATATCACAGCCGTCGGCTTGCAAGGCGTAAGCGTAATTATTCCAAATATTAGGCTCTTTAGGATTATTGCGCAGCAGCGATTCAAATAAATTGCGGGCTCGCCGGCTATCACCCGTATTCAAGGCCGCATTCGCCGCAGCGGTTAATACCGCAGGCTCCTTCGGCCATTGCGTTAGCGCTTGTTGGTAAAACACATAAGCCAATTCTGGACGACCCGTTTGCTCAAAAGCCAATGCGCTGCGCAAATAACGTAGCGGTTCAGCTGTTGTCGGGACAGTTGTCGAATCCACCACGACCCTTGCCCACTGATCTGCCCGCTGCCATGTGCGAATAAACGTCGCAAAGGGAATTTCGTAATTGCGTTGTTCGCCCGAATGCAAAATTAACGTGTTGTCGCCCAGACGGTAGCCAACCGCCAACGCATAATGCCATTTGGGATACCAGCCAAAACCTAAGTTCTGCAATACCAGAACAGGATTACCCGAATCTAACTCTGACAGTAATGCGCCAAATTCTTTTTCAAGAGGATAAGGCAAAAGCCCTAATTGCCGAGTAGCGGCAGACATTTCTATTGCCAGGGAACCTTTGCGCCCAGGAATAAAGGTTTTGCTGGCAACCGCATCTTGATCGGTTTCAACATTACGGAAATTAGCCACTTCCGCGAGCGCGGCCGGGCCACAGTAATAATCTTGCTGAGGAAAGAAAGGAACATCTAACAGCGCTTGCTGTGATATATCCTGAGGTTGTTCAAACGAAGGAACTGTTGTGCAAGCGCCAAGCGCCATGCACAACAGCATAATGGCATACCTCACCACAACTTAATTAGCTGGGTTCACAAAGGGGAAAATATCCGTCACACCAATAATATCAGTGATAAAGAAAATCAGAACCAACAGTGCTAACAGACCTAATGCACCAGAACCCGCAGGCATGTCGTCCATTTTATCTTGCAACATTGCCAGCTCACTCGCCGTTAGTGAATCAATCCGCGAATCGACATCTTCTGGAGAAACTCCCAAAGCCAGCAAGCGCTCCTTCACATCGCCCTTAGCGAGAGCTTGTTTCATATCGGCCTTGTCGGAAGCGAGTTGTTGCTGAGTAATCATCTGCTCAGTATCGATAACGGCCGCGGTGGCTGCACTCGAGACCAAGCCTGCCCATGCAATGAAAAGACTCATAATTAGTGCGGCTGTCGACTTCTGCGTCGTTTTTCTCATAGTGCTACTCCCTTTTGGTTTAGCTTCTTTAAATCAATAAAACGCGCTGAATGCGTATTCATTTTTACTTAACTTTCTGGGTTCGGCGTAATGGCATTTAACACCAATTGGCCTTTGCTAACAGGAATGGTATTGCCGTTAGGTTTGTTGTCCATGGTAACCGTGCCCACTTCGCCATCAAGGCTATATTCCACTTCATAACCGGTGATTTTTTCGTGCCGATCTTGAACCATTTCACAACGGCGCTCAGTGGTGGAAACCACATTACCCGCCTGCTGACGCTGCTGAACTTTTTTACCCGCGTAACCACCTGCGGCCGCACCCGCAACCGTGGCCACTTTTTTACCATTGCCGCCACCAACCTGGTTGCCTAGTACGCCACCAATAACCGCACCAATCACAGCGCCGGTAATTTGATTTGTGTCTTTTACTTCCGCCTGGCGCTGTACTACTTCGTCATAGCACTGCTCCCGGTCTGTAAAATAAGTTTCTACTACAGGTTGGACATTGATCACCTCGGCAAACTCTGGCGAGCTGTCCAAGTAACTATAACCTGCATAACTGCCCACCGCCGTTACCGCAACGGCTCCAAAAATACCGCCTACTAGCATGGACTTATCCATTGTCTTGCCCTCTTTGCTTATCGATCTTGTTCTAACTACGACCGCCAGTCGGTCTATGAGTGCCAATTCAGAGAGCATCAAAATCGGCACTATTCACACTTAAAGCCGCAGCCCTACTTCCCCGGTAAAACAGCAGCTGCAGCCCTATTCAGCACGTACTAGAGCAGCAAACTCGGTTCAATGACTAAATATAAGCTAGAAGCACTAAATAGACAGCCAGTTCAGACAGTTGTTGCAAGCCACCCAGCACATCGCCGGTATAGCCCCCCAAGCGGCGCTTCAGCCACAGCGTCGCAGCAAGCTTAAGCACCAGTAAAACGACGATAAGCATCAACAAGCTCGCCCACGAGCAGAACAAGAACAGCGGTAGCACGGGCAAGCCCGCCAGCAAGAACTCAGCTCTGGTCATTTGTCTGGCTAGTGGCTGAGCTTTACCTTGAGAGCGTACATAGACAAGATCGAACATAAAGGAGATGGCAAACCAGCGGCTGAGCACATGGGCAAAAAGCAGTGCGCCCACCAGTTTCCCGGCTTCTGCCAATGCCACCAGACTGGCCGCTTTAATAGCCAGCACTGAAAACAAGGTCAGTACGGCAAAGCTACCCAAGCGGGAATCTTTCATTATGCGCAGCACATCGTCGACGGTCTGCCCACCCCCAAAACCATCAGCGCAATCTGCGAGACCATCTTCGTGAAACCCGCCGCTCACAAACAAGGTAGCTGCCATCGACAGCAGCACAGCAACGGTAATAGAGGGGAAAAGCTGATCGGCAATGACAAACACCCCTGCGCCAACAGCAGCTAACAATAACCCCACCAGCGGAAAATACAGACAGGCGCGATTGAGCTTTTCCTCGCTAAAATCCGGGTCATTCGGAACCGGAATCCGAGTTAAAAAACCTATTGCCAGTAGCAATGTTTGCCACTCCCGGCGCCAGTGAATCATCGATGACGTATCCTTTTGTATTGAGGTGCTTACCGAATAAATTGTTTTGCAGCCCATATAAACACCAACCGTTTAGAGCGGTGACGCTACCATGATAACGCAAACACGGTTATTGAATTCCGAGTTACTGTCGTTGTCAGCACAAAGACGAGGCATTTAAGCATGGTAGAGTTTCCAAGCTCTGCTAAACTGCCAAAGCGCTTCGAGCATAAGGGCTACAGGTTTAAATACCTGCCTGAAGCAATAAGCCCATTTCACTCTACAAGGTAAAAGGACGATCAAATGAGCATACAAGTTGGCGACAAGATTCCCTCTTTAAACTTGAAGGTTCTGGGAGAAAAGGGCCCTGAAGACATTAGTACTGACAGTATTTTTAGCGGTAAAAAAGTCGTGATGTTTGCCGTCCCCGGCGCATTTACCCCCGGCTGCAGCGTAACCCACCTGCCCGGTTACGTCGTTAATGCCGATACCATCAAAGCCAGGGGCGTAGACACCATTGCCTGCCTGGCCGTGAACGATGCCTTTGTTATGGACGCTTGGGGCAAAGCCTCGAATGCAGAAGAGCTGCTGATGCTAGCCGACGGCAACGCCGAGTTTACCAAAGCGGTAGGACTGGAAATGGACGGCAGTGGTTTTGGCATGGGGCTGCGCTCACAACGCTACGCGATGATTGTCGACGACGGTAAAATCTCTCATTTAGCCGTAGAACCCGCTGGTGGCGTTGATGTTAGCGCCGCGGAAAAAATCCTCAAACAACTGTGAAACCTATCCCGCACGCGCCCCGCGTGCTGGTCTTTGATTCCGGCGTCGGCTCGTTGAGTATCGGCGCCGAAATTCATCGTCTGCTTCCCGATCTTGATCTACTTTATGCAATGGACCGGGGCGGCTTTCCTTACGGTCAATGGCAAGAACAGCCACTGGCTGAGCATATTTGTCGCAAAATCCTCGACGTACTAATCGATCACCCCTGCGATATGCTCGTGGTCGCTTGTAACTCTGCCAGCACGGCCGTATTACCGTCACTGAGGTCCCAAGTTGCTATTCCCGTGGTGGGCGTGGTACCTGCCATTAAACCCGCAGCCCAACAAAGCAGCAGTGGCGTCATCGGTCTGCTGGCCACACCCGGTACCATTTCACGCCCCTACACCGCGCAACTCATTGCTGATTTTGCCAGCCATTGCCACGTTATTACCGCTGGTGACCCCGGCCTAGCAAGCGCAGTAGAAACCTTTTTTTGGCGGGGTGAAAACTCACCAGCGGCGTGGCGACAAGCCATTATGCACCTTGCAGAAAAACCACGATTCGCCGAGATGGACACGGTCGTACTGGCCTGCACCCATTTTCCCCTGGTGCAACAGCAACTGGCTAAAGAATTAACCCTGTTCGGTAAGGAGGTCAGCTGGATCGACTCGGGGCAAGCCATTGCCAGGCGCGTGGCACAGCTGCTGAACGAATCCGGGACAACACGAGAATTGAAGCAAACCGGCAGCCAAGAGGCCCTACTCCTCGGCGAGCCCGAGGACAGCGACAGCTTGGCAGCGGTATTAAAAAACCGTGGAATTCGTCTACTCAGCGGCCGTTAAAAAGCTCGGCCTGTTGCCGAAACGCATCGACTTCGGCATTCATTTCCGCCATCACCCGACTATACGCCGCAATGCGTTGATCGCGACTAGCCTCGGTATCCTTACCGCTGGTCATGGCGATGGTTCCCATTCGATCTAAACAATCTAAATACCGATCAGCCTGGGTCAAATAGGTCTGCAAAACCTGTTTAGCAGACATCATATCCACCCGGCGATCTTGGGTTCCGTCTATCTCCAGCTCCGGCTGCACTGGCTGCTTGCACTGGGCAGCAACACCCCCAGCCGTTACCATTATGATCAAACCAATAAACCATTTTAATTGCATGCCCACATCCTCTGTACGGCGGGTAATTTAGCGATATAAGCCCCGCTGTACGCAGGACTCAGCCGTCACCAAGACTTCATTCTTTCCATTAACACATCAGCACCGGTACGAATCATTGCTTCATTGGCAGAACCGGGCTGGGCGCCAGAACGCATAATTGCTTCTTGTACTGCAATTTCCTTAGCCATGTCTTCGTAGGTTTTTTGCGCAACAGGCTCGCCATCTTCGGTTTTTCGCTCACCTTTTGCTGCCGCCACAATTTCGGCTTCTTGCTCGGAGCCGGGGGCGACACCACCTCTGGCCATCGCCTCTTGAATGGCGAGGTATTCTGCGACTTCATCGTCGTTTAATTGGCGGCCATCTTCGTCAAAAACAGCATCATTACGCTGATATGCTATTTCTGGAGATTGCCCCATACCCATACGAATCAGCGCCGCTTCTTTAGAATCCTCTGGTGCGTTGGCTTTTTCCACCGCCATTTCTACCGCTCTAGCTTTAGCAATTTGCTGGCCGGTGACTGGCTGGCCAGCACGATTATATAGCTGCCAGTGGCTGTAAGCTTGGGTTTGCTGTTGTGTTGGCGCAGCTTCGCGGCCGGTGTTTTGATTGCCAGCGTCAGCCAGCACCGAGGCACTTGCCAGCCATGACACCCCCGCCAGTACCGCCACTAAACCTTTACCCATGTTGATCTCCTTAGCATTGTTTTAATTTCTTTCCATCATACCTGCAAATTCACCACGACCCCATTCAGAGACTTCAGTGGCGATGTGGTAGCATAAAGCCATGACTGAACCTACGTTGCCATTACAAGACGACTTTGGCCGCCGAGTTGATTACCTACGCCTGTCGGTCACTGATCGCTGCGATTTTCGCTGCGTGTACTGCATGGCAGAAGATATGCAGTTTCTGCCACGCTCGCAGATTCTCAGCCTTGAGCAGCTTTACGATATTTCCAGCGCATTCGTTCGCCTGGGCGTCAAAAAAATTCGCCTGACCGGCGGTGAGCCCCTGGTTCGCAACAATATGTTACAACTCGTTGAGCAGCTGGGGCAGCTCGACGGCTTAGAGCAGCTACACCTCACCACCAATGGCTCTCGGCTGGATAAATTTGCCAAACCCCTAAAGGCCGCGGGACTGAGTGGGATCAATATTAGCTTAGACAGTCTGCAGCCCGAGCGCTTTAAACAGCTCACCCGAACCGGCGACCTGCACAAGGTGCTGGCAGGAATTGATGCCGCCCGAGATGCGGGGTTTAAACGCATCAAGCTCAATGCAGTGGTACTCAAAGGCCGCAACGATGACGAAGTGGTGGATTTGGTAGAATTTGCCCGGGATCGGGAAATAGACATCAGCTTTATTGAAGAAATGCCCTTAGGTCAAATTGACGAGCACAACCGAGCCCTCGCTTTTTGCAGCAGTGAAGAGATTCGTCAGCAAATTCAGCAACGTTACCCATTAACCGCATCAGACGAAACAACCGGCGGTCCGTCCCGTTATTACCGCATGACCGATAGCACCAGCCGCATTGGTTTTATCTCTCCCCACAGTCACAATTTTTGCCATCTATGTAACCGGGTGAGACTCACCGTAGAAGGCCGGCTACTGTTGTGTCTGGGCAATGAACACTCCGCCGATTTAAAAAGTGTGGTTGACCAGTTCCCCGGCAACCAAAAACGACTTGAACAGGCGATTTTAGATGCCATGCCCCTCAAGCCTGAGCGTCACCATTTTGACTTGGACGACTCTCCACAAATCGTCCGCTTTATGAATATGACCGGCGGCTAGCCGGAGTTCATTAATGGACGCGGCCCGCCTTATCGAGCATTTACAGCTAGAACCCCACATCGAGGGCGGTTTTTTTCGCCGCAGCTATACCTCATCAGCAACGTCCCAAGCCGAGATATCGTCTCTGCCTGGCACGGCAGCATCACGACCGGCAATGAGCAGCATTTATTATCTGCTCAGCAATCACAGTCCCACCGGTTTTTTGCACCGCAATCGCTCAGAAATCATGCATTACTGGCAGGGCGGCGGCGCCATTCGCTATACCCTTCTGCTGCAGGATGGCAGTTTACGCTGTGCCGTGTTGGGACCAGACCTGCTCGCCGGGCAGCAACTCCAATTACTGGCTCCCGCTAACTGCTGGAAGGCCAGCGAGCTTATTGCGAGTCACTATGACTACGGCTTAATTTCCGAGGCGGTCTGCCCCGGTTTTGATTACCAAGACCACCAACTCGCCACCCCCATCGACATACAATCCCAATTTTCTCAGCACTGGCCAACCCTTGCCCATCTGGTCAAAGCCCTGCCGCATAACGAGAACCGTCCATGAAACCACCCCAAGCCATTCAAGACCTTATCGCCAACTTGGCGACTCAGGGATATATCGCCAGTTCGAGTATTGCCACCACCTTATATTTAGCCCAGCAGCTAGAACGGCCTATTCTGATAGAAGGCCCACCCGGGGTCGGTAAAACCGAACTGGCCAACGCCACCTCGGCCATGCTGGGCTCGCCGCTGCTGCGCTTGCAATGCTACGAAGGTCTAGATGAAAGTAAGGCGCTATACGACTGGAAATACAGCAAGCAACTACTCTATGTGCAGGTATTGAAAGAGCAGCTCCATGAGCTGTTAGCGGGGGCCAGCGGCCTGCACGCAGCGGTGGAGCGGCTGCATAATTTTGACGACATCTTTTACTCAGAAAATTTTCTTGAGCCACGGCCGTTGCTCAAAGCACTGCAAACCGAAACCCCCGCACTCCTGTTGATTGATGAAATTGATAAAGCCGACTACGAATTTGAATCATTGCTGCTGGAAATTCTTGCCGACTTTCAGGTTAGCATTCCCGAAATTGGCCGTATCACAGCCAAGGCCAATCCACTGGTAATGCTCACGAGCAACAATACCCGGGAATTAAGTGATGCCCTTAAACGCCGCTGCCTCCACCTGTACATCCCTTTTCCAGAAGCCAAGCTGGAAGCGCAAATTGTGCAAAGCCGGGTGCCGAATGCACCCGCAGAACTGCGTCAACAACTGGTCAACTTTGTACAACAATTGCGGGAGATGGATCTGAAGAAACTCCCCGCTATCAGTGAAACCATTGATTGGGCACGCAGCTTGATACTGCTGCATAGCCAAGAACTCTCCACTGACCTGGTGCAAGACACGCTGAACGTATTGCTCAAATACGAGGAGGATATTGCGCTGGTGACGCCAGAAATATCCCAGTTGCTGAAAGCCCGGCATTAAATCCAACACTTCGCCCGCAGGTCATTTTGTGGATACGGTTCTTCTACAGTTTATTCGTCATTTGCGCCACCACGGCATCGCGGTATCCCCCGCTGAAACCTTGGACGCCATGCGAGTGGCGGCAACGCTGGGCTATAGCAATAAACAGCTACTCTACGATGGCTTGCAAAGCTGTCTAGCTAAATCCTGCCAAGAGCAGGCGCAGTTTGCCGAGTGCTTTGTAAAATTTTTTAATTTCACTAACGCCTCGACTCCACCACAGCAAGATTCAGACGCTGAAGCTAGCACTGCAGAGCACGACGCCTCTGGCAACCGTGAACCCGGCAACAATAGTGAACCCGGTAGCCATGGCAATTCCACTCCAGCCCTACCGGGTAGAGGCAGCGGCGGTGGAGGCCAAGGCGAAAGTCTACAACTCGAATTAATGCAGGCTGCCGCCGAGATCGGCCTTGAAAATATTCGCTATCCCAGCCAGCGCAATCTCTATCGTAATCGCTTAGAACAGGCGCTAGCCCACTCCGTCACCGGCCTTGAGCTTCACCAACTTGAACAGGGCAAGCAAGAAGATCGACAACGGGCGCGCTGGTTGCGGCAGCGACGAGAACAGGCTCTGCAGCAAGCCGGTGAGCTCGTTGACCGCCAACTGCAACTTAACAACCAGGCGGAAACCCGCCAACACCAAGAAGCCAGAATGAAGGATATGGCCATTGGTGCCATCGACAGTTACTACCGCAAGCAGCTGCCAGAACTGGTTCGCAAGCTCGCCCGAAAGCTGGCCTCCCGGCATCGCCAGCATTATCGCCGCAGTCATCGTGGTCGCTTAGATCTGGGCAAAACCCTCAAACAAAACATCGCCTACGATGGCGTACCGTTTCGCCGCCATTGGAAAAGCACTCGCAAAACCCGCAGTGAGTTGTTTGTGCTCTGCGACATCAGCGGCTCAGTGGCCACCTGGTCCGAGTTACTGCTGGTCTTTCTCCACGCCTTGAGCGACGTCATCCCCAAAACCCGCAGCTTTGTATTTTGTAATGAAAGTGTAGAGGTAAGCGATTACTTTCAACGCTTTAGCTCTGAGCAAGCCATCAGCGAGATTTTCCGCCAACACGGCATGGCCAGCAGTGGCTATGGCAGTGCCTTGGATGGCTTTTTTACTAACCACGGTGCCGATATCAGCCGGCACTCCACCGTGATTATTTTAGGTGATGGTCGTTGCAACGGTTCGGCAACCGGTATTGAATCACTGCGTAAAATTTACCAACGCGCACGGTTGGTTTTGTGGTTCAATCCCGAAGCGCGCAATCGTTGGGACACGGGTGATTCAGAAATACGCCGGTTTCGCAGCGCCTGCCACCATATTGCTGAATGCGGTAGCATTCGGCAGTTGGAGCGACTACTAGATGATCTGCTCACGGTGCTGCATTAACACGATAATTCCGGGCTGACAGTCGGCTATGTTCAGTACAATAGTCGCAATTAAAGTAGTGTTAGCAAATCCTTCTCACTAAGATGGGCGCAGTTCTAATCAACTGACTTCGCTATGAACAGAATCAAGCATTTCATTCGCCAATCCTTTATCGGTGGTTTTTTGGTTATTGCCCCGGCAGTGATCATCTTGCTGGCGTTTCGCTGGGCGGTAAATGGGGTCAGAGATTTGATTGCCCCGCTGGCAACACCACTGGCTAACGCCTCAGGGGCGCCGCCACTGCTGATAGACATCCTAGTGGTCTTCAGCATTTTATTTACCTGCTTTGTGGTGGGCACCTTAGTTGCCACCAGCGCAGGGCGGCTGATACAGAATTTTATCGATCGCCACCTTTCCCGCTTTGCTCCAGGCTACCGTATGGTGCGGGATATCCTTAAGCAAATGCTCGGCAATGACAGCAACTCGCCCTTTAATCGCGGCGAGGTGGCCGTGGTCAAACTCTATGGCGTCGATATTCCCACCATGGCAACCGCCATCATTACCAGCCGCCACGACAATGGCTGGTTTAGCGTTTTTGTTCCCACCGGCCCCAATCCCACCTCGGGCTTTGTTTATCATCTGCCTCCAGAGTGTGTTCAGCCCCGTCCCGATATCAAGCTGGATACCGCTTTTAAATCCATCATCGCCTGTGGTGCCGGTTCTGCCGAGCTAAACATTACCGCTGGTGTCGTCGACCTTGAGCCAAGCTAATGTCCCGCTACGCGGAGGCCATTTCGTGCCTATAAGCCTGCTCAGACCGGCGTTAAAGGTCAGCAGTTTTGTGTTGTTTGTGTTCGGCATCATGATGAGCGTGCCACTATTGCTGGCGCTGATTTATGGCACCGGCAACGGCGAAAATTTTGCCCTGTCCATTGCCATCACCGAACTACTGGCCAGCGGTGGGTGGTTGTTGTCCCGCGGCCATAAAACCCAAACCCTCGCACCTAGACATATGTTTTTAATGACCACCATGTCCTGGCTGGTGATTTGCCTTACCGGCGCATTGCCATTTTATTTCTTTGACGGCTTTCCCACCCTCAGCGACGCCGTCTTTGAATCGGTGTCTGGCCTCACCACCACCGGCTCTACCGTAATGGTCGGACTAGACAATATGCCCCACGACATTTTGGTATGGCGCTCCATGCTGCAGTGGGTCGGCGGCTTGGGCGTGATCGGTATGGCCGTGGCGATACTGCCCTTTTTACGGGTGGGGGGCATGAAGCTATTCCAAACCGAATCCTCCGACTGGTCAGATAAAGCCATACCTCAGTCCAGAGCCATGGTGACATGGATCATTTATGCCTACATCATTCTGACCTTTATTTGCACGCTGGCGTATATGCTGGCGGGCATGGACGGCTTCCACGCAGTAAACCATGCCATGACCACCATCAGCACCGGCGGCTACTCCACCTCTGACCAATCTTTTGCCCAGTTTGTCGATATTCCCAGCCACTGGATTGCCGTGATCTTTATGCTGATTGGGGCCATGCCCTTTAGCATATATGTCCACTTTTTGATTAAGCGAAACTGGCAGGTATTTAAAGACCAGCAAATTCGCGGTTTTTTGCTCACCGCCACAGTAATCAGTCTAGTGCTGGGTATTTATCTGGCGGCCAATAGCGAGTTAGACACCCCCCACGCCATCACCCTGGCCGCCTTTAATATTGTCTCGGTGATCACCACTACCGGCTATGCCAGCAGCGACTACACCTTGTGGGGCAGCTTCTCGGTGGTGGTATTTTTCTTTGTTATGTTTATTGGCGGCTGCTCTGGCTCCACTGCCGGGGGAATCAAAATATTTCGTTTTCAGCTGTTCTTTATGATGCTGAAAGAAAGCGCCATGCGGGCAGTCCATCCTCGCGCCATTCTACGTCGGCGCTATAACTCTCAACCCGTGGACGACAGCATTATTTTTTCAACGGCGGCCTTTATTTTTACCGTAATTATTAGCCTTGTTGCGTTAACTCTGCTGCTGTCACTTTGTGGTTTAGACTTGGTCACCAGCTTTACCGGCGCCGCCACCGCGCTAATGAATGTAGGACCTGGTTTGGGCGATATTATTGGGCCAGCAGGAAATTTTGCCAGTTTGCCAGATAGCGCAAAATGGCTGCTGAGTGTCGGTATGCTGTTGGGCCGTTTGGAGTTTATGACTGTAATACTGATATTAATGCCCACTTATTGGCGGGGCTAATAACGCTAATTTGGCAGTTACTGGGGTTTTCTACAGGCAAAAAAAATGGGCGCTCATTAGAGCGCCCTAATTTACCTAGAGTAGGAGACTTCAAATGATTAGAGACAGGCTTCTCAACAAAGTTCAGCATCACCTCAAAAAATAGACTGTTTCTCTACGAGAACGATAATTGCCGCCACCTTCAAGCGTCTATCAAGCAGCCATTTTCACCCAGAGCATTGTTCATCCTTAAACACGACATTACACTGAGCGGCCTTTTGCTGCTCCCACGAGGACAGGATTTTGGCGACACCGCTAGCACAACGCCTCGCTTTTTTTGAGCGGGCAAACAACACCTCCCTGTTAACCGAGCTTAGACGGGGGATAGAAAAAGAAAGTCTCCGGACCGATGCCTCTGGAAAACTGGCCCTAAGCCCGCATCCGGCGGCCTTTGGCTCAGCCATGACGCATCCGTCTATCACCACGGACTTTTCTGAAGCCTTACTGGAATTTATTACACCGGTAAGCCGTTCCATCGACGACACCCTCAATGAACTGGATGCCATCCACCGCTTTGCCTATGCAGAGCTGGGTGAAGAAATACTCTGGAATGCCAGCATGCCCTGTATCTTGGGCAAACAAGACGACGACATTCCCGTTGCCCAATACGGCAACAGCAACCCCGCCAAAATGAAAACCCGCTATCGACTGGGCCTGGGCCATCGCTATAGCCGCAAAATGCAAACCATCTCTGGCATTCACTATAATTTTTCGCTCCCCCCCGCGCTGTGGCAAGCCCTGTATGCCGAAGAGGGCGGTGGCGGCAATTTCGATGATTTTGTCACCGAACGCTATTTTGCGCTGATTCGTAACTTCCGTCGCTACGCCTGGTTACTGGTGTATCTGTTTGGCGCCGCACCGGCGGTATCGCGCTGCTTTTTAAACGGCAAACCAAACAGTCTACAGCCATTGGGCGATATCACCCTTTACAAACCCAAGGCCACTTCGCTACGCATGGGCGATTTGGGCTACCAAAGCGACGCCCAGAAAAACCTGAATATCTGCTACAACCGCATGGATAATTACATTAATACCCTGCGCGAGGCCATTATCACCTCTCATCCAGATTACGAGGGATTTCCCAAAGACCAGCAGCTTTCTACGGGGTTGTTACAGATAGAAAATGAATTTTACAGCCCGATTCGGCCCAAGCGGGTCACCGCCAGTGGCGAGATTCCACTGGGGGCACTGCAACGTGGCGGTGTCGAATATATTGAAGTGCGCTGCCTGGACGTTAACCCTATGTTGCCGGTCGGCATCGATGCCGAACAGATTCGCTTTCTTGATGCCTTCTTAATGTTCTGCCTCTGCGATGACAGCCCCTATTGCGATGACGATGTGAATGCCGCCACCATCGCCAATATGCTAAAAGTAGTGGACAGCGGCCGCGAAGCAAACCTGCAGTTATGCGATAAAGGTCAAAAACGCACCTTGGCTGACTGGGGAAATGAACTACTTGATGGCGTCGATCAATTAGCCGCTCTGCTAGACAAGGCCCACGGCGGCGACAACTATCTGCAAAGCAGTCGCAAACAGCGCGCGAAACTGAGCGACTCCAGCCTCACGCCGTCGGCACAAATTGTTGCGCAATTGGAAACACACACCCTTAGCTACCATGATTTTGCCCTGCAAAGCTCTCAGCAACATGCCGACAGCTTCCGTCGTCGAGGCTTAAGCAGCGCAGAAGCACAGCGCTTTGCGGATCTTAACGCCCAATCCCAAGCTGAGCTGCAGGCACTGGAAGAAACCGCCGACCTGGAATCTTTTGACACTTATTTGCAGCGCTTCTACGAGCAATACCAACAGCTGTGAATTACCTCGCTCACTTTCATCTGGCTGCCACCATCGCCCCACAAAGCCCTTATAGCCAACAGGCTTTGCTAGTTGGGGGGCTGCTGGGCGATTTTGTAAAAGGGCCATTAAAAGGCGAGTGGCCCGACGACTGGGAAGCGGGCATTCGCCTGCATCGACGTATCGATGCCCTCACCGACCACCACCCACTATCACGACAATGTCTAGACTTGCTACCCCGGGAATACCGCCGCTATGGCGGCATTATGCTGGACCTCTGTTTTGACCACTGTTTGAGCCAACACTGGTCACGCTACCATGCTGAGCCGCTACTTGAATTCAATCGCAGGGCCTACAATAAAGTGCTGGCAGAACAGCATCGCTACCCCAAAGCGGCCGCCCGGCAAATTAGCATTTTGGCCCAATATGATGTGCTTAGCGGCATGGGCGACTGGCAGCGCATCGTCGCTATGTTGGAACGAATTGGCCAACGCTTGAAGCGAGAAAACCCCTTGGCCAAATGCGGCGATGTATTGGCCGTGCATTTACCCGAAATTGATCAGCGCTTTCATTGTCTATACCCCGAGCTACTGCAGCAGCTACAAAACGAATTTTCTACACCAGCTTCAAGCTAAAGCGCACAGACAATCACCGCTGGCTGACAGTACAATACCTTCAATCGTGACTTAATCACTCTAGGAGCTACACACCCGTGACCTCGCGCTGGATTTACGCATTGATTGCCGCCACCTGTGCCGCACTGCTCAGCTACGCGCTTTATACCCAGTACTTTGACGGCCTGCACCCCTGCCCCCTCTGCATGACCCAACGTGCCTTTTTTGTCTTGGCCGGGCTCACTGCCTTGGTCACCGCCCTCATCCACCCCAACGGTAAAGGCCGTAATATTGCTTCAGGACTCATCGTTTTATTTTGTGGTGGCGGCGGGGCCGTGGCCGCACGCCAAGTATGGCTGCAATCCCTCCCGGCAGATCAAGTGCCCGCCTGCGGCCCCAGCCTGGAATATATGTTTTCCAACCTGCCCTTTAGCGAGGCCTTTCAAACCTTGATGATGGGGGATGGCAACTGCGCCGAAATCGTCTGGACACTGTTCGGCTTAAGCATGCCCAATTGGGCGCTTATCGCCTATATCGGCCTTGGGCTTGCAGCCATCGTCGCCGCCCTGCCCTGGGTCAAGCGGTAATGCTGGCGGGTTTTTTTACCCTTTTTGCCTTCCAGTTATTAGGCGAGGCCCTGCAGCGTGGGCTGGGGCTGCCGTTACCCGGCCCGGTTATTGGCATGCTGCTGTTGTTTTTATTTTTAATGCTGAAAGGGGATGTGCCCGACGATTTAGAACAGGGCAGCCAGCGGCTAATCAATTTATTGCCCCTGCTACTTATGGTACCCGCCGCCGGTATGTTTTTTCTCGGCGCGGGCTTTGCCGATCAATGGCCGGGCTTTATTGCCGCAATATCGCTAGGCACTTTGGCCACTTTAATTTTTAGCGGCTTGCTATTGAAAGCCCTCAGTCGTAAACGAGCAAAACATGACTGAGCTGTTACACAGTCCCCTTTTTGCCGTAACCCTAACCCTGGCGGCCTATATATTGGCCTTAAAAGCCTATCAACACAGTGGTCGCTTTGCCCTGCTCCACCCGACCATTAGTGGCGCCTGTATTATCGCCGCGGCTCTCTACGCCTTAGATCGCTCCTTTAACGATTACTACGCCAATGTCGATTGGTTGTTGTTTTTCCTGGGCCCCGCCACCGTGGCCCTCGCCATTCCACTGTATCGGCAATTGCATTTGCTTAAAGATATTGCGGCGCCGCTGCTTATCACTACGATATTAGGGGCCTCATTTGCCTGTCTCTCCGCGCTGGCTCTGGCATGGATTTTTGGCGCCAACCACCAAACCTTATTATCACTCACCACCAAATCGGTCACGACCCCAATTGCCATCGTAGTGACAGAAGGGATTGGCGGCGTGATTGCCGTTGCTGTGTCGTCAGTGATTCTGACCGGCGTGGTTGCCATTGCCAGTATCGAGTGGCTGTTCAAAAAACTAGGGATTGAGGATGATCGGCTATGGGGGTTTTGCCTAGGGTTGGCTGCTCATGCCATTGGCACGTCTCGAGCATTTGAACGCAGCCCTGTAGCCGGAGCGTTTTCCAGCTTGGCACTCTGCTTAACCGGTTCGTTTACCGCAATAGCGGTACCATTAGCAGCGCAGTGGTTTAGAGTTTGAAGCTAGGCTTTCTTCTTAGGTAAAAAATAGCGGCAATAGTCTTTTAAAGATTCCAAGGTTCGAGGAATATTGACTGCCTCTGGCGAAACCAACCACTGATAAACCATGCCATAAATGTGACTGTAGTAGTCAATCGTAAATTGGGGCACGTCCAAGTCTTCCCGCAGCTCACCGTTCACGACACCCTGTATCAACATTTGGCCCAGGGAGTTACGAGATTCGGTGTTGTATTTAACCAACTGCTCCGTCAACACAGATGGGTGCCCTAACGAGTCGAACCACAGGGTATACATGACCTTAACGTTGTTGGGGTCCTTGTCGATAATAGCGCCAACCGCATCGATGCGATGAAGCACTGCGTCCATTCCCTCCCGGCCACCGGTGTATTCTTGTAACACGCAGTACCAAAGCTCGCGGTGCATTTTCAGAATCCGTAAAAACAATTCTTCTTTGCAACCAAAACGGGCGCTGGCCAAGCCTCGACTATAGCCGGCCCGCTCACCCACTTCTTTAAGTGTGGTCTTCTCAGTGCCCAGTTCCAGCACTAGCTCAGTGGCCACCTCAAGCATTTTCTGATCTGAAATCGCCACGCGCTCGGCCTGGGTTAATCTCGGTTGGGTATCAGATCGGCTCATAATAGGTCATCACGTAATACGTTATCAGTTAGGGTATTGCTGACTCATCACTTTCAAACAGAATGCCGCTGTTAGTATTGGCGGTTATAGCGGCGAGTTTGGCTATAATAATCAACTTATTTGTTTAAAACAAATAAATTAGTATCCATTTAGCCCTACCGGGGTTGACCAAACCCACGCCAGGAACAATTAATACGACCAAAAAAAATGGCAAAAAATCGACACAAGATCATGATTTTAAATAATTTTCTCTATTCAGCTAATATGAGAACTAGAAACATGGACAGCTACGCTCGGACATAATTTGATATAAAAAAATATTAGAAAAATAGATCTTCATATACCAATATAAACTTGTTTGCTCCAAACAAATATATTGACGTCCTATAGAAAAGCCAGATAGGATGCCCAACATGAGAGATGTGGCAGCAAAGTCCTGCAGTCCCTCGGCAATTACGACAGACAAGAGCTGCGCTAATAAAAAGACCTGTGTTGTCCCGGTGCCAAAGCAAGTAACACCAGCATATTTAGACAACCGTTTGAGCAACAAGACAACAGGTCTTGCCGAGTAGGGGCATACCCCCATCACTCTGAGAACAACATTTAAAAAATAACTTCATAAAGGTCAGATCCATGAAGAACACCATAGGTAAGCTAAGCCTCATCTGTTTAACTCTGCCAGCAGCAGCTAACCTTCATGCGGCATCTCGCGAGAGTACTGCACTGGAGGAGGTTGTTGTGACGGCTGAGCGACGTAGCCAGAGTATTCAGGACATTCCTGCCAGCATCTCTGCCTTTGACGAAAATGCTATTCGCGATGGCGGTATTGTCGACGTCTCTGCAGTAGCACCCAAGGTCCCGGGCTTTTATGCGGGTGGCTTTGGTACCAGCAGACCGCAACTTTATATTCGCGGGATTGGTACCCGTCAATTTGATCCCGGCTCAGAGTCTTCTATTGGTGTATTTGTGGACGACGCCTACCTAGGTCGAACGGGTGGGGTATTGGGCACATTAAAAGATGTGCAACGTATTGAAGTCTTAAAAGGGCCCCAGGGCACATTGTACGGCCGCAACGTGATTGGCGGTGTTATCAATGTTGTCACCAAAGGGCCAACTGATGAATTTGAAGCCGAAGTTGAAGCAGGCATCGGTAATTACAACAGTAAAAACCTGTTTGGTGCTGTTTCTGGCCCGCTAGATGAAGAAGGCAAGATAAAAGGCCGCGCCGCACTTTGGCACAGCTACCGCGAAGGCTATATGACTAACCTGAACAGCGGCGAGCATCCCCAGGGTTTAGATAACACCGGCGGTCGCCTGCGGTTAGATTTCACACCAACTGACAGACTTCGTATTGGCCTTATTGGTGAATTTGCCGAAGACAGCGGCGATTCATTCCAAGGTGAAAGCATCGGTTCCACCACCAACCCAGACGGCACGCTGCTAGGTACGGGCTCGCCAACCAAGTCTGGCAATAAATTTAAGCAGTTTTACAACACTGACACCGACTACAACCGGGAAATCAATGCCTTTAATGCCAAGATTGAATACGATTTTGATGCTGGCACATTGGTATCTATCTCAACGTTCAGAGACATGACGTATGTCGATGACCGGGACTTTGACAACACCGACCTGGACGTAATGCGTCAGATTTCAGATGAAGACTCTGAGCAGCTGACACAAGAAATTCGCTTTGTGTCCAATCCTGATAGCAGTTTGTCATTCGATGGCAAAGTGGACTGGATTGTTGGCTTCTACTACTTCCAGGACGAAAGTGTTCACACCGATACCTTTCTCTATGGCGAAGATGCCGTCATTTACGACCCCAGCATTGATCAAGTGGATGTAACGGGTGGTGATTTTGATACTACCAGCACCGCGTATTTCGGTCAGGCCACTATCAACCTGAGCGAAAATCTGGATATGACATTGGGCTTACGCTACACCAAAGATCAAAAAGAGTCAGTCATGTTTGGTACTACCACAGACGCTTCACCGCTAGTTAGCGCCGACTTCAACGTGGTGAACCCTGAAAGTGAATTTACGTCTACTGATCCCAAAATCGTGTTTAATTATCGCCTAGGTGAAGATGCCAGCGTCTTTGCCAGCTATAGCCAAGGCTTTAAATCGGGTGGTTATCAATACACACCATTAACCGCATCACAAGCCAGTATTGTTTTTGATCCTGAAGAGCTGGAAGCCTACGAAGTTGGTTTTAAATCACAATGGCTAGGCCGTTCATTAACCTTTAATGGCTCAGTATATCAATTCGATTACACCGATATTCAGGTATCCCGGGTCGTTGAATTAGCCGATGGCAGCACACCTTCACTGATAGATAACGCGGGTGAAAGCCGTATTCGCGGCCTTGAATTGGACCTGTTATATCGTCCACTGGCTTCTCTCACCTTGAGCTTTGCCTACGCCTATACCGATGCCAAATACTTGAGCTACGTCGCTAGCGAAGGTGTTGATTACTCCGACACCCGAATGGTTCGCGCTCCAGAGCACTCCTTCAATATTGGTGCCGAATACTACACGCCTATTGGTAACGGTATGGATCTTATCCTGCGGGCAGATTATGCCTACAACGATGAGTTCTTCCATGAGCCCGGTGAAGCCGATGCCAAATACGGCAGCACAGCGCCTTTCACCAAAGAAGACGCTTATGGCTTAGCCAGTTTGCGAGCCACCGTAACCAATGATGAATGGCGTTTTAGCCTCTGGGCAAACAATGTGCTGGATGAAGAGTACCGCAGCACTATTCTCGCGCTGCCCGGTCAGGTGATTAATATCTACGGCCTGCCAAGAACCTTTGGTGCCTCAGTATCATGGACCTACTAAACAGCAAGGTTTTTTGTCCACCCACTTTGTAAATGCAAAACCATCATGGGTCGCGGCCTGGTTGCTACGACCCATGACAGAATAAAGCTCGCTGGAGTAAAAAATGGCTAATCAATACCCAACGCTGAAAATAGAACATCGGGGGCAAATAGATATTCTGACCATGAATCGCCCCGAGGCAATGAACGCCTTAAATAAGCAGTTATTTTCAGACTTACAGAATTACTATACCAGCCTGCAAGATAACTACGACGTTCGTCTCGTCATTATGCGCGGCGAGGGTCGCTCCTTTTGCGTTGGCGGCGATCTCAACTCAAGTGCCTTTGCCGAGGGTGAAGGTCGCGAAGTACAGCAATATGAAACCCAGCGCCAAGCGTCATCTCTTATTCGCTTGATGCGCAGCTGCCCCCAACCCATTATTGCCCTCTGCCACGGTCCTGTTTGTGGTGGTGGATTCTC
The DNA here is from genome assembly GCF_001010805.1 of Spongiibacter sp. IMCC21906. Lineage (NCBI taxonomy): Bacteria > Pseudomonadati > Pseudomonadota > Gammaproteobacteria > Cellvibrionales > Spongiibacteraceae > Spongiibacter > Spongiibacter sp. IMCC21906. Next base: position 599,543 of record NZ_CP011477.1, on the reverse strand, counting down.
TCTGGCTTTGGCTGCAGATGTTCGCATTGCCTCAACTTGCGCCCGTATGAACGCGGCCTATATAAAAATAGGTCTAAGTGGCAACGATATGGGATCCGGGTATTTTCTACCCCGATTAATCGGTCTTTCTAATGCATCGTTAATTCTATACACCGGCCGCTTTGTCAAAGCTGAGCAAGCGCTGCAAATGGGCCTGGTTTCTGATGTCGTTGAGCTTGAGCAATTGCTTGAGAGCGGCTTGAGTCTGGCCGACGAAATGCTCCAAGCCTCACCCTTGGGCTTACGCCTGACCAAAGATGCCATTAATGCCCTGATCGATGCACCCAGCCTCGAGTCGGCTGTTGCCATAGAAGACCGGCAGCAAAATCTGCTAATGGGAACTGCCGACCATAAAGAGGCCGTTCAAGCATTCCGTGAAAAGCGCCGCCCTGAATATAAGAACTGCTGAGTAGAGAGAAAATTATGAAAGGTTTAATGATGGATGAGCCCTTGCTGCTTTCACGGCTCATCGACTACGCAGCAGATCATCACGGTAAAACTGAAGTTGTAGCCAGAAAAATTAATGGCCAGATTGAACGCAGCAACTGGCAAGACATTCGCTCTCGTAGCAAATGCCTGGCAAAGGCGCTGTTAGCCAATGGCTTCAATAGTGAAACCCGATTTTCATCCCTTACCTGGAACACCGCTAACCATATGGAAGTGTTCTACGGTGTGCTGGGCTTAGGCGCACCACTCCATACCCTAAACCCTCGACTCACCGTTAACGACCTTGGCTATATGATCGGTTTAATGGAAGACACCGTGTGTTTTTATGACGCCGATACCCAGCCACTTGCCGAGCAAATTGATCAACATTGCAGCGCAATCCAACACTGGATTTACTTAGATGAAGGCGAGCCACTTCCTACAAGCAGTTTACGTAACAGCATTGCGTTATCAGAATTGAAAAAAGGCTTTGATGACAACTTTGAATGGCCGGTGTTTGATGAACGTGATGCCGCCACAGTGTGCTTCACCTCTGGCACCACCGGCAGACCCAAAGGCGTTGCTTACAGCCATCGCAGCCTGACCTTGTGCGCGATGAATATGACCATGGTAGATATGTACGGTAGTGCCAATAACGGCGAGCGCATTTGCGCCATGCCCGTCGCGCCAATATTTCATGCCAATGGTTGGATGATGCCCTTCTCTGCCCCGATGAATGGCCACAAACTAGTATTACCCGGCAGAGACTTTACCCCTCAAAGCATTGTAGAAATGTTAGACAGCGAGCAGGTCACTATTGCTGGCGCGGTTCCCACTGTCTGGAACGATCTTCTCAAAGAAGTGGATAAGCGCGGCCTTACACTGTCATCACTGGGCACCGCATTAGTCGCTGGCACGGCTATTCCAGAACGATTATTTGACGCTCTGGAATCACGGTATATTGCCGTACGCACAACGTGGGGAATGACTGAAGTCCCCGGTGCCACTCGCGCCAGTCTACCCCCAGGTTCTCAAGATTTAACCGATGCCCAGCGCCGCGTCTTGACCACCTCCCGCCAAGGCCGTGTGGCTTTTCAAGCCGATTTACGTATTGTCGATGACAATGGCAAGCCTTTACCCCACAACGGCGAAGTGGCTGGCGCATTACAGGTTAAAGGCCCCACTGTTGCCGCTCGTTATGTTGGTGAACCCGAAGAGAAAACCATGGACTGGCTGGAGACTGGCGATATTGCCAAGATTTATCCGGACAGCACGATGCAAATCGTTGATCGCGCCAAAGATGTTATTAAATCAGGCGGTGAATGGATTAGCTCGCCCCAGCTGGAAGCCGCTGCGATCAGTCACCCGGATATCGAATTGGCCGCAGCCATTGCCGTCCCACACCCCCGCTGGCAAGAGCGCCCACTTCTGCTGTGCACCCTTAAAGCTGATGCCAAGGTGGATAGCCAAACCCTAAAAAATCACATGGCCTTAACACTCGCAAAATGGTGGCTGCCGGAAGAAATAAAGTTTATCGACACAATGCCTCTTACCCCCACAGGCAAAATCAATAAATTGGCGTTGCGCCAACGATTTGGCCAATCGGCGGCTGCGGAATTTTAGGAGCTACGCCATGATCTTTAATCAAACCCAGCGTGAGTTCGCCGAGGCGGTTAAGCAATTTTCTCGCAAAACACTGCTACCTGACTATCAAACGCGGGAGCGGATTGGTGTGCTAGACCGTCAACTGCTTAAGCAAATTGGCGAGCTTGGGTTTCTTGGTGTCGATCTTGCCGAAGAAGTGGGTGGCATGGGTATGGACGCAGTTACCGCCGGTATCATTGCCGAAGAAATGGGCTATGGCGACTTTAATATTAGCGCCTTGCCAGTCAATGTTTCCTTGCTGGGATCTATTATTCAACGCCACGCCCACCCCGATGTGGCCATTGAATGGATACCCAAAATGATCTCGGGAGAAGCGCTGGTCGCTATCTGCCTCACCGAACCCCGAGGCGGCTCTGACGCCGCCGCACTGCAATTTCGAGCAACACGCGATGGCAGTGACTATCTCCTCAACGGCGAAAAGGCATCCATCACTTTCGCCGCTTGCGCTGATGCTTCTCTGGTTTTCGCCCGTACCGACAACGGTACCGGTGCAAGGGGCATCAGCGCTTTTTTTGTTCCCCACACGCTGCCCGGTATCTCTCAAACGCGTTACGACGATTTGGGCAGTGCTGTTATTGGCAGAGGTTCTATCTTCTACGACAATGTCCGTATTCCCAAAGAGTATTTACTGGGCGACGAAGGCAAAGGCTTTACCCAAGTGATGCAGGGCTTTGACTACAGCCGCGCACTTATCGGCCTGCAATGCTGCGGCGCCGCGCAAGCCTCTTTAGACGAAGCCTGGGCCTATAGCAAAGAACGCGAAGCCTTTGGCCGACCCATCGCTCAGTTTCAAGGAGTGAGCTTTCCCTTGGCCGAAGGTGAATCCACCATCGCCTCCATTCGCCAACTCTGCTACCACACTTTGGCATTGAGAGACGCCGACCTTCCCCATACCGCAGAAGCCGCCATGTGCAAATGGATGGGGCCCAGAAAAGCCCACGACGTTATTCACCAGTGTCTACTCACCTTTGGCCACTACGGTTGGAGCAAAGACCTGCCCCACCAACAGCGCTTGCGAGATGTGATGGGCTTAGAAATAGGCGACGGCACCGCTGGCATCATGAAACAGATTATCGCCAGAGAACGAGTTGGCCGAGCAGCTATCCAGTATTAAAAACACATCGAAATAATTTACCAGACCAATGGCAGAATATTATGAGTAATACATCAGACTTCACCATAAATGTGATTCCTGAAGCCCCAGATGCGGGCTACCAAGCTGAAGATGATCTTCGCCACCGCCCTCTTCCCGGCGGCAAGATGCGTGACTCGCTGTTTTGGGAAATGATCATGCCCGATGAAAAGCTAGGCTTTCAGGCCTATCTTTATTTGGCGGGCACTGGCCAAGCGGGCTTCAATGTCATTGTCTGGGGTGAGCAAGAAAAACCTTATGTATTGGAGCTAGGTCATGGCGAAGTCAGCGATGATATGGACTTTGATAATTTTCAGTTACAAGGTCTCTCACTGAGCCAACCTGAGCTGCGTAAAACCGCTTGCCTGCGTTATGAGAGCGACAAGGTAAAACTGGAATACCAGTTTACCGCGCTGCACGATGCCTTTAGTTTTCGGCAGAATCCCCAAGGACTACCCAAGTGGTTTGCCCTTAATCGCTTTGAGCAAACCGGCCATGTTAAGGGCTTTTTAGAATTTGATGGTCGCCGCATAGAATGGGATCGCATTGGCCATCGCGACCATTCATGGGGTACCCGGCAATGGGGTGTCCCCCACCACTGGAAATGGCTCATTGCCTACAGCCCAGATGGCCGCCATATTGTTAATGGCTGGATTTACATCGCCAAAGGCGAAATCGGCTTTGCCGGTTACGTGGTCAAAGACGGTGATTTGCTGCCGATCGACCACATCAAGCACCACGCCGACTACGATGATGATATGGGCCAAATGCATCTTGAAGCCGACATTATTGATACCCGAGGCGGGGTAACCCATTTAGAAATGGATCGCTTTGCCCTGGTCAGACTTCCCACCAATGACAAGATGGACACCATGATTATGGAGGCTGCCTGCCACGCCAAAATTGATGGTCATGCCGCTGCCGGGCAGTTTGAAACCCACTGGCCTAAATCCTATATCGAATACTTATCAGCTTTGAATAAAAAATCATGAACTGGACCTGGACGGAAGAAACACTGAGCCGCCTGCAAGCATTTTTGTCTGCAAAAGGCCTATGCGAAGGCGAGATTAGCACCACGCCGATTGGCGATGGCCACTCAAACTTAACGTACTTGGTTAGCGATGGTAAGCGCAGCATGGTGGTCCGCCGGCCACCACCTCCGCCACTGCCACCCGGCGCTCACGATGTACTGCGTGAAGCCCGGTTGATTAAAGCACTAGAGGGCAGCGACGTGCCGATTGCCCGAGTGCTGGCAGTGGATGATCAGCTACAGGTATTGGATGTGCCCTTTTATGTCATGGAGTACGTGCCCGGCGAAGTAATTACCGAGCGTACGCCTGACGCCCTATCGGCACCCAAAACTCGACAGGCTATTGGCGAAGCTTTAATCGATACCTTGGCGGCTCTGCACAAAGTCGATTGGGCCAAGCAAGGTCTCGGCAACTTCGGCAAACCCGACGGCTTTAATCGCCGCCACTATAAGCGCATCCGCAGTTTAATCAGTAATGATGAAGGCCAAGTGCCTGAAAACTTTGCCGCGCTGGACAACTGGCTGTCAGCACAAATACCCGAAGAGAGTGGCGCCTGCATCATCCACAACGACTTTCGGATTGGCAATATTATGTGGGGCGCCCAAGCCCCGGCAACATTGCTGGCCGTTTTGGATTGGGAACTGGCCACGCTCGGTGATCCGCTGATGGATCTGGCCTATTTTCTCAACTGTTATCCCGAACATGGTCAGTCCCGCACACCTACCGAAGACTTGGCAACGGCGGTGCTGGAACAAGGCTACCCAAGCCCCGCATCATTAACAGAACGCTACGCCCAGCAAAGCGGTAGAAATATTAGCGGCCTGCAGTGGTACCGGGTTTTTGTTAATTGGAAATTAGCTATTCTTTACGAATACTCAAGACAACGCGGCGAAGACGCTTACTACGCAGAACCCGGTCTAGTCGAACGATTTTTAAACGCGGCAAGTGATCTTGCAAAACTGTAGTCCATCACACATGATCAAGTGAGAATAACAATGAAAGCAAATTCAAAAACTGTCGTGCACAATGCCGCTAGCGACGACCCCTACGACAGTAAAAAATATCAATATTTTTCGCTGTGCTTATTAATGACGGCTTATGTTTTTAATTTTATTGACCGGCAAATTCTATCTATTTTGCAAGAACCCATTAAGGAGGAATTACTCCTTTCCGATACACAACTGGGTTTATTAACCGGTTTTGCTTTTGCCGTGTTTTACGTGGTGATGGGGCTACCCATTGCCCGCTGGGCAGATCGAGGCAATCGCCGGAATATTGTCTCGCTTGCTGTAGGTATCTGGAGTTTATTTACCGCACTCAGTGGTTTAGTCACCGGTTTTTTTCAATTACTGCTGGTACGAATTGGCGTCGGGGTTGGCGAAGCGGGATGTAGCCCGCCGTCCCACTCTATTATTTCCGACATCTTTTCTCGCTACGAGCGAGCAACCGCCATTGGCTTGTACACGGTTGGCGTCAACATCGGTGTGTTGCTGGGATTTTTGGCAGGCGGCTGGCTCAACGAATTCTTTGGCTGGCGAGTCGCTTTTTTTGCCGTGGGCATACCCGGTGTTATTCTCGCTATCTGTATTCGCGTGTTTTTACACGAGCCCAAACGCGGCCGCACCGAACCCGAGACGATGCAAGAAACGGGTGCGCCGGCTCCCTCTTTAGGGTTTGTATTTAACAAGCTATGGCGCTTAAAAACCTTCCGGCATATGGGTGCTGCAGCCGCGTTTATCGCCTTTGCGGGCTACGGCTTGCTCAACTGGTTGCCATCATTTTTTATTCGGGTGCACGACCTTAGTACTGCCACCGTCGGCACATGGTTTGCGCTTATTTTAGGTGTGGGTGGTGGCCTGGGGACGTGGTTTGTTGGTTACTTCTCTGATCGCTTTGGTCGCCGGGACGAACGCTGGTATTTATGGATCACCGCCATATCGATCGCTGTTTACTTACCTTTCTTAATCGGTATATTTCTGGTCGACAACCCAACACTCGGGTTGATGTGCTACATCATTCCCGGCATTTTTCTCACTACCTATTTGCCGCCAATTATCGCCGTTACCCACAATCTCGTCCCCAATAGAATGCGAGCCTTATCCTCAGCGATTGTTTACCTGATTTTAAATCTGATTGGTTTAGGTTTGGGCCCCCTCAGCATTGGCTTTATTAGCGATTTGCTCACTCCCAGTTTGGGTAACGACGGTCTTCGATATGCCATGCTTATCACTATTCCAATAGCGGCAATCATGGGTATTGTGCACTTATTATTAGCTGCCAAATCTATCCGCAAAGATATTGCGGACCAAGGGGAGGCTATTTAATTTAAGAATGTCGACGGGTTTGGCTGTTATCTTTCTTCTCTGGATAACGGCCAAACAAGCTATTCAGCCCCACGTATGTATCTCCCCCCTCAAAGCCTTGTCTAAAAAAATGACAACATTCAATAAGAAGCGGAAAAATACGGCCAACGTGCTACTTTAGTAATGAAGAGCCGAGATACAGGCCTTTCATGACCGTCTTCGCAGGGCTGCAAAACCGTCGTACGACAGCTATGACGCAACTAAATTGCGGCGTTGCGATCCATATTCTAAACATGACAACACAGGGACTTTTCAATGACGATTACCTTAGATCTTATCCCCATTCTTTCCATTGCTGCAGGGGTCGCCATTCTTATTAGGCCACGGCTGCTTAACTACATCGTCGCCGGTTACTTAATTGCCATTGGTGTCATTGATCTACTGAATCTGAGTATCTAATTGAAGGGCAGCCGTTATCGATATTAAAACACATGCAAAGTCTCGCTCAACTCTATCGATTGGCGAGACAATGTTGCTGGCAGGCTGCGTTTGAAAAGATGAACCCGAAACTAGAGCAGGTAAAGCTTCCTGCTCTAGTATTCGAATTTAAGCGGTTGACTGGGCTGGCTATTAGCCGCCACCGGCAACTTAAAGTTATTGGGCATTTTTTTCACGGTATAGATTTCCCGCAAGCCCAGGTGTCGATAACGGAAGTAATTGCTGCTTAAGGCCAGTATTTCATAGGCATCATAATGATCTGGGTCAGTGGGATCGGCAGATCTCATCCCATTTAACTCCGCCCAACCCCGAAAAATACGGAAATAAATATCTTCCGACACACCCCAAAAGCCTACCTCAGACTGGGAGGTAATGGCCCCGCTGGCAGAGGTAAAACGAAAATCAATGCGATAGGTGCCGTCAGTTAACCTTTCGATCAGCCATTCTTTGCTACCGCCATCATTGCCTTTAGCAATACCGTACCATTTACCCAGCAGCGCCCGCCGCGCCGAAGGCGTGGGCATAGTAAACGTGGGGGCAGGCCTTGTACTGGCATTAGTGGGAGGTTGCTCGCCAGCGGCAGATTCTGACGCCGGCTCTTGCTCCGCCGCCACCTTCTCTACTGTCGCCTCTAAATTATGAGGGCGCTCAGCATCGGGCTGGCGAGTACTGACATCACCACCGCCCAGGCTTGCACAGCCACAAAGCAGCAGCGCGCTTAATATTAGTGAAAACGTAGATTTCACGCAGTCCAATCTTCCTATTACGGGCACCAATAGTGCTTATTAAATTAGTCTAAAACCACTAACCGTTGATGGGCTGGAAAGTACAAGGCCGTGGAAACCGGGCATTCTACCCCAGTTGCGAGCAAAGCATTACGGTATATTGCCATTTTTGAACGATAACGGTCAGCCTCATTGCTGAAAAACGCCTCCACATTGCCCTTAGCCCTTGCTGTTTTATAGTCAATAATCCAGCATTTGTCGCCATCGGCTGAAGATTCGATAAAAATCCTGTCCAGAATAAGCGATTGCCATTGCCCGCCCACCAAGCGCCGCAGAGTTTGTTCATTAGCCTGCCATTGGTAGCTTGACAAGATCCACTGGCCCGAAGGACAACGCTGGGTATTATCCAACAATTGCAGCAGTTGATCTGCGCTGTTATCCAAGCCCGGCTCGGGGTGGCAGTGATGCCGCAGCCGCAGCAATATTCGCGACCGCAGCTGTTCGCGGTCTGTAAATAAATAATTACGCTCCCCGTTCTTGCCAAGCTTTTCCATTAACTCATGGAAGACAATACCCACAGCACGCTGCTCGATATTATCTTCTAATACCGCATTCTCGCTGTGCCGCTGAGCTTGCTGCAGTGGTGACAGCGTCAGCGCTGGAGGCTCAAAAATGGACTGCAAACTCATATCCAGTGCCTTTAATCGCGGTGCCATCGGCACCCGGAGCTGGTTTTCCTCATCGCTTTCAGTGAAGCAACGCGCATCATCATAAGCCGGTGCCACCGAGTCCCATAACCGACCTAAAAAAGACGAAGACTCTGGCTTTAACTCCCCTGCCTTGTCTTCGCTCACCAAACCAAAGAGATGCAGGTGGGCTTTGGCTCGAGTGAGGGCCACGTAGAGTTGCCGGTCTAGCTCTTCGTCCAACGCTTGTCGACGTTGGGCGTCTAAAAACGCGTAAACCCGGCTTGCTGGCTCATCACCAGCTTGGGGTTTGGGCGCAAACACCATGTGCCCCTGAAGCCGCCGCCACACCAGCAGCGGACTGTCTTCGTTGCGCCCTCGCCCACCCAGCCCCGGCAGCATCACCACATCAAATTCCAGCCCCTTAGATTTATGTACAGTCATCAACTCAACATTGCTCGCTGGCGGAGTGGCAAACAAGCGAGCAATTGCCGCCTCAAAGGCATGGATATCTTCCAATATGCCCGCTGGAGCATGCTCGTTCAGCAACGCTAGCACCCGGTCTACATCACGATACTCGGCGTCACTGACGCAGGCAGGACCACCCAATGAATGCCAGCTGCTACGCAAAGCCCAGCGTAAGTCCCGGCTTTGGGGCTGCGCCTCTATCCACAAAACTATCTCCACCAGCTTTGCTCGTGCCGCTTCGCCCGCCTCACTCAGAGCAAGCTCGCCATGAATCAGCGCATCTCGCAATAAGCCCCCGGCCATTCGCAGACGACGTATATCATCCCAACTCAAACCGACAAAGGGTGCCCGCAGCAGCCTTGCCCACGCCACATCGTCAGCCTCATGCCAGAGCGCCCGTAACAAGGCCGTAAAATCCAGCACCGCCGGTGTTTGCGACAAGGTATCGATGTCCTGCCCAGAAAAAGGGATATCGGCTTGTTTTAGCGCGGGGATAATTCTAGCTAAATGGCTACGGCTACGAACCAGAATGGCGATACGCCGCTCCTGCCCAGTTTGAGCATCTTCAGCTTGATAAGCTTTAATTAGCGCAACAATATCGTCGGCCTCGGCATTCCCAGCTTGAACCTTTGCCTTAACATTAAAGCCCTGCCGCTGAGGGTGAATATGTAGCTGTCCCGGCATGTTTCGCTGGGGTTCAGCTGCCGTATAGCTGCGGCCTTTATTCGAAAATATCTGCTGAAAACTGTGATTCACCCAATTCACCAGCATGGCTGCAGACCGGAAATTTGCCGTAAGCTGCAGCTGCTCTAAAGTGCGATTGGCAAATCGCCCCTCTTGAATCAACTCGTCAAACAACTCGACCAGACTGCCCCGAAACGCGTAGATAGACTGCTGCAAATCCCCGCAGAAAAATACGCTGCGACCATCGCCTTCCTGCCAATCTTGGCAGAGGTTTTTTAGCAGCTGAATTTGGCTAACGGAGGTGTCTTGCATTTCGTCCACCAAAATATGCGCAATGCGATCTTCCTCCAGAATGGCCTCACCAACATCAAGCTCACCAGGGCGCAGCGCATAAATCGCCCGCTGGGCAATTTCGCCAAAATCCACCCCGCCCCGACGCTCAAACTCTAAGCGCAAATACGCGACCAGGTATTTCAGTGCGCAGCGGAAATCATCCACCAATTGGCGACTACTGGCAGGCATAACAAGCGGTGGCAAACTGGCAAGATTAACAAAGGCCGCAGACAGCGGCTCATAGTCGTCATTGTCTTGACGGCGACTCAACCAATCTTTGGCTATTTGAGTGCCGGGCTCACCCTTAATAAATTTGGCGTAGTGAACTGAGCCGGGTTTATACAGTTCGCCCTTACCGCTGAGCATCGTAGCTGCAAGCTGTTGCATCAGATCAAACTGTTGAACCGGATCGGCCATTGATACATCTACATCGGCGGCCCAAGCGTGCTGATCATTAAAACCGGATGATTCTACAAAAGCCGAGAGCAATGTGCTGATATCACGCTTTTTCAGCACCGCTATTTCACGGTGAAAAATTCCTAACACTTCTTGCTGAAGTGCCTCTTCCATAAGCTCGGCATCGCCATTCACAATATCGTCCAGCCACTGATCCCGCTTCGCCAGTAACGAAGACAACAAAGGCAGCAGACTTTCGATACGGTTGCTGCCATAGGCAAGCAGTCGCTCCAAAGCGCCTTTTAAATCTTCTGGGCAACTGGGATCATCCAACTCTCTGAACAACTGCAAAATTGCATTGCGATAAAGTGCGTCGCTGTCCGTCAGGGGGCTAGCCGCGCCCATGCCAGACAGCAGCGGCAAACGCCGTGTAATGCTGCCGCAAAAACTATCAAAAGTAGCAATACGAAGTCGGGCGCTGTTTTCCAATAACTGCCATTGGCGCTGGGCGTCCCTCGCCAACACCGCCGCCACCGCGTCATTTATAGCCTGTTCAAAGGGGTTATCTGAGGAGCCCGCCGGGTCGGCCATTAATGCGGTCATCACCCGCTCTTTAATTTCACCGGCGGCCTTATTGGTAAACGTAATGGCGACAACCTGCTCAGGCTGCTCCACGGTGAGTAAGCAGCGCAGGTAGCGCAATAACAACACGCCGGTTTTGCCTGAGCCCGCAGGCGCTCTCACTAATACAGATTTACTCGGATCTACAGCACGATCGCGCTGGGCTTGATCGGGGGGAAGTTGCTGACTCATTCTTCAGCCTCCCCATGCTGATCCTCACCCCGGAGCAGCGGTAACAAAAAGCTACTGAACCCCCGACTGTGGTTACGGCTAAAATCGTGGGCAATGTTGCCCCCAAGAATACCTTGAGCCATTGCCGACAAGGCCTTTTGCCACGCCGCCATTTCCGCATCCCATTTGTCGGAGCTATCGACATCGGTATTTTTGCTGGCCCGCTTAGGAATCACGCTGTTAGCCCAATTACTGCGCATATGAATAGCCAGGTCCTCCGGGCTTTTCACCTGCGCCAGCATCACCCCATCGACACCTCGCCCGGCCTCGGCCTCGACCAAGGCATATATCGGTAGCTGGGGCTCAGTCATTTCGTCAACGTTTAGCGCCTTACCCTGAACTTGCCCGGTTTTGTAGTCGATCAGCAACGTATGCTCACCCACCCTGTCGATGCGATCTATCCGCAGCCGGAGGGGGATCCCCATAAACTCACACTCCCGCTCCTGCTCGGTAGCCACAACCTCAAAAGCCTCTATTCTTTGTTTTTCTTTTTCATGCAACCATGCGCTAAGCAAGCTTATTAAACGACGCTTTTCCAAACCTTTAAGGGCTTCACCATAACGACTGCTTTTTAACTCAGGGTAGGTAAATGCCTTTTGCACACAGCGACTTACCATCTCAGTAAATTGTGCATCCGTCATCGCTAACAGGGTTTTGCTATCGACGACCTCTTCCCAAAAATACTGCAGACTATCGTGTACTAAAATACCCTGAACCCGATGGTCCAAGCCTTCCTCCGAAGCCGGAAATTCTTTTAAATTAAGACGGTATTTTAAAAAGGCAAAAAAGGGACTTGAAGCATATTCTTTAAACAATCCTGTGCCGCCTTTTAACTTTTTTCTTTCCTCAACATCAACACTATTTACATCATCATTTTGCGTCTTAATTAAATCGGCAGAACACGTATAAGATAGCGCTATTTCGCTAAATTTGTGCTCAGAAAATTCATTCAAAAGACTGCTTAACGCCAATGGACTACCCGCTTCATTTTGACGGCAATAGCTAACGTAAACAATGGGGGCACTAAGCAATAAGGCATCTAACAAGCGCTGGTCTCGTTTCAACATTAATGCGGGCTGGCTATCAGGAATACCTGAATTTTTCTGCAAGTGAAGGGGTAAAAACGCCGACGGCTCGGCTCTTCTGGGCAAGGCCGAATCATCCAAACCCATGATCCAAGTTGCATCAAACTGTCGACCAAAGGCATCGTCATAGGACATCACTCGCACCGGGCAATGGCAATCACGAGTAATAGAAAAGCGCTTGGTAGACAGTATATGTTGCAACCAAGACAGCGCATCGCCGTGATTAATTGGCCCCAGCTGCCTATCCAGTGCACGAAACACGTCCATTGCCTGACTAAAACCACGGCGACACTGCATAACCACCAAATCATTATCGTCAGCATTTGGCCAGCCAGAACAAAGCAATAAATTGTCGAAAAAACGTACCCAAACTGACGGGAGCTGACGATTAGGTGCGGCGCTTATGAGTTCATCGAGTTCCTGTAACGGCGCGAGAATTTCTGGATCTTCAGCAATAATTTTTGTTGATAAAGCAAGCGCCGACTTTAAACTTGATTCAGGCCCCATTCGATCCCGCCAGCGTAAATCCAAGCTCGCTCTTTCACTGCGTTTTTCAGGCCATCCTCGTACAAACCTAGAGCGCAATATGCGACTTAAATGTTCTGTTTCTAATTTATTAGTATTAAGCGATATCACATCCCAGGCTGCACGAATCAGAGGAAAAGATAAAATCTTTTCGCTGCCCTCAAACAACCAGGGTTCAGCTGACGACGGCGCAAGTTTTGGAAATAAACTGGCGGGGTGGAGCTGACGGGATAACGCACTGTTTAGGGCATGTTGATAGCGCGTCATATCTGGCACCACTATCGCCACACTGGCTGCTTGAGGCAGCGTAGGCAACAGCTCGACCAACCACTGGGCAACCGCCTCACATTCTTGCTGGAGCTGTTGGCTAACAAGCAACTTAACATCAGGGGAGGGTGCGGCTTCGACAGAACGCAACTGCAGCCCCTGACTTTGTTGCTGACAAACCGTAACAAACTCTGCCATAGCGGGACTTAACTGCAGCTGCTCACTACAAATGACATAGTCCGGCAGAGGCAGACGACCGTCGCCAAGCAAGGCCAACAAATGCGCTGGCAACTGCTGACTACTTAAAGCCTGCTGCTGGTCTAACTGCTGTTGCAGAGCGATTCGCCAATGATAAAAACCCTGAAACTCCGGCGAAAACAAATAATCTTCCCGACGAGTTTCCAGCTGATACTCAGCATGCAGCTGAAAGGCATCCACAAACTGGCGTGTAATCGCCAATGGGTTAAGACAATTGGCAGGGAAGTACTCACTATCTTCAATAATCTTGCGGGCTAAGGCCAGCAGCTGAATAGGGCGCAACACTTGTTTGTCGGGAAAACTACTATCCCACAGTTCGGCCAGCCACTGATCGGCAGGCATAACAGAGATCGTCTCCAGAAAGGCTTGGTCGTGGCCACCCCGCAACGTCGCCAGCGCGTCTCGGCATTGGCGCGCCGCAGCGTCATTAGGCATTAACACCACGCATTCGCCCTGCAAGGAGAGCAGCTCATCCAAGCCAATTGACCTCAACATTCATCCCTCAAGTAAACCGGCCTGGTGACATCCCGACCAAAGGCCATATGGTAATGACTGAGGGCAGAGGCCGCCATAGTAATCCTGAATCAGTACAAAGACGTGGAGACAAGACAACCCAGCCTTAAAGAAAGAATACTCGTACAGAATGATTTCAAGGGCAGGGGCCTATGCGATAATTCCCCATATGTTTTCCTTGAGTTATCAGGCTATGCCCCGCTGCGTTCACTTTCCCGGCATGATTCTAGTGTTGGCAATGGCAATGTTCGCCCCCCCTGTACTCGCAGAAAAAGCGTTTATCCCGGTAGCTGACCTATATTTACCGAAGGATTTAAAGCTGCTGAACCTTGACGACCAAGTCAGCGATATCCCAAGCGGCACCCCGTTATTAATCAACCTTTGGGCCAGTTGGTGCGGACCTTGTCTAGAAGAGCTACCCGCCCTCAATAGACTTAGGCAAACCATTTCGCCACAAGAGCTGGGAATGCTGGCGCTGAACTATGGCGATACACTGCCAAAAGTAAGGCGCTTCGTGACCGCAAACCCCATCGATTTTCCAATATTAATGGATCTCACCACGCTGTATTCACAACGGCTGAAGCCATTAGGCCTACCGACGACGTATTTAGTAGATAGCCAAGGTCAGGTTCGCTTTAGATTTGAGGGCAAGGCAGACTGGGGCAGTCCGCAAATGATCGCGCACATTAAAGCACGCCTAGAAGAATTGCAGAAATAATCAGCTTATCGCGACAAATATTGGCTTATTCGACGGTGATTGTCTCACTAACAAGTTCCTCGCCATCCAATAGCACTTTAAACGTCCAATCACCTGTCACCAGCTCCCAAGGCTCTTCAATATACCAGCTGTAGACATCCGCATAACGATCACCGCCACCCTGACAGGCACCAATTTTCTGCTCTCTTTGATAATAGCGACGTTTTTCACCTTTGGGCGTGATCATATCCGGATGCAACAAAACATGACTAAGGGTGTAGCAGCGATCTTCCAGGCCGGAAAGGGCATATTCCACACCAAAATTCGCGCCAAGCTCACCTTTAAGCTGATGAGTTTCTTCAGCTACTTCTATGGAAAGGCATTCATCCCGAGGAGCGGGATAACTGTCATCAAACTCAACCTCGGCGCAACGACTCCCGGCCACGATCCCGGTTTTGTGCACAACATTGAGCTCCCCCACCTGGGCATGGGAGGTACCCACCACACCCGTCAGCAGGGTCAGGTAGAGCGAGAACGAGGTTATGGCATTTATTTTATTCATCCTTAGCAGACAGCGGAAATATCAAAATGCTGCTACCACTCATCAACACTGTGATAAATTGCCGAAATGTTTCTGGGTAAACGATCAGTATATTAAATCCCTCCTGATTTAATGCTCTATTGATCGTAAACAAGACGCATGACCGCGATTCAAAGAGAATTCTTTATACTATTTTCAGATTAACCCTTTATTGTTAATAGCTACAAATGCTGTAAAACCAAAACTCAAGCCTCATTTCCCCCTCACTTAAATCGCCAACTCACTGTTTTAGCTTAAAAAATTTTCTTCATTCCAAAAGACACTTATAAAACTCTCTATTAACACCGCACCGACTTAGAAATGCAGCGTGAACTTGAAATACCCGAAATTTAAAGTAGTTTTAAATACAGCAAGAGAGAAGCAGGGGGCTTTTCAGTGAAACAAGGCATTGAGTTGCCGAAATAAGAACAAGCAAGAATCTGTAAAGTGCTGACCTCGACAACATAAATCGTCCAAACGACTTTACAGCTTACACAAGACGGAACCGTTTAAAATAAGCCGCCTTCCGATTATTTTGCATTATCTACAAAGCGAAACGACGACAGTTTTATGCCGCCGCTTCTCCGCTGGACAGAAAAATTTAACAAGCTGCCAGTGGCTGAAAATGGGATGCAGTTCAACGCGCCGTCCGGAACCACACCGGGATTGGCTGCAACCTGATACGTTCTTAACAAGGATGGATCATGGTTATTGCGCTGATTATATTAGCTTTGGTTGTTGTCACCGTGCTGTTTCATTTATACAGCCCTTGGTGGCTAACCCCGCTAGCCTCAAACTGGGGCGCCATTGACACCACTATCGAAATCTCTTTCTGGATTACTGGCATTGTTTTTATCGCAGTAAATCTGTTTTTGGCATGGGCGATTTGGCGCTACCGAGCCCAAGGTAAACATAGCGCCCATTACGAACCCGAGAACAAACCCTTAGAAAGCTGGCTGACCATTATTACCGCCGTAGGTGTAATAGCCATGCTCACCCCCGGCCTGATTACCTGGGCCAAAGTTGTAAATGTTCCCGACAACGCCATTCAAGCGGAGGCCATTGGCCAACAATGGCAATGGACTTATCGTTTTCCCGGCGCCGATGGCGAAATGGGCGGTGCTGATGCCCGCTTTGTCAGCAAAGACAATCCCTACGGCATTGACCCCGATGACCCCAAATCCCAAGACGATTTAATTGTTGCAAGTCATCGGCTGCATTTACCCGTGAATGTCCCGATCCATCTGCTGCTGCGTTCCAACGATGTATTGCACAATTTTGCAGTGCCCCAGTTTCGAGTCAAAATGGACTTGGTCCCCGGCACCCAAACCTATCAATGGTTTGAGGCAAACCGAACTGGCACCTTCGATATTCTCTGCGAGGAACTGTGCGGTATAGCCCACTACACCATGCGCGGCGAAGTGGTGGTGGAGTCAGAAAAAGACTTTAACGCCTGGCTCGCCAAGCAGCCCACCTTTGCCGAAACCCAACAAAGCAAACCGGTCAACATCGCCGCAGGTAAGCAGCTATACAACACCTGCGGCGCTTGTCATGGCATGGCTGGCCGAGGCAACCCTGCAATGAACGCCCCCAATTTAACGGTGCTGGACCGCGACTATATGGCCCGCCAACTGCGCCATTATCGCGAAGGGATACGCGGTACTCATCCCGCCGACAGCCATGGTCAGCAAATGGCCGCCATGGCCAAATCGATCAACAAAGAAGCGGACATCCGCAACCTTCTGGCCTATATCGACTCGCTACCCACCCAGCGCGCAGCCAATAACCGAGAGCAGGGCACTGCTCACAAAGGCGCCAAAGTTTATCAGACCTGCTCGGTATGCCACGGCGGGCAGGGCAAGGGTAAACCCGCACTGGGGGCACCCAGCTTGGCGGGGCAGGCCGACTGGTACCTCTACGAACAGTTAAAACATTTCAGCATGGGCATCCGGGGCAAACACCCCGAGGATCAATACGGCAGCCAAATGCGGCTGATGACCCGCAGCATCCAAAACCCAGAACGCCTGGACGATCTCCTGGCTTACATCAGCACGCTGTAACCACACTACACGGGACGCCACGCCATGAGCCATGTCGCCATTGCCGACCAAACCCCACACCTCCATCACCCCAAGACCTTTATTGGCAAATATATCTGGAGCCAGGACCACAAGGTAATTGCCATTCAATACGGCGGCACCGCAATTTTTGTTGGTTTGGTCGCCTTGTTGCTCTCGGTATTAATGCGCCTGCAATTAGGCTTTCCCGATCAGTTTAGTTTTATTGATCCCAATGCCTATCTTCAGTTTGTCACCATGCACGGCATGATTATGGTGATTTACCTTCTTACCGCGTTATTACTGGGGGGATTTGGCAACTATTTGATTCCCTTAATGGTGGGCACTCGAGACATGGTGTTTCCCTACCTGAACATGCTCAGTTACTGGTTTTATTTATTATCGGTCATTGTGTTGCTGAGCAGCTTTTTTGTTACCGGCGGCCCCACCGGGGCAGGCTGGACACTTTATCCACCCCAGGCCATTTTACCCGGTACACCCGGTGCCAGTGGCGGCATTGTATTAATGTTGTTATCGCTGGCCATCTTTATTGTCGCCTTTACCATGGGCGGCTTGAACTACGTCACGACCATTCTTCAGGCCCGCACCCGGGGCATGACCTTAATGCGCATGCCGCTAACCATCTGGGGTATTTTTACTGCAACCATTTTGGGTTTATTTGCCTTTCCAGCCCTTCTGGTTAGCGCGATTATGATGCTGTTTGACAGCATAGTTGGCACCAGCTTTTTTATGCCTGCCATTGTTTCTTTAGGTGAGCCGCTAGATCACGAAGGTGGCAGCCCCATTCTGTTCCAGCATTTATTTTGGTTCTTTGGTCACCCCGAAGTTTACATCGTTGCCTTGCCTGCCTTTGGCATGGTCAGCGATGTACTCAGCGTCCACGCCCGCAAAAATATCTTTGGTTACCGAATGATGGTCTGGGCCATTGTTATCATCGGTGGCTTAAGCTTTGTTGTTTGGGCTCACCATATGTATGTCAGTGGTATGAATCCGTATTTCGGTTTCTTCTTTGCCACCACTACCCTCATTATTGCCGTGCCCACTGCCATCAAAGTGTATAACTGGGTACTCACCTTGTGGCGGGGCAATATTCATCTCACCGTTCCTATGCTGTTTGCCATCGGTTTTATTTTCACTTTTACCCACGGCGGCCTCAGTGGTCTGTTCCTAGGCAATGTGGTTATTGACCTACCTCTGTCTGACACCATGTTTGTGGTTGCCCACTTTCATATGGTGATGGGCGTGTCTCCCATTTTGGTTTTGTTTGCCGCCATTTATCACTGGTTTCCACTTATCTCAGGAAAACAGCTTCATACTGGCATGGGAAAAATTCATTTTTGGGGTACTTTTTTAGGCACCTACGCCATTTATTTGCCTATGCACTATTTGGGTTTTCTCGGTGTGCCCCGACGTTACTTTGCCTTGGGTGACACTGAGTTTATCCCCGATTCGGCCCATGCATTGAATGAAGACATTACCATCGCCGCCATTATCGTCGCGCTGTTTCAACTGGTGTTTATCGTCAACGTTTTTTGGACTCTAAAAAAAGGACCACGCAGTGAGATTAACCCCTGGGGGGCGGCCTCTTTAGAATGGCACACCCCAGATGTGCCACCTGGCCATGGTAATTGGGGCGACGAATTGCCCACCACCCACCGCTGGGCCTACGACTACAGTGTTCCCGGCGCCAAACAAGATTTCATCCCCCAACATGTCGCAGAGGAAGATGTGGACTATGAAGGCGGCAAACGCCAAGAAGGGGAGCCAACATGAAATGGTTAAAAGTGTTATCAGAGAAACCCTGGTTGCCCGAAGCAGCTGGTATCGTTCCTGAACTGGGTCAAACCAGCTATATGCCGCCGATAAAAATTACGGTCAACGTATTGATGATCATTATCAGCGTGTTCTTTTTATTATTTTTTATTACCTTTATCACCCGCTCTCAATATGCCGACTTTCGTGCTCTGGCAGGCGAGCCTTGGCAACCATTTACCGATTCCTGGCGATTGTGGATCAACACCGCAGTGCTATTGCTTGCCAGCATGACTATGCACAAAGCGGTCACATCACTGCGTCGCGGTAATCGCCAATACCTTCACGGGTATTTAGCCGCGGGCGGTTTTTTTGCCGGGCTTTTTATTATTCTGCAAATTTCGGTATGGCAGTATTTGCTTAACCTGGGATACGGCGTCGCCGCCAACCCTGCCAACAGCTATTTTTATATTCTTACCGGGCTTCATGGATTGCACTTATTTGGTGGGCTTATCGCACTGGGCCGAATACTAAACAGCCTCGCTAAAAACCATCACCCTCAAAAACAGTGGGCCATCATCGAGGCCTGTACCCGCTATTGGCACTATCTGTTTGTGCTCTGGCTGGTACTGTTCTTTATATTGACTCGCACCCCGGAAACCTACGCATTTATCGCCGCAGCCTGCGGCCTGGGATAAAACGATGGCTACCGTTGCACCGCAAGAACAAAAACAAGGTTACTGGCATACCATGGTCTCGGACTGGTCAGCTGATAAAGAAACTTTCAAGCTGTCCTGGGGCAAATTGATGATGTGGATCTTTTTGCTCAGTGATACCTTTATTTTCAGTATATTTTTGATCGGCTATATGAATGTTCGCATGAGCACCACCGACAGCTGGCCCCTTACCAGTGAGGTGTTTGCCCTGCATGTGGGTGGCGCAGATATTCCGCTGCTGCTAATTGCCATCATGACTTTCATCCTTATCACTAGCAGCGGCACGATGGCCATGGCCGTTAATTGCGCCTATCAACGCAATAAAGCCGCCACCTTCAAGCTGATGTTGATCACCGCCATTCTGGGTGCCAGCTTTGTAGGCATGCAAGCATTTGAGTGGACCAAACTCATCGTCGATGAAGGCGTGCGCCCGTGGTCAAACCCAATGGGTGCTGCTCAATTTGGCTCAGCCTTTTTTATGATTACCGGATTTCACGGCCTGCATGTGAGCATTGGCGTGATTTATTTATTGGTTGTCGCCATCAAAGTATTACGAGGGCACTACGATCAAAAAGGCTTTCAAATCGTCGAAATTACCGGGCTCTATTGGCACTTCGTCGATTTAGTTTGGGTATTCATTTTTGCATTTTTCTATCTGTGGTGAGGAGCGACCATGAATTCTGAACAGGCATCCCATGGCGAAGGCCAACAACATCCCATTGGCCTTTATTTTAAGGTCTGGATACTTTTATTTGTGCTCAGCGGCCTATCTTACATGGTGGATTATTTTCAAGTGCAGGGCTATCTACGCTGGACCCTCATTCTGTTGTTTATGTTTCTTAAAGCAGGGTTAATTATTTCTGTGTTTATGCATTTTATGTGGGAGCCCGCCACCCTTAAAATTGCCTTACTCGTACCGATCTTTGCCATTTTGGTGGGCATTTTATTTTTTGCTATCGAAGCCGACTACACCTTTTTTAATCGCATGAGTTTTATGTCGGGTGGGAAATGACCCCCCGCGCTATATTACCTGCGCTGCTGTTAAGCTTATTGCTTATTGCTGGATTTTTGCTTTGGCCTCGGCACAGCGGGCCGCCCAATATTCAAGGCGCTGTACTCGCCACCCCCAAGCCCTTACCCGAAGTACAACTCATCAACCATGAAGGTAAAAAAACCACGCCCCAAAATTTTAAGCATCGCTGGCTGTTGATTGCTTACGGCTTCACCCATTGCGCCGATATTTGTCCAACACTCCTTTCTGAGCTGGCTCAATTCAGAAAATTATTAGAACAAAACCCCAAGTACGAAGATCTGCAAGTGATCTTCTACACCGTCGATCCTCAGCGCGATTCTGCCGAGCAGCTGGCCGCCTACGTTCCTTGGTTTGACCAGCGTTTTATCGGCTGGCGAGCTGCCAACCCAGAAAACGCAAAGCGCTTTGAACAAAGTCTTGGCATAACGGCTTTTATTGAGTTCAACGATGACGCGGATGCCCCGCCTTCAAACCAAAATAACCCGCTAGATAACTACCAAGTTGCCCACGGCTTTCGCCTTTACCTCATCGACCCCAAAGCGCAACTGCGCGCTACTTTTTCTCCCAGTTCTGACCGGGACGGCAGCAAATATTATGAGCCTCAGCGCCTTCTTCAAGATTATCTGGCATTAAGACGCTGGTCTGCTGGTTGACAGCCAGCCCAATGCAGTCGAATCTTATAGAAACCTTGGCGATAGTAATTCAAATACACGCCAACGACTGAATATGCTGAAAAGGCTGCTGTCATTACTATGTCGTACCCTTATAGCCTCAGATTTGGCTTTTCTCTGGCTTTATTCATTACAGCCTTGACCACCTATGCAGAAGACACTGTTATCACCGACAAGGGCAACACCCCGTCAAGTCATTGTCAGCAGGGCTTTAGCCGCCAAGACCCAGCGCTGTTTAAATTTGTAAAAACCCGAAAGCGTATCGACTACAGCCAATATGCGGGCATGCCCATCAAGGGTATTGATTATCAAGTCCTCCCCGTATTTGATGAAAATAATCCCGACGAAAACTACGCTATTTATCGCGCCTTTAACTTTCTTCACATTAATACCCAGCACGACACCTTAGCCAAGCAAATGCTGATTGCGCCCGGTGAACCCCTCAACCCGGAAACTCTCTACGAAAACGAGCGCCAACTCAGGGAAAATGGCTATCTCGTTGACGCCATGATTGTGCCAGATCAAATTTGTGACGATGGCATTACTCTACGCACGGTGGTGCGGGATGTCTGGACCTTTTACCCCAGCGCGTCAGCGTCCCGATCAGGAGGGGATAACAGCGTCGGCGCAGGGATTACCGAAAACAATCTATTCGGCACCGGCCATGAACTCTCGCTTGGCTATTACGAAAACGATGACCGTACAGGTTATGGATTTTCTTACTTTGCCCCAGACCTGCTGACCAATCGCTTTGAACTTGGCGTTGATTTTTACGATAACTCCGATGGCGAAGTGGTGTCAGTTAATTTCACCCGGCCTTTTTATGAGCTGAACAGCCACTGGGCCGCCGGTGTGTCTACCGATATAGAAAACCTCACCGAGAACATCGACAGAGACGATGAAGTCATCAATCGATATCAACGGGAGTCCACCACCAACAGCGTATTTTGGGGCTGGTCTGACGGTTTAGAAAATCATCGGGTTCACCGCTGGCGCGTCGGCTTTACCGAGAAGCTTGATACCTTTTCAGCGGTGACCGCTACAGCACCACCGCAAGAACCAGCTCAGGCACTCTCCCAAATACCTGCTGATGTAGAACTTCGCTACCCGTGGGTAAGCTGGGAGTACATAGAAGACCGCTACTGGACCACCAGTAATATCACCCGCAGTCATCGCCAGGAAGATATCCCACTGGGGATGCGGTCCAGTGTCACCCTGGGTTATGCCAGTGAAGAGACTGGCAGCGATCGCAACGCGGCAATCTATGGTGCCACTATGGCTTACACCCTCAACGCGGGGAAAAACCATTTATTTAGAGGCAGCGCAGAGGGCACCGGGCGCTATAATGTCGATACTCAACACCCCGAAAATGCCATTTACAGCCTTAACCTCGATTATTTTAAATTTATTGACCCCAACAACCGCTGGTTTTTAAACCTGCAGTATCAGATCGCCCGCAATATTCGCGACGATCAGTTTTTTAGTACCGGTGATGGCGATGCATTGCGGGGTTATCCTAGCGACATTCAACGGGGCAACCGGCAGTGGACCTTCACCGTAGAACGCCGCCACTTCACCGATATTCACTTGTTAAACCTGGCTTGGCTTGGCGGGGCAATTTACTACGATACCGGCCGTACATGGGATACCGACAACAACACCCCCAACGTTGATGAGCGCGTGTTAAGCAACATCGGCTTGGGCTTGCGAATCAGCCCTTCCAAGTTCCGTATAAACCGGGTTGCCCATATCGACATTGCCTGGCCCTTGGACGAGGGCGACAATATCGACAATTATCAAATTTTAATTAAAGGCCGGGTCGACTTTTAAATGTCGCTTAGCATGATTTTTCAGCGCTTTAATCACATAGCCAAGAGCCTGATCTGAACACAAAGACAGCCAACAAAGGAGCAGGGGAGCCACTCAACATGCCGTCTGATCAACGCATTAAATTGGCACCACTGGGGTTTTTCACCGCAGCCCTTACCTTATTTATTATCCATCTCTGCTGGCTAATCGCGTCCAGCCAAGGCTTTATTGACTGGTGTAACCCCTATTGGGCGGACTGCGTCAGCATCAGTAAAACCGGCCGCAACGGCATTGCCTACTTCTTCTTCAAAGGCGGCATTATCAGTGCCTGCGTATTACAGGGGATGATCTGGCAACTCTGCCGCTATTGGCTGTTGTCTCTGGGCACAAAAAAGGGTGGCGCACTGCCGTATCTAGGCTGGGCGGCGGCCGTGGCATTGATTATTTATACCCTGTCCCTGGGCCACAGTGGCGACACCTTTCGCCTGCTCCGTCGTTTCGGCGTCATTCTGTATATCGGCCTAAGCTATATCTGCTTTATCAGTGTGGAATCGGGGCTACTGCAAAGTCATTTAAAATCTGCCGGTAAAGCCATGCTGATCTACTCCAAAGGATTACTAGCAGTAGCACTTTTCAGCCTAGTGCTGGATGCCGCCATGGGCGACGAATACGACCGAATCGAAAACGCTTTCGAGTGGTGGTTGCTGGGCTTGTTAAACCTGCAATTATTTTGGCTTGCGGCGCTATGGCGATATAACGGTGCGCATATTACGGTTGCCAGCCGTAACTGAAGCAACGCAGACAATACTGAAACGAAAAGACCTCGTGAGCCCGAACCCGCTTCACCATCAGGTAGCCTAATGCCATCGTAAATCCACCAACGTCGACACCTCGTCATCCCAGAGGCGATTAGCGAGCCGAGATCCAGTTGCTCGATATTCGCGGCAAGCACGGCATGTGCCTGAAGCTCGGTGGTCTACTGGATACCGGCTCAAGGCCGGTATGACGACATAGGTGCATCGCTCCTCCCTGTGTCATCCCGGACGCGTTTAGCGAACCGGGATCCAGCAGCCCGGTGTTCGCGGCAAGCACGGCGTATGTATCACGCTCGGTGGTTTTGCTGGATACCGACTCGATGGCTGGTATGACGACATAAGTGTGTTTTCTCATCTCTGTGTCATCCCGGACGCGTTTAGCGATCCGGGATCCAGCAGCTCGATGTTCACGGCAAGCATGGCTGTATGTATCACGCTCGGTGGTTTGCTGGATACCGGCTCAAGGCCGGTATGACAACATAGGTGCATCGCTCCTCCCTGTGTCATCCCGGACGCGTTTAGGGATCCAGCGGCTCGATGTTCGCGGCAAGCACGATGTATATATCACGCTCGGTGTGATTTACTGGATACCGGCTCGGGGGCCGGTATGACGCCATAGGCGCATCGCTCCTCCCTATGTCGTCCCGGACGCGATTAGCGATCCGGGATCCAGCCTCGAAGCACATTTTCACGATGGATTGATTCAAAACACCCGTTAGTCAACTGCAGGCTCTAGGCATGATCGATTCTAGAGTGAGTCAGCGGCAGGGCATTGCAGGGATAATTTTTTATAGCCCCAAAACGTAAGGCTTGCCGACATAAACCTTGCTTATACCTCAGTCCCTCCCTTGGGGTGCGAATACGGACTCTTCATCTTGACTGCTTAAACGTAAAACCAAAATCAACACCGCACCTACTAGTAGGTAGTAGAGTAAAGCCCACAGCCAGCCACAAACCTGAATTGTAATTGCCAAAGCGCTCTGCCATAAAGCCAATTAACAAGGGCCAATAATTTGGGCAGCACCATAAGACAAGATCATCTTGCCCATAAGCCTGGCGGGCTTGATAGAGTAAAACCGGTTCGCCATAGTCAGTACCTAGCTAACAACCCCAATAAACGTGCCACCGAACAACACAGCACTTAACATCGCTGTTGGCAGACTATTATCTAACAGAGGAAACAAAATTCCGGCCGCCTGCAGCAGATGCACCATGAGTAGTGCACCGAGTTGACCAAAGCGTCACGCTACCCGGCTCCGGAAATTCAGGCAAGGGGCTGCTTAAGCCCCTGATAGCATCAAATGCAGCACACCGTCACACCACAAAAAACGCCCAGCTCAATCAAACTGAGCAGGGCGTTGCTGTGGTTATGAAGAACCGTTGTGAACTAGAAAGCCGACTTGGCGGCATCCATTGCACTTTTGGCATTGCTCAACTCAATCTCCCGGCCCTGCGCATTTTCACCTTCCAGCTCAATCTGGCCTGATTCATCTACGCTAATCTCTTCAATTAGGATAATACCTTGGGACTTGGCAGAGTCGATGAGACTTTGCACATCACTCAATGTCATTCCCATTGGCCCGCCATCTCGACGTTTGCGTTCTTCTTGAATCACTTCGCCATTAGCCGAAATTTCAACCTCGGCATACCACTCGGCATCCAACCAACCTTCAACCTCTGCGCTACCGTCATCATCAAACTCCACTTCTTGATACTGAACGATGCCGTATTCCTGGGCAGCTTTAAGAGACTTGCTTACCTGATCTACCGGCACCTGGCCGTAAGCCATAGGAACCATCAGAAAGGCCAGCGCCGAACCACTAATCAATGTTTTAGTCATAATAGCTTGCTCCTTTGTATATTGAATCAGTTCTATTTTTTAACTCGCTTGCAGTTTTACATTGCTGGCCTTTCCCGGTGCTGATCAAAACCGTCATATTCCATTCATGTGGTATTTGCGAAAATGCAACAATGAAAAAACAACTGACTACATGCTTTCGTGTCATACGCTGGCTGCTGCCGCTTAGCTTGCTCCTCACAGGGGGCTTGGCGTTGGCCGACGAACATTGGCGAAACTTGCACAAAGAGGTGGAGGCAGGGCGAATTCAATCCCTTGCCACCGTACTCAGCAATTTGGAAAAAAACTATATTGGCCAAGTCATCGAAGTGGAGTTTGAGCAAGAAGATGGCCAGGCCATTTACGAAATAGAAATGATAGGTCCAGCAGGGCAAGTCGTTGAGTTTGAGATCGATGCCGTCAGTGGTGATGTCGTCAGCATAGAAGGGCGCAATATCAAAGGAATGGAACGCCAATGAAAGCACTGCTCGTAGAAGATGATCAGCCCTTGGCGGCCGCGCTGTCTGAATCGCTGAAAGATGCGGGGGTGCTGGTGGAGCCGGTAGCATCGGCTGCCGATGCCGACTTTCTCCTTAAAACAGAACGCTACGATGTGATGATTCTCGACCTGGGACTGCCCGATGGCAACGGCACCCATTGGCTGAGCCGCTGGCGTGACGAAGGCATTGATATTCCGGTACTGGTGCTCACCGCTAGAGAACGCTGGTCCGACAAGGCCGCCGGTTTTTCGGCCGGGGCAGATGACTATGTAACCAAACCCTTTCACACCGCCGAAGTGCTGTTCCGGCTCCGGGCTATTGTTCGCCGCAGTCACGGTCACGCTCATCCCGTACTGACAGTGGGTAATCTCAGTTACGACACCCATAGCGGTCAAGTCAGCCTTGAAGGGCTGCCCGTCACCTTAACCGCACAAGAATCTCGGCTGCTTGGCTACCTCATGCACGCAGCACCCCGAGTGGTAAGCCGCACCGAGCTGTCAGAGCACGTTTATGACCGCGATCAAGAACCCGACTCCAATGTGATTGACGTGCATATCAGTCGCCTGCGCCGAAAGCTGGGCAACGACCGTATTGAAACCCTGCGCGGCAAAGGTTATCGGCTGCTGGAAATTGGCGATAGTAATGCTTAACCGTCGCCGCTTGGGCATTACCACCCGACTATTGTCCGCCGCGCTGTTACTGGTTGTACTTATCCTGCCAATTGCGGGCGCTATGCTCGCATATAACTTTCAACGCTCGGCCACCACCGCCTTTGATCAGCGCCTTGAGTCTCTGTTAAACGTGGTGTTGGCGGGCATTGCCTACGACCCCATTAGCGGCCGCTTGCTCATGCAAAAAGACTTGGGAGACCCGCGCTTTGAGCGGGTATTTTCCGGCTGGTACTGGCAGTTAAGTGATGGCGGCGACCTTAACCTGACCTCCCGTTCGCTGTGGGATCAGCGCCTTCCAACCAGCCCCAAAGCCGGTATCGATATTGCGGATATTGGCGGTCCTAGAAATCAACAGCTGCGTAAAATTGAGCGGGATATTCAAATTGCCTCCCTATCCCAAACCCTGCATGTGACGGTAGCGGCAACCCGCAATGAACTTGACGCCGAAGTGTTGCATTTTAAACAACTGCTTTATTCCTCGTTGGCGACACTGGGGGTACTGTTGCTGCTGGGGCAGGCCATACAAATTCGCTGGGGACTATCACCGCTGCGACGCATCCGGCGCAATTTGCGCGCCGTAGAGCAGGGCGAGCTTGAACGCTTAGATACCCAACTCCCGCAAGAATTAAGTCACCTTGCCGAAGCCATCAACACCGTGATTGAGCGGGATCAAAAACTGATTGAGCGGGGACGCCACGCGGCGGGGAATCTTGCCCACGCCCTGAAAACGCCTGTAAGCGTGTTGTTTACCCAAGCCGAACGCTTAGACGAGCCCCAACGCAGTGCCATTCAGCAAGAGCTAGTCAGACTCAATGAGGCCGTGCGCCATCATCTTGCGAGGGCCTCTGCGGCAGGCCCAACCTCCTTGGTTGGCGACTGCAATATTGGCAAAGCCCTTGCCCCGGTCATCAACGGCATTGCCCGTCTGGCGGAAAGGCGTCAGCTCCATTTTTCCCATTATTGTCCAGAGCAGCTACGGGTAAAAATTGACCCTCAAGACCTGCAAGAAATGGTGGGTAATTTATTGGAAAACGCCAGCCAGTGGGCCAGTCAAAACATAGCCTTGCACTGCCATCAAAATAGCCAGTCGTTGATCATTAGCATCAGCGATGATGGACCGGGCATGTCGGAGGAAGACTGCCAGCATGCCTTAACAAGGGGCCTACGGCTTGATGAAAGCCGCTCGGGTTCAGGCCTGGGCTTGGCCATTGCCAATGACCTGGTCAAGCTTTACAGGGGCACACTTAGCTTGGGAAAAGCGCAGCTGGGCGGCCTGCAGGCAGAGCTGCGCTTTACACCAAACCACCGCTAGCAAAATATTAATGGAGGATGGCTAAACACCACCCTGGGTATCAAAGACGTCAACGTCATCGGGGATGCAGTACCAATCCTGCTTCTGGCTAACCCAAAGATGTACCGTAGGCTGCAGAATTCGAGTGTCGTCCAAGCTGGCCGCTTTGAGTTTAATCATCTCCGGCGCATCGGGATTATAGTGATAAATACGGTTACCGCACTGGGGACAAAATTTGGCGTAATTCTTATTTCCACTTTCAGCAACCCGCTGCCATTCTGCCAGCTCACCCTCAAACGCCACATCGTCTGCCTTTACCAAAGCGGTAATGCTAAACGCGCTGGTGGAAAGTTTTTGGCACTGCTTGCAATGACAGGCCACCACTTTGGCCGGTGCCGCATACAAAGTATAGCGAAGCTGCCCACATTGGCAGGCTCCGCGTAAAGGGTATTGGATATCAGACACAAAACACTCCCAGCATAGGCCTTGTATTGCACTTCGGCATTGGTATTTGCGACGCTAGGCAAGCGACTCACTGTGTCGCCGTCGCTTGCGGGTATACATTAGCGTATCACTTTCGGCCAGCAAATCATCAATGCCGGCGTGATTCAGCGGATCAAATTCAACAATGCCACAGGCAAACGAAATTTTATAACCGTAACGTTCGTTCAGTTCCCGGTTTTTAGTGGTAACCCTTTCTCTAAATCCGGTGATCATTTGCTTTGCTTGTTCGGCACTGGTTTTAGGCAATAGTGCAACAAACTCATCACCGCCCAAACGAGCGAGCACATCGCTGCCCCGTGTTTGAGATTTGAGCATCTCGGCAAATGTCACCAACACCCGGTCTCCAGCAGCATGGCCGTAAGAATCGTTAATCGCTTTAAATTTATTTAAATCAAAAAACACCAAGGTGGCGTTATAACTTTTCAGTTCGCAGTAATCCAAGGTGTGCTGCGCCAACATGGCAAAACCGCGGCGATTGGCAATGGCGGTTAACTCGTCCAGCGTTGCCAATTCCACCGCCACCAGCTCACTCTCTACCAAGTGGGCCAGATCAGCCAAGAGTTGTAAATCTGAGTCACTCAGCACTCTGGGCTCTCGGTCAATAATGCACAATGTACCAAGCTTGCTGCCGTCCAGAGAATGCAGTGGGCAACCCGCATAAAACCGTATTTCAGGCCCGCCGGTAACCAATGGGTTGTCGTGAAAACGCTCATCTTGTGTGGCATCTGGAATCATAAAAATGCCATCGCCCAATAAGGCATGGCCACAAAATGAAATATTCCGGGGCGTTTCTTGAGCATCCAATCCTTGTTTGGATTTAAACCACTGACGATGCCCGTCCACCAAACTGACCAGCGAAATTGGCACATTGAATAAACGCTGGGCTATTCGTGTCAGACGATCAAAGCGTTCTTCTGCAGGGGTGTCGAGAATGTTCAGCGCGCGCAGGGCGCGTAGTCGCATACTCTCATCTTCGGGGCTGTCAGGACTGTGCACTGCGGATCTCCAAGTCTTTTGAGTTGTGACACCTGCAAACTCAATAGCATGGCTATGACAGCAAAAGCATCAGCCTGCAAAGGATCCATTTTGCAGAGGGTCAATTGTGCCTAATATACCTTCGCTTACCATACGCGCATTCCCTAATGCCGTTATGAGGTAGCGCTTTAATGCCTAGTATTAGTGCTATTCATGCAATGACTGATAATAAATGACAGGCGCAGACAATACCGTCAAGTCGCTTGTTTAAGAAAGGGGATATAGTCAGAACCTAGCTCATCAAGACGGTGAGAATCATCTTTCAGTTCCACCCCGCTCAATTTTTTCCTTAACGCTGCGACCAACAAATACAAACAGGTTTCACTGGCTTGCTGGTAGCTCAGGCCGTCGGGGCGAATATTCGAAATACAGTTGCGCTGGGCATCGTGGCAACCTCGTTCAGGCTCATATGTGAGATAAATACCAAGGCTGTCAGGAGAGCTTAAGCCGGGACGCTCACCAATAAGCATTAAGCTCAACCGCGCCCCCAACGCCTCGCCAATATCATCGGCTAGTGCCACCCTCGCCTGGCGGGCAATACAGAGTGGTGCAAGGGAGTAGCCAGCGTTGCCTAATGATGGCAACAACTCCGCTAACACCGGCAAAGCGTGATGGTTAACCGCCGCCGCAGAAAGACCATCCCCCACAATTATGGCAATATCAAACCCAGCTTCATTTTTTAACCCAGCCAAGCGCTGCCAGTCTACTTCGGCCAGCTGCCGCCCCAAATCAGGCCGTTGTAAATATTGCTGTCGATGCCCAGCCAAGCTTTGTAATAACACCGGGCTTAGCTGCAGCGCCTCTATACCACTGACCAATGCTGGCACATCCATCGGCAAATGCACCGCGTCTCTGGCTCGGGCATGATCTAACTGAAACTGTAAATTTGCCGTGGTTGGCAGCGCAGCGCCAGCACGCCCTAGCGCAATACGCGCTGGAGTAAATTGCTTCAGGCTTTGCCAGAGATCAAGCATGATCTTGGCCTTTATCCAGCTGCAATAGCGCAGCAAAGCGACTCGGCAATTCAGTACCTCGACCCAGTCGAGTAGGGCTGTCGAATATCGCCGTTTCAAGCAACCACTGTTCAAATTCCGGCGCCGGGCGCAACTGAAACAGCTCGCGGATATACAAGGCATCATGAAAGGACGTGGTCTGGTAATTCAGCATAATATCGTCGCCACCGGGAATGCCCATAATGAAGTTGCCCCCCGCTGCCACAAATTGGGTCAGCAACATATCCATATCATCCTGATCCGCTTCAGCGTGGTTGGTATAACAAATATCACAGCCCATTGGCAGCCCCAGCAACTTGCCGCAGAAGTGATCTTCCAGCCCCGCCCGAATAATCTGTTTACCGTCGTAAAGATACTCGGGACCAATAAACCCCACCACGGTATTTACCAATAAAGGATCAAAAGCTCTGGCCACCGCATAGGCCCGTGCCTCCATGGTTTGCTGATCAACACCATGATGCGCATTGGCTGACAGGGCGCTGCCCTGACCAGTTTCAAAATACATTACATTATTGCCAACGCACCCCCGCTGCAGACTCAATGCCGCCTCACGGGCTTCGGCCAGCACCGCCAGATCAATGCCAAAACTGCGATTGGCCGCCTCACTACCCGCAACAGACTGAAATACCAGATCCACCGGGGCACCTCGCTCAATGGCTTTCAGCGTGCTGGTCACATGGGTCAACACACAGGCTTGAGTAGGAATGTCAAAGCGCTGAATTAACTCGTCAAGCAAGTGCAACAAGCGGCTAACGGTTTGCACATTATCGCTGGCCGGATTAATACCAATCACCGCATCGCCACTGCCGTATAACAAGCCATCAACAATGCTGGCAGCAATTCCAGCCTGGTCATCCGTAGGGTGATTGGGTTGCAAGCGGGTAGAAAAATGCCCTTTAAGACCAATGGTATTCCGAAACCGAGTGACAACTTCGCATTTACTGGCCACCAGCACCAAGTCCTGCACCCGCATAAGTTTGCTGACCGCGGCAACCATCTCCGGGGTTAAACCCGGTGCCAACGCTTGCAAGGCATCACCGTCAGCATCGTGACTCAGCAGCCAGTTTCTTAATTCCCCCACCGTTAAACTGCTCACCGGCGCAAAGGCTTTGGCGTTGTGGTGATCCAGAATCAGCCGGGTAACTTCATCCTGCTCATAGGGAATAAGGGCTTCGCTTAAAAACACTTTTAAAGGAAGGTCGGCCAACAACATTTGCGCCGCAACCCGCTCTTCGTTGCTTTGAGCCGCAAGACCCGCCAGCACATCACCGCTACGCAGCGGACTGGCCTTGGCCATCAGCGTTTTTAAATTGGCGAATTGATACTGCCTTGAGCCCAGTGCAATACGGTAGACCATAATAATCCTGCGGCGCAGCAAGAGACCAACTCAAGCTAGCAAGCTTTGCGGGGTAGAGTAAAGACTATATCGCTTGGATCAGCTTGGTTTACAACAAGCCCATCGATGCCAAGCTTCGTCGTGCCAGCGGCTCCCGCAACGCGGCCTCTTTAGCGCTACGGATATCGAGGTTTAGGGCAAAGGCATAGATTTGGCCGCGCGTTTCTACCCAGCCCACCCACCAACCTATTCCGGGATCTGGAGCATTTTGCCAGCCCGATTTAGCAAATAATGCAGTGCCCGCTGAGCTTGGCTGCTGAATAATCTCCCGCACTATTGCCTGCTGCTCAGAGGGATAATCCAACGCTGAGTTCGCCAGCTTGGCTAAAAACCGAACTTGTTCTAGAGCACTAATTTTTAGGGGGCCATCCAACCAAAAGCGATCGACCGTCTCACCGAGCAAAGCATTGCCATAACCGAGCTTGTCGATATGGTGCTGCATTGCGGTCATACCAATACGCCGAGATACTTGCTGATAAATGGCCGCATTAGAAACCCCAATCGCTTCCCGCAAGCTCATATCTTTTTCCCAAGCTTTAAAAGGGGCGGGGTTACCATCCCAAGACAGAAGTTCATCCACACTACTAATCGCGCCACTGTTTAAAGCAATTGAGGTATGGGGAATTTTATAGCTTGAAGCAGGAACAAATTGCTGCATTACTCGCTGACGATTAAAGCCGATAAGTCGCTGCTCGATCACATCGTAAACAACAAAGGCGCCATTAACGCCAGCCTCTTCAAACAAAGCCGCAATGTTCGGCGAGGTCTGCCAAGCCAATTCAGTAAGCTTCTGTTCCTCTGCCGACGAAGGGGAGATACTCAGCAACATTATGAAAATAAAGAGTAAATAGTGTTTCAACATTCCATCACCGACTCGGATACGGCAAGTAAAGAACAACATCTCAACCTCGCCTTGCGTTTACCTTGGCTATTCGTCCAATAGGATCAAAACCGTAGCAGCAACACGACACAAAAACATATTACACTGAGGGATCGCCCCGCAACTCGGTAATGCCTCACAGGTCCACCAAGAAAGAAGAAAGATATGAAACTATTATTGATGTCAGGCAGTTTTCACTCTGGCAGCAAAAGCCTGGCTATTTTAAACGCGCTACAAGGGTATTTTCCCGAGCAGGATTTTGAACTGCCTAAATTGGATGCGCTGCCATTTTACAATGAAGATCTCAGCGCTAATTTACCAGTATCGGTAGTGGCGCTGATCCAGTCTATTAAATCTGCCGATGGCATTGTGGTGTGTTCGCCCGAATATAATCACAGTATTCCGGCTGTGATCAAAAATGCGATAGATTGGGCATCTCGCCCGGCCTTTACGTCGGTATTAAAAGACAAACCTATTTCGATTATCACCCAGGCTAACAGTCCGGTGGGTGGGGCAAGGGCACAGGCGCACTTTAAGCTGGTTTTTGATTCTACACTGTCGATCATTCAGCCCTGCCACGAAATGATGGTGACCGACGTATCA
This sequence comes from Spongiibacter sp. IMCC21906, assembly GCF_001010805.1. Lineage (NCBI taxonomy): Bacteria > Pseudomonadati > Pseudomonadota > Gammaproteobacteria > Cellvibrionales > Spongiibacteraceae > Spongiibacter > Spongiibacter sp. IMCC21906. The sequence goes on along the minus strand of NZ_CP011477.1, from coordinate 565,776 downwards.
AAGGCGATTAATGCGCAGCACCAAGTCGTAGACGAGCACGTTGCCATGCGCTTGCAACGACACTTGAGTGAATTTATCGATTTTATTGCTCGCAAAAACCTAGGGCACCTCTGATTAAAAATGAAAGCCAGTGCAAGCTAAGACACCGGCTTTAGCGAGCTTAATTCTGGCTCACTGGGTACAGTAAAAATTGAGCTTATTGCCGTCCAGGTCTCGCACATAACCACAGTAAAACGGCTCCATGCGCATCCCGGGCTCGCCCTCATCGCTGGCGCCCAGTTCGCGAGCCAAAGCATATAGCTCGTGGACCTGATCTCGGCTGGTCGCCGCCAACGCGATCATTGTGCCATTGCCACTGTGCATCTCTTCACCATCGTAGGGGGTACACACACAAAACATGGGACCTGCGCCATCGCCCCAGGCAATCAGACGATCCATTTTCATCAACTGCTTGTAACCCATCGCCTCAAACAGTTGATTATAAAATGCCTCGGACCGGGCCATATCTACGGTGCCCACGGTGGTATAACCAATCATAAAACATCCTCATTTGATTATTGATATTAGAAGTTTGCAACGACAACTTTAGCCGTTTTTTGGGGATATTGCTGTCATTTAGGCAAAATAACAGCAAGCTATTCTAGCCAATGCCTCACCCACCCAGCCCCTTATTTTTTTCAATCAACAGAAAAAACGTAGATTTTTTTAAGATATATAGACATTAAAAGATGAAGCCCGGCAACTTTTGAGAGTATTATTGATATTTAACACAATAAATAAAAATCAATAATACATCCTCAACCCTCACTGGACGGACATTATGAACCATCAAAAAATAGCAGTTTACTGCGGACTCATCTTCTGTGTTCTCTATGGTATAGGCTGGTGGCCCACTGCCGGGTTCTTTCCCCCACCCTTGCCCACATCAACAGCATCAGAAATTGCCAACCAGTATCAAACCAACACTTGGAGAATCCAATTTGGGCTGATCCTCACGGTAATCAGCGTAACGCTGCTATTTCCCTGGGTATCAATGATATCGCTACAACTGAAGCGAATTGAAGGCTCAAGACCACTATATGCGTGGACACAGTTAGCAACGGGTACTGCGGGAGTGATGATTATTTATTTCGCTTCGTTCATTTGGTTATTGGGAACGTTTCGCCCTGACCGCCCAATTGACGTCACCTACCTGATTAATGACATGGGCTGGTTGTTATTCACCACAACCTTGGCACCATTTTTGGCTCAGGTTGTGAGTATTGGCATGGCAATTATCTCAGATAAAAGCCCGACACCAGTATTTCCCCAGTGGTTGGGATTTTACAATATTGCGGTAGCCAGTCTGTTTGTTCCGGCCTGTATTATTTTCTTCTTCAAGACGGGCCCCTTCGCGTGGAACGGCTTGATCACTTTCTGGGTACCCGTCATAGATTTCTTTGTCTGGATCATTGTGATGAGCTATTACCTGCTCAAAGCCATCGACACTGACCCAGAAGTTAAAGGCGCTTAAAAACACCTAGAAAGTGCCGAGCTAAGGATGCTCAGAGGTATCCACTATTTTCTTCTGCAAAGACAGGGCCGCTGAGGCCCTTTTTTTACGCCCGCGCATATTGAGCAATTCCACCCCAAAGGAAAACGCCATCGCAAAGTAGATGTAGCCTTTGGGCACATGCACATCAAAGCCTTCTGCCATTAGTGTCAAACCAATCATCAACAAAAACGATAGTGCGAGAATTTTAATGGTCGGATTGGCGTCCACAAAATCACCGATGGGCTTTGCCGCAAAGAGCATTACCCCAACCGAGATAACAATGGCAATGACCATCACCGGTAAATGATCTACCAGACCCACCGCAGTAATGACCGAATCCAAGGAAAAGACGATATCCAATAAGGCAATTTGCACCAGTATCGAGGTAAAGCTCGCTACTTTTTTACCACCACTGTGCTCATCGCCATCCACCTCTAAACTGCCGTGAATTTCATGAGTCGATTTGGCCAGCAAAAACAGTCCGCCAATGATCAGAATAATATCTCTACCCGAAATGGCCTGACCCAATATCGTAAACAGGGGATCAACCAGACCCATCACCCAGGCGAGACTGAACAACAAGCCCAGCCGCGCCAGCATAGCCAAGCCCAAGCCAATTTGGCGGGCCTTTTGGCGCTGGGGCTCGGGAAGGCGAGACACCAAAATGGAAATAAAAATAATGTTGTCGATACCCAACACAATTTCAAGAGCGATCAAGGTGCCCAGGGCAACCCACGCTTCAGGACTGGCTATCCACTCAAACATGTTTCAATCTCAGAAATAAATAGGGAAGGAAGGCGTACTGTTTAGGGTTGGCGCTGCACAGAAAGATGTTGGTAACGGGGCAGTACCGGTGGCCCAAACTGGGTATAAATTGCCACATCAGCGGCATCTCTGCCATAGCCATAGGCAATATAACCGCCCCGCAATTGCTGCTGAGTAGCATCAAAGGTATACCAGCGTCCGCCCACATAAGCTTCGAACCATGCGTGCAGGTCCATGGGCTCGAGACCGTCCAGGCAACCTACCACCATGCGTGCGGGAATACTCAAGCTGCGACACAGGGAAATGCCCAAATGGGCCAAGTCTCGGCACACCCCAAAGCCCCGTTGGTTTACCTCTTCTGCGGACACCGGCACCGTGCTGCTACCAGGCGAAAAATGAATATTATCTCGCAGCCAATTTTCAATGGCCGCTACTTGATCATAGCCCAACCAATGCCCGGCGGTAATTTGTCCAGCCATGTCATTAAAGCTTTCTGTTTCACAAAAACGACTGGGTAGCAGGTAAATCAACACCGCATCGGGAAGGTTCTGAACTTCTATAAAAGGCGCCCCAGGGCTTCGGTCCATTTTGTCTGCCACAAATACCCGCGCTGTGGTTTCAATTCTAAAATCCCCCACTGGGGCCACAAGCCGCTGGCAAAGGTTGCCGTAGAGATCCGTAAACTCTTCTACTGGCACCATAGGCGAAAGATGATACTCCTCCCGCGCAATCCATTGTTGCTTACCACTGCGAGGGCGCAGCATCAGCATAAATGGAGAAGGGACGGCAATATCAAAATGAAGTTCGCAACGCGTTTCTATCCACATACGCACCATCCTCGCAGCTGAAACTGATTTATGGAAGCGCCCTAATGGCTATCGCCCAGCGCGGCTCGTACAAACTCACCTTTTATGACATGACTGTGGCCCAAGCTTAAGGCAAATCTCCGAAGAGGGCGCCCTTGGGGTCGTACTGGACGTCGTTGCCGCACTCATTAAGGATAACGGCAACGGCTCCTGGTCTTGTTCTACCTCCTGCATCCATGCAGTCGTTCGCGGCGCCTTTGCCAGTACACCCCAAAGACGCCGCCGCTGAGGCATGAACAGCTTATGCAGACGCTACCTAACTAATCAGCGTAACGGTCTCTTCTAACGGTGCTCGGTCCATAATGACATCGTTAATACGCTCGCCCTTATCTTCGTAACCGAAAGATAAGCCGCAAAGAATGCCACTCCCCTCTGGCACCCCACCCATTGCCTTAACGGGATCTGGGTAAAGGGCCAGCGCACCTTGGGGCACACTCGCCAAACCCTTTTCAACCAGAATCAACATCAGGGTTTGCAGATAAATCCCCACATCCACTGCATTGGCGGGCCCAAAGTCCAGCGGCATAGAGATAAAACCCACATGGGGGGCATCAAAAAACTCCCAGTTTTTCATCACCAACGCCGTGCGTTTGTCCCGCTCATGGCGCTCTATACCCATCACCCGGTAGTAATCCATGGCACATTGAAATTGCCGGTCTTTATACACATCTGCAAGGCCTTGATCGCCGGGGGTAAACGCCGGATTAGGGGCTTTACCCGCGTTAATTTCGGCGAAAATAGCTTCCTGCAGTTTGTGACGCGCCTCACCCGATACAACGGTTAAGTGCCAAGGCTGGGTATTACAATTAGACGGTGCAAACCGTGCCACCTCAAGAATTTCTCGCAGTTTGTCATCAGAAACAGGGTCCGGTTTAAATCCACGAATGGAACGGCGTGCTTTCACCGCCTCGGTAACATTCATTGCATATAGCTCCCAACATCAATTCAGCCACAAAGTGTATCGGCTTAACGTCATACAGGCGAATACTCTGTTAAATCCACTCGGGGTTGGAACCCAATGCCAGACTGACAGTCCAGCTTAGACGGTGGTTTGTCTTAGCCTTGGACTTTGTCAGTAGACAGCAGAAACGCCCCAACAACACAGAAGGCCTCAATATGGATGGCAAAAAATGAGTACCTCAACCTCAACCTCAACCGAGTCGCACTCCACGCCGGAGCCATCTAACTTTTTTGTGGTGCTTAATCAGGCTTCTGGCACCGGCCAGGGTCAACAAATTCGACAGTGGTTGACCGCAAAACTGGCGGAGAACAATCAGTCCGCCGAGTTTTTTTCACCCAGCCAAAATCGAGATATCAGCCTCGCAGCCAAAGACGCCGTAACACGTGCTATCCCAGTAAAGGGCACGGTGGTAGCAGTGGGCGGCGATGGCACCATCAATGCGGTTTGCCAAGCCGTGCTGGGAACCGGTTTGAAAATGGGGGTCATTCCCGGTGGCACCTTTAATTATTTTGCCCGCAATGTGGGCATTCCCGAAGATCCTGAGCAGGCAATAGACGCCTTGCTCCACGCAGAGGTTAAACCGGTGCAAATCGGCTTGATCAACGACCGGGTATTTTTAGTGAACGCCAGCCTGGGACTTTACCCCAAGTTATTGGAAGACAGAGAAGCCTACAAACAACGCTACGGCCGCAGCCGTTTAGTGGCTTTGGTTTCAGCCATAGCGACACTGGCACGTGCCCATCGACGTTTTCATCTTAGCTTTAATAGTGACAACACCCAGGGCGAGCTGCGTAGCGTCTCGATTTTGGTCAACAACAACGCCTTGCAACTGTCTCAAATCGGCATTGAAGAGGCCGAAAAAGTAGAACAGGGTAAACTGATTGCCATCTTTGCCAAACCCCGCCACCGGCTATCTTTGTACGGTCTGTTATTAAGAGGTTTAGTGAGCCGCTTGGGTGAGGCCGAGCATATTGATAGCTTTGCTCTCAAGCAGATGAACGTCAGCCTGGGGCGGCGGCGAAAGCGGGTAAAGGTAGCAACTGATGGTGAGATTATCTGGATGCGTAGCCCGTTAGTGTTTAAGGTCGCCAAACCGGCATTACCCCTTTTAGTCCCCGCCAAACCCGTAACAGGACAAACGGCATGACCCGCATTCTCCACATTTCAGACACCCATTTTGGCACGGTCTTAGTCGAGGTTGAGCAAGCCCTGCTGACGCTGGCAAAAAAGCTACAACCCGACATTATTGTGCTCAGTGGCGATATTACCCAGCGGGCCAGGCGCAGCCAATTTGCCGCTGCCAGTGACTTTATTAAGGCATTACCCGCACCCGTATTGGCCGTACCGGGCAATCATGATATTCCACTTTTTAACCTTGTTGCCCGCAGCCTGTGGCCCTACGCCAATTATCGCCGTGCCATTAATCGCAATTTAGCCCCCGAATATGAAACTGACCAACTGCTACTGCTGGGCGTTAACTCCAGTCGCCCCAAGCGCCATATCGACGGCGAACTGAGTAGCAAACAAATTCAATACATAAGCAACCGTCTCTCCGCCGCATCAGCAAACCAGCTTAAAGTGGTCACCTTCCATCACCCAGTAAGAGCCGTAGAAGAGAAGGATATCGACAACTTGGTGCACGGCCACGAAAAAGCCGTCAGCACCTGGGTCGATGCCGGATTGGACTTGCTGCTAGCAGGGCATATTCATTTACCCTATGTGCATAAACTGAGCGGTGCAGAGCGTTACGGCTGGACTGCCCAGGCAGGAACCGCTCTGTCATGGCGGCTACGCGACCAGCAAGCCAATTCCGTCAATGTGATAGAGCATCGACTGCAAAACGACCACCACCAATGCCATATCCAACGCTGGGATTTTCAAACTAACAGCGAGCAATTTGTCTGCTGCCACGAGCAACCACTGGCATTAAGCAGAGAGTGAGCGCTCGCCATCTCCTCTAGCTGCTTCCCAGACATGGATAGCTTGCTTTCTGTTTAAGCCCCAGCGGTAGCCGCCCAAAGCGCCGCTTTGCTGGATCACCCGGTGGCAGGGAATGAGCATTGCTATCGGGTTTGCACCCACTGCCGTACCTACCGCTCTCGAAGCTCGAGGCTTATCCAGCGCCGTGGCAATTTGCCCGTAACTGGCAAAATGAGAGGGTGGAATACGCAGCAGCGCCCGCCACACACTCACCTGAAAATTGGTGCCGCGAACATGTAACGAGATAGGTTTCCCCGCAGCCACTCCAGAGGCAAAAATCGCCGCCACATCATCAGCCCCTATTGTTGGATTATGGTAAATAAGCGCTTTGGGCCATTGGGTCGCCAGCGCCTGCAAGGCCGCAGCCTCTCCGCCAGCATCTAAAAATTGCAGACTACAAATACCCCGAGGGCTACGAGCAATAAATACCTCGCCAAAGGGGCTGACCTGTACTGCGTACTCAATAGTCAAACCCAGCCCACCCGACTTGAACTCGCCGGGGCTTGCTGCCTCAAGCTGTACAAAGTGGTCGTATAACCGAGAACCGCTGCTTAAACCCAGCTCATCCGATAGCCCCAAAACATGATGGTCATCAAGCAACTGCTTGGCGCGCTCCACTGTTAATAGCTGCAAAAAACGCTTCGGACTGATGCCCGCCCAGCGACTAAACAATCGCTGAAAATGCTGAGGACTCAAACCACAATGGCTCGCCAATTCCGCTAGCGAAGGTTGCTGCTGACGATGGTTAACGAGAAAACCGATGGCGTCGGCAACCCGCTGATAGTCTTGAACAGAATTAGACATTGGCGTAGACATACACACTAAAAAGACAAAGCCAGCTTATAGCGCCACAGCCTCGTTGGCGACCCGGATTATGCTACTGCGCTGTAGCCGCGATACCTTTGTGTCGTCATACCAGACTCCTAGCCGGTATCCAGCAAACGCACCGAGCGTGATACATACTCCGTGCTTGCCGTAAACATCGAGGAACTGGATCCCGGATCGCTAACGCGTCCGGGATGACATAGGGAGGAACGATGCACCTATGTCGTCATACCGGCCCTGAGCCGGTATCCAGTAAACCACCGAGCGTAATACATACTCCGTGCTTGCCGTGAACATCGAGCAACTGGATCCCGGATCGCTAAACGCGTCCGGGATGACATAGAGATGGGCAACACCTTTATACCGTCATACCGGCCTTGAGCCGGTATCCAGTAAACCACCGAGCGTGATACATACGCCGTGCTTGCCGTGAACATCGAGCAACTGGATCCCGGATCGCTCAACGCGTCCGGGATGACATAGGGAGGAGCGATCCACCTATGTCGTTATACACCGGCCTCGGAGCCGGTATCCAGCAAACCACCGCACCGGAATCCAGCCACACAGCCGACATTCTTATTCAATTTTGTCCAGCTCGTAGATTTTATCAATGGGGCAGCTGCGGTCACCGGTTTCTGTGGCTACCACGACTTTGTCAAAACGGCTCAAACGAGTATTTGTTGAGGTAAACCCCAGGGTATCCGCCGATCTCAAATCGATGCAGCGAATTTTGAGGGCAAGCAAATAATCTCTACCGGGACCGGCATTAAAAATCACATGTTTTTCATCCAGATAATTCCAACCATTAATCCGATAGTTATGCACCTCTTTAACCTCTTCGCCTTGGCGGTACTCCCGTTTGGCAAGCTGTTCTTCAAAACTGAGCTTGGCATTACCCGACGCGCAAGCCACCAAGCTACACAGCGCGGCGACACTCATTAACTTAAACATGGTTTTCATAACCGACTCCTTGCCTTCCCGTGTAACACACTGCTCCAGTATAGAATAACAATAGTGACTCACCACTCCGGAGCAGCTGCCTACCCACTTGGTCTAAAACCGACATGCTCAAGTTCCTTTTGCCACTGCTCGCGAACCCTAAAACGCCACACCCACAGTACAAACGCCGCCCCTCCCATAAATAAAATGGGCGAAAATACTAAATCTCAGCGCAAACCAAACGTTTTGGACCGAAAATTGCTGGCATAAAACCTCGATAAGAGACCCTTCATGGGAAAAATCGCTGACCACCGGCCTCGCTGCACTTTTGCCCTCCGCCATCGACCTCTCTAGTCACTATTTACCTTATCGATTATCCGACTTCAGGAGCGCCTTATGAGTGTCAATCCCGGCCGAGCTGCCGCTATATCAACGATCAACCAACGCGAGCCTATGCCGCTGACCATGACGCAGCCGCTGAATAAAATCTGGGCCAGTGACGTGTTTAACCTCGCCTCCATGGAAGAGGCCTTATCAAAAAATGCCTTCAAGGCAATGAAAAACACGGTGCAAACGGGAGCGGCTTTAGACCCCGCCACCGCTGATGTGGTCGCGGCTGCCATGAAAGAATGGGCAATGGCCAAAGGCGCCAAGTTTTTCTCCCATATTTTTTACCCCATGACCAATGCCACCGCCGAGAAGCACGACGGCTTTATTATCACCAATCCCGACGGCGCAGCCATTACCGAATTCACCGGTAGTCTGCTGATTAAGGGCGAGCCTGACGGTTCCTCCTTCCCTAATGGCAGCCTGCGGATGACCAACGCCGCCAGAGGCTACACCGCCTGGGATCCCACTAGCCCTGCCTACATCATGCATACCGCCAACGGCGCTACGCTGATGATCCCCAGCGTGTTTATGTCGTGGACAGGAGAAGCACTGGATAAGAAAATTCCATTGCTACGTTCCAACGCTGCCATGAACAAAGCCGGGCAGCGCGTGCTGGCCTTAATGGGCGAAGACGATATTGCGCCCCTAAATTCCAGCTGCGGTGCCGAGCAGGAATATTTTTTGATCGACACGGCATTCGCCAATGCCAGACCCGATTTGCTGCTGACTGGCCGCAGTTTGATTGGCGCGCCATCACCTAAAGGGCAAGAATTTGACGATCATTACTTTGGCGCAATTCCGGCTAGAGTCCAGCTGTATATGCAAGATTTGGAAGACAAGCTCTACAAGCTGGGGATTCCCGCCAAAACCCATCACAACGAAGTTGCGCCAGGACAGTTCGAAATTGCGCCCTATTTTGAGGCAGCCAACGTTGCCGCAGATCATCAACAGCAATTAATGACACTGTTAAAAAGCACCGCCAAAGAGCATGGCTTTGTCTGCCTACTGCACGAAAAGCCCTTTAAAGGCGTGAACGGCTCAGGAAAACACGTGAACTGGTCCGTGGGCAACAGCACTCAAGGCAACCTGCTAGATCCCGGCAGCACTCCCAACGAGAACCTGAATTTTCTGCTCTTTTGTGGTGCAGTAATTCGAGGGGTGCACCTTTTTGGCCCGCTGCTCAGGGCGGTTATCGCCTCAGCATCAAACGACCATCGCTTGGGTGCCAACGAAGCCCCGCCAGCAATTTTGTCTGTCTACCTTGGCGACCAACTGGAACGGCTCTTTAACGACATTAAAACCGGCAAACTCGAAGCCTCCGAAAAAGGGGGCTATATGGATTTAGGATTATCACAAATCCTAAAATTTGAACGAGATCCAGGTGATCGCAACCGCACTTCGCCCTTTGCTTTTACCGGCAACCGTTTTGAGTTCCGTGCAGTGGGGTCATCCGCCTCGGTACACGGCCCACTTGTTGCCATGAACACCATGCTCGCCGACTCGCTCAACTGGGTGGCCGACGCACTGGAAACAGCACTGGCCAGCAGCGAAAGCAAAACCGCTGCTGTTATTACCGTGCTAAAAGAATTGATGGAACTTCACGGCAATGTGGTTTTTGGTGGCGACGGTTACTCATCAGAATGGCATAAGTCGGCCGTAGAAGAACGCGGCCTGAAAAACCTGCCAACCACCGCCGATGCGCTGCCAGAACTGTGCAGCGAAGAAGTCATCAAGCTATTTTCAGACGCCGGTGTATTCACCCCCGTAGAGCTTCAAAGCCGCTACGAGGTGTATTCTGAGCAATATATATTGTCGATAGAAGTGGAGGCCAAATTGATCACTGACATGGCTAAAACAATAATCTATCCCGCTGCCATGGGCTATTTATCTGACATTAGCGAAACCAGCCTGTCACTCAAAGAAATTGGCGTCAGCATCAGCAATACCAGCGCCCAAAAAATCGCCGGTTTACTAGAGAGCATGATGGACGTCACGACCAAGCTGGAAGCGGCACTGAACAAGCACGACTTCGCTGACACTAACGAGCATATGCAGTACCTCGCCTATGACGTGCGTGCCCTGATGGATGACGTACGGGAACACGCCGACGCGCTGGAAGGGGAGGTGTCAGACGAGGTTTGGCCATTACCTAAATACCGCGAGATGCTGTTTATCAAATAAACGTCATGACCTCTTACCAAGGCGGCCTTCGGGTCGCCTTTTTATTGTTCTCATAAAAATACAGGGTCTTATCTATTTCAAAATGCGCCATTTATCGCTCCGAACCTGTAATATAGCTGCCATTAGCCTCTGACAGTTCACATTGTCTTGATCCACATTCACAAACACGCACAGTGCATTCTCGATATAATCCAAATGGAATGCCGATAGCAGAGAACCCGTGAAGATCCCTAAACGCCTACAGCCCCTTGTCGATGACGGTTTAATCGATGAAGTTATCAGCCGCCTTATGAGTGGCAAAGAAGCCGATATTTTCATTGTTCGCTGCGGTGACCATATCCGCTGCGCCAAAGTGTATAAAGATGCAATTAAACGCAGTTTTAAAAAAGCCGCGCAATACCAAGAAGGCCGCAAAGTTCGCAATGCTCGCCAAGCACGAGCCATGGAAAAACGCTCTAATTATGGCCGCCAGCAGCAGGAAGAAATTTGGCAGAATGCCGAAATCGATGCGCTATCGCGATTAGCGAATGCGGGGGTTCGGGTCCCGGAAACCTTCGGCTGTGTTGATGGCGTATTATTAATGGAGTTGGTCACTGACGATGAGGGAGATGTTGCACCCCGGCTCGGTGATGTCACCATGTCTGAACAACAAGCGCTTGAAGATCACGCGCTGATGATGCATTACATTATGCTCATGCTCTGTGCGGGAGTGGTACACGGCGACTTATCTGAATTTAACGTGCTGGTTGATGATTATGGTCCCGTGGTTATCGACTTGCCACAAGCGGTAAATGCCTCCGCTAATAACAATGCCCAAGAAATGTTTGCCCGGGATGTTAATAATATGCGCCGCTATTATGGCGAATTCGCTCCCGCTTTATTGCATACAGAATACGCTAAAGAAATGTGGGCCTTGTTTGAAGAAGGTAATTTAACACCCAACTCCAGGCTCACTGGTATTTTTGAAGATGCTAACGTCAGCGCCGATGTTGATGCCGTACTGGAAGAAATCCAAGCGGTGATGCAAGAGGAACAAGAACGGCAAGAGCGCATACGGGAAGCTGACGAGGATTTATAATTCTAGACTCAAAATACCTATAAGAAATTTTGTGGAAATTGTATACAGCCTTAGAGCAAGACGCTGAAATTGCGCTGCACTAAGCTTTAGCCTTTAGGTAAATAAACTGGACCAAGGAAGAATAATGAAAAAAATAATGCTGCTCGTTCTTGGATTTTTAATTTCAACAGCATCAGTCGCGCAAGAAAGCAAACGAGAAAGCGTGGAAGAACTTCTGCGCGCCACCCAAGCAGATTCAATGATTGATAGCATGTACGATCAGATGGACCAAATGCTAGCAAACATGGGAGACCAATTTGGCATCAAGCCTTCGGAGCAACAACTATTTGATTCTTATATGAAGAACATCTTCGACTCCATGAAAGAACATATGAGCTGGGAAAAGATGAAAGGCCCCATGATTGATATTTATCTAAAGCATTATACTGAGAAAGAAATCCAAGATATGTTACGTTTCTATAAATCTGAATCAGGCCGCTCTATGGTAAACAAAATGCCTGCCGTCATTGGAGATTCTATAAAATTATCACAAGAAATGATGCAGTCATTCCTTCCTGAAATTCGGTCTATTTCAGAAGAGCTGAAAAAAGAATTGCAGGAAAAGAGAGCCTCCCAATAAGTATTGGGCACAAATAATCACTACCGTCCCTTCGGACTGGAACGGTCGAAAAACACACCATTTATTTTGACTTCCATAAAGATCAAAACTTGGCCTCAAAGTTGAATTAACGTGGCTATTTTAGCTATAGAGCATTACGAGCTTATCCTTCAACCACAGGCATTCATCTATGCTATGACCTATGAATAACAAGGCCGTGGCAACAAAACAGTTTGTGACGCGATGAGAGCCAAAGATGCAACTTCGCTTACAAGCCGAGTTGACATACAAGAAGCAACAAGCTTTTAAACATCAACAAATAAGAAATATATCTCAGCAGAGCAGCCAACTTGTCATGATTGTAAAATGTTTCCCAATCTGGGTAATCACAGCGGCAATATCTGCCAAACTCTTTCCCGCTGTCTTTGCCAGCTTGCAAACACTGATTGTGCCGCTCTTGATGCTGGTAATGCTAGGCATGGGACTGACACTCAAGCCTAAAGACTTTATCGAGCTGCGCCAATACAAGGCCGCTTTTGCTACCGGCATTCTGCTGCAATTTAGCGTAATGCCGATAATGGCTCTGCTCATTGCGCGACTCTGCCAACTGGATACCGAACTCACCGCCGGACTGGTATTGGTCGGCAGCGTTGCCGGCGGCACAGCCTCAAATGTAATGACTCTAGTGGCAAAGGGAAATGTAGCGCTGTCGGTCTCAATGACCGCCATGTCGACCTTAGCCAGTGTCGCCATGACGCCGCTGCTAATGGTATGGCTACTTGGCTCAGAGGTAGCCGTTCCCGCACTGGATATACTAATAAGTTTATTTAAAATAATTTTATTACCAGTCGCTCTGGGCGTGTTTATCAGTATCTTCTGGGACCGTGGCGTAAAGCGAATCGAAGCTGCATTACCCGCTATCTCGGTACTGGTTATTGTGCTTATTATTGCCATTGTTGTAGCCCTCAATGCCCAACGCTTTAACGACATTGCCGCTTGGGTATTTCTGGCGACCTTGCTACATAATCTATCTGGCCTGCTTTTGGGCTATGTGTCAGCCTACCTACTTGGCTTTAATAAGCTTGTATGCAGAACCATAGCGATAGAAGTTGGCATGCAAAACTCCGGACTGGCCACCGCATTGGCACTCAAGTTTTTCGGTGTTGGCGCAGCCTTGCCCGGTGCTATTTTTAGCATTTGGCTCAACATCACCGGCTCGCTGTTTGCCTCTGCCTGCGTGCGTATTGATCACTGGCAAACAACAAAGCCTCACATTGCACAAAAATAAATATTCCAGAACAAGACTCAATATCTTAACGCGACTAAGCCCACGTCTTTTATCGGCGAAAACGCTGCGGTAACCACGTTGTGGGTTTACAATAACGCCGATTTTATCCGTCGACAGTCCTGACAAGGTACGATATGCATTTACACTGGCAAGAAAATACAATTCAAAGCAACACGGGTAGCCAACAGCATCAGCATGTAAGTCAATGTTTAGGCGATACCGATCAAAGTATTAAAGCAGCGTTAGGACAGTGCGTAGAAAAAGCCGCCGAGCTATTACCAGTTAACATTCAAGATGATTCACTATTTCTATTATTTGAATGGAATAAAGAGCATTCACAATTGAATATTGTGGTAAGCGATGCTGACAAAAATCAGGATTCACCACATCTCGTACGGTGTGATTTTACTGGCTTGCAAAACCCAGCGGCATACCAAGAGAAAGTGTCATATTGGCTGACAGATTATTTAACAACCTGCGCGGCGTTTATGAATTTTTCTTTGGTGGCCGCGTTTTATGTGAATAACAGACAAGAATCCACCCTGCTTTAAGCTATTTAGATCTCAGTAGAAAAGAGCAATATATTTACTTTTGTTGCTCTTTTCAGCCGCTATTAAATTTTCTCTGCCACCGCTGGCACTCTGCCAATACCCCGAAAAAACAAATAGCAAAGCACACCCGAGACCATACCTGGCAAGCCTTCATAAATCATATTATGCAGATCAAAATAGCGCCACAACAGGGCCGTTAATAGTCCGGTAAACGCCATTGCCAAACTTAGTATAGTGCCGGGACGACCACCAAAAATCAGCACGACCAATAGCGGCACAAAGAAGCTGGCCAAACCCGACCACGCCATAACGACCATGGCAAATACACTTTGCGCACTCAGCAAAGCCCACGCCAACGCAAACAAGGTCACAAACAAGGTTGCCAATTTTATCAGCAAAGGCCGCTCAACATTCTGAGGTAGAAGGTCGTGAGTAAATGCCGCTGAAGAACTAAGAATTAAGGAATCTGCGGTTGAAAGCGTCGCTGCAAAAATACCTGCCAGAATCAAACCTACCATTACCGGCGGCAACAGCTCTTGGGCCATGGTCGGCAACGCCAACTCCGCGTCAAAACTACCAATATCTGGCAAATAGAGCTTTGATAACAAACCCACGCTGGTCGCCATAATATAAAACGCGGTAAACCAAGTGTAATACCAAAACCGTGCCCGACCCATGCTGTCGCCGTCGGACAAGGTCATAAACCGCACCATCACGTGGGGTTGTCCCACTACTGACATACCCGCAAATAACCAACCCACCGCAAATAAAACCGCGCCAAACAATCCGGGAAACGCCAGATCTTCGGGGAACCAGTTCATGTAATCGGGCACCGCTTGAAGCTGATCGACTGTGGCACCCATGCCACCCAAGTTGGCTACCGCTACCCACAGCAATATTGCCATAGCACTAATCATCACAATGGACTGGGCAGCGTCGGTCCAGATAGATGCACGTATGCCGCCTGCTAAACAATACAACGCAACCAGAAATGCGCCTGCTACCGCACCCATCCAGCTAGGCCAGCCAAACAACACTTCCAGTGCTTTACTACCCGCGAGTAGCTGTGCACCGGCATAAGCCAGCAACAAAGTGAGAGACACAATCGCTGCCATGCGCTGATAGGCAATACGCTTGTTGCCGCCCCAGTTGCTCAACACGCCAATATAACTGACCTCACCGGTATCACTGGTCATGCGACGCAAGCGTCGGTGAACAAAACTCGAGGCGATAAAATCACCGGCAATCCAGCCCACCATCATCCAAAATGCCGAGAGGCCAACCGTATAGGTGTAACCAATAACACCAATAAACATATAACCACTGTTATTAGTGGCAACCGCAGAAAGTCCCACCAACCAAGGTTTAACCGAATTGCTGGCGAGGTAGTAGTCGCTACTATGGTGTTTATTGGCAAATACGGAGGACAAACCAATACCGACAAAGATCAGCAAAAAGGCAAAAAAACTCCAGGCGGTGATCATCATTGTCGGTATCTCTTTGGTTTATTGTCGATGAATGGGGACTAGGTTTGCTCCACGATAGCGGCATCTAACAGCTCTTGCAAAAGCTTGCTGTCTTTAAGGCCAGCCAAGGCTTCGTCTCTATCCAGCTCTTCTCGGTACGCCTCTGACTGCTCCACAGCTTTGGCAAAATAACGCGCACCTTCATCAATTTGTCCCAAACTGCTATGGGCGCAGGCGAGCTGATAAAACGCGTGGGCATTGCTTTCTTCTCTTGCCAGCGCCTGGTGGCAAAGGTTTATGGCCCATTGGGCTTCACCTTGCTCTAATACCGCATCGGCCTTAAAGGTAAAGGCCTCTACATCTGCGGGGCGCAGAGCAATAATTTGATCGTAGATAGCAATTTTGCCCGCAATCGAACTTTCCTGACTGGCTTTCAGCCACAGGGAATGTACTTCTTGGGTAAGACTGATCTGGGTGCGGTTAACTTCAATAAGCTCGGTCTCTTGCTGTAGTTGGCTCTCTACTTTACGCAAGCGATCTTCGTATTTCTCAATCAGTTCGGCCACCTGCTCGTGGGCGATGTTTTGCACTTTTTCTTTTACTTCCCGAAGCGAATTCCAACCAATGAGTACCAGCGCAGAACTGACGGCAGCAATCAAATAGAAGAAATAAGTAACGGTGGTATTGGAATAGCTCAGGGCTTTATCGGCGGCTGATAACTCGCGATCGACAATTTGCTCGGCAAGCTCACGATGCTTTCGCTCCATATCAATACGCAGCTGTCGGACTTCGTCCAGCATATAACGTTCGATAAAAGGAGAGTAGAGCGGCTCGTCGAGTTGGTCAATCGCCCCATCCACTTGCTGCTGCGTCGGCGCCTGACTTTTATTGTCAGATGCAGAAGCAGCCAGTGTCAGGGGCGAAATTACAATTAGCAGCAGTATTGCGCCTATGCGGCGCATATTGCGTCACCATGGTCATGGACCTCGACCAGACAACGGTGCAGATTTGCCACAGCTTGCTCGTAGTCATCTTCATT
The DNA here is from genome assembly GCF_001010805.1 of Spongiibacter sp. IMCC21906. Taxonomy (NCBI): domain Bacteria; kingdom Pseudomonadati; phylum Pseudomonadota; class Gammaproteobacteria; order Cellvibrionales; family Spongiibacteraceae; genus Spongiibacter; species Spongiibacter sp. IMCC21906. The sequence goes on along the minus strand of NZ_CP011477.1, from coordinate 549,315 downwards.
GATAACAAACTGCATATCGACTTGGCGCATGGATTGATGCATAGCCAAAATACTGATATCGGCAGAGGCGAGAGCAGACACCGTTTTGGCCAGCATACCGGGCACCTTCATATCACTACCAATAGCAGAGACAATCGCCACTTTACGAGTGCTGACTTCCGCGCTAGGAAAGTCTTCACTTACCGCTTTAACAATGCGCTTAACTGTTTTCAGACTAGCACCCAGGTAATGAGTAATGGTGTTGGCATTAATATCTTTGGTAATCACCGTGCCTTTAAAGCGCTGAATGTGATTGAGCACCTTCTGCTCATACTGCCAAAGACTCCCCACCATATCCTGATCAAATACCTCTAAGGCATAAACCTGCTTGCGACCAGCAATAATTTCCACACAAGGACTTTCGCTGGTATAGCCACAGGTAATCAAGGTACCGCTGTGCTCAGGTTCAAACGTATTTTTCACACGCAGAGGAATATCGTCCTGACGGAGGCCTTTTGCCGCACGAGGATGAATCGCTTCCATACCAAGATTAGCTAATTGATCGGCAACGTCATAATTAGTACGACCAATCGGCACCACTTTGTCGGCACCCACTAAACGAGGGTCAGCACTACTAAGATGATATTCCTTATGAATAACCGCCTCGGCAGCGCGGCTGATAACCGCCATCCGACTAAAGGTCATTTCGCTATAACCGCGATCAAATGTGGCCATCAAGCCTTCTTTGCAGTAGGCATAACCCGTTACGATAGGCAACTCGCGCTCTAAATTAATACCGGCAAGCTCTTGCGCGATATGCTCATCTAATGGTACCGCGACTTCCATTCGCCAGCCAGACAAGTCAACAAAGCGAGCGTTGATACCATCGCGCTTAAGCAGTTTTGCAGTATTCCACGCGCTATGTACCTCGCCAATACTGGCCAGCATTTCACGTACAGTAAGAAGATGATCTTCCAGGCCAAAGTGACCATGCTGGCAAAGCTTGTGCAGATTATCCATGCAGCGCTCGGCTTCCTTCAAGCGACCGTCGATAAATTCGTTGGCTTCTTTTAATTCATCTTCCTTGCCGAACAGAGCGCGGTTAATTTCCCGCAGATATTTATCTACATCTTTTAAGGCATCCCGCCACAACGCACCATCGTCTTCTTCGGCAAACAGGGCATACACACCAGGGTGACCATTGCTTTTATTTTCCAGCAATAAGTTTGTCACTCCACCGTAAGCAGATACCACAAAGATGCGGCCGTAGGGGTCTTCAGAATGACTACCACCAAGAATGACGTTATCCCGCACAGCGGTATAGTCACTCATGGATGTTCCACCGATTTTTTCGACACTATGTGTCATGTTAATCTCCATTGATTGGCTGATTCAAAGTGAATGAGTCAATCCTGCTTTAACTCGCGTCGTCTACTGGGTAAACGCCATTTTCGTCATGTACTTCTCTACCGCTCAGTGGTGGATTAAAAACACAAACCATCATCATGTCTTCAGTACCACCACGCAGGAAATGCTTGTCGTTCTGATCTAGGTTGTAGAGTGTACCCGCTTCAATTTTGTAAACTTTGCCATCGGCAATGGTTTCTATTTCGCCATTACCTGACATGCAATACACTGACTCTAAATGGTTTTGGTAGTGAATCAGTGTTTCTGTACCAGCGCGAATTGTTGTGATATTAAAAGAAAAGCCCATCTTGTCATCTTTAAGCAACATACGAACACTTTTCCAGTTGCCGCCTTCTACGCTGCGCTCTGAGTTTTCACATTCCGCTAAAGTTCTAACAATCATTTTCAGTTCCTTTCAATTCTTGTTTAACAATTCTGTTGCTTATATTTGACTGTTGTAAAAAGGCCGCCTTTCGGCGGCACTTTTAACGTGCTTGCCGGCGCGCTTAAGAAGCCTGGCTTACTTCGTCTTTAAATACTTCGTTAACACTGTCAGATAAAATTTCTAAACCCTTAACCAACTCTTCCTTCTTAATGGTTAACGGAGCAAAGCATTTCACTACTTGGCCTAGACTGCCGCAGGTCTCAATAATTAGACCGCGCTCAAAACAGGCTTTGGCAATCGCATCCGCAATATCACCATTCTGACAAGACAAGCCCTGCATCATGCCGCGACCTTTAAGCTGCAGTCGGGTAACACCAATACGGTCAGCAATTTTCTTGAAATGCTCGTTAACAATGGCGGATTTTTCGACCACTTCTTTCGCAAAGCTGTCATCACTCCAGAAGTGGCGCACCGCAGCCGCAGCCGTCACAAAAGCGTGGTTATTACCACGGAAAGTACCGTTGTGCTCACCGGGTTCCCAAATATCCAAATCTGGACGCAACAACACGATGGCAAAAGGCAAACCGTAACCACTGAGTGATTTAGACTGGGTAACGATGTCTGGCTTAATGCCCGCAGGCTCAAAACTAAAGTAGGTACCCGTGCGGCCACAACCTGCTTGAATGTCATCCACAATCAATAAGATGTCATGTTTTTTGCAGAGTTTTTCAAGGCCTTGCAACCATTCGTTGGTCGCCACATTTAGACCACCTTCACCCTGAACCGTTTCAACCAATACTGCTGCAGGCAAATCGATGCCTGATGAAGGATCGCTCAAGAGCTTGTCCATCATCTTCAAGCTGTCCACATCACGGCCGTGGTAGCCACAAAATGGCATGCGATTAATATCACCCAGCGCAACACCTGCGCCACCGCGGTGATGACTGTTACCTGTGGCAGCAACACTGCCCAATGTCACTCCGTGAAAACCATTGGTGAAGGACACAATAGTATTCCGACCTGTTACTTTACGGGCCAATTTCATTGCCGCTTCAACCGCATTGGTACCCGTCGGGCCAGTAAACTGAAACGTATACTCAAGGCCCCGAGGCGCTAAAATTATTTCATTAAAGGCCTTCAGGAACTCCGCTTTTGCAGCGGTGTGCATATCCAAACCGTGGGTAACACCGTCTTCTTGAATATATTCAACCAAGGCTTTTTTCAGCACATCGTTGTTGTGACCGTAATTTAACGTGCCAGCGCCTGCCAAGAAGTCGATGTACTCCTTGCCGTCCAAGTCATAAAGATGCTCGTTTTTAGCCCGGTTAAAGGTAACGGGAAACGAACGTGCGTAACTTTGTACTTCCGATTCAAGTTGATCGAAGATAGTCATAATTCTGGTCCTCTTTGGCGTTCTTAGGATGATCTGTCGTCTGAAAAAGGCCCGATACGAAGCAACGCCTCGCTGTCGTGCTTTCCACCAAAATGGGCGTCTTTTTCAAACCAAATATGGTCATTAATCTCGGTGCCTTTATCCCGCGCAAAACTGCGGAACAATGCCCAAGACGCTTCATTGTCCGGGGTGATAGTGGTTTCCATATGGCTGACGGCTGAACAAGCAGGACGATCAACAATCGCATGGAGCATTTTCTTGGCCAGGCCGCGACCGCGCTGGCTCTTGTCCACCACTACTTGCCACACAAACACGGTATCGGGCTTGGCAGGGGGAATATATGCGGAGATAAACCCCACCAAGACACCGTTTTCCTCTACGGCAACCGACGTCTCAGCAAAGTGGGTGCACTGCAATAAATTGCAATAGACAGAATTGGGGTCAAGAGGAGGGCTGTTCTCCACCAATTGATTGAGTACGTAACCATCCTCCGCCGTAGGCTGACGAAAATGATGGGGTGTAGCGTCTTCCGAACTCGCTTTATTTGTGTTCAACACAATTCATTTGTGTTCATAGTATTTTTGCGGGCATCTGGCCACCAAGCTGTCATGATTCTGCAGCATTGGCGCTCCACCGCGCTAAGTATGAACGCAACCTCCGTTTCAATTACTTTGAATACGAAGTATTATAACGACACATTCGGCCTATGCCAAATGTAAATGTTGACAACAGGGCACAACTAGTGTGCGAAACCCCCGCAAAGGGCTAATACTAGGGCATCTCAGACAATGCAGAATATTTTGGTAGACCGAATAGACGAAGTACTGGTTTCACTGCGCCGGGTCACCCGCGCTATCGATCTTCATTCCAAGTTTTTGATGAAAACCGCTGGCCTGACCGCGCCGCAAATGCTGATCTTGCAGACGCTACGCGATCAGGGTGATGCCATCATTAGCGAAATTGCCGGCCAAGTCAGCCTCAGCTTAGCCACCGTCACCAGCATTATTGACCGCCTCGAAAAACGCGGGCTGGTCAAACGCGCCCGCTCCAGCCAAGACAAACGCAAAGTGTTTGCTTGCCTCACCGACGCAGGCTACGACATAATCCGCAACGCCCCAACGCCATTGCAGGAATATTTCAAGCGCCAGTTTGGTGACCTTCAAGACTGGGAGCAGACCCAAATCATCAGTTCTTTGCAGCGGCTAGCCCACATGATGGATGCCCAGCATATCGATGCAGCGCCACTTTTGGATGTGGGTGCCATTGACCGTCAAAGTGAAGATGAAAAACCCCACTTTGGTTTTGAGCCTGGCGATCAAAAACAAGCTAGCTAAAACTGAGGCTGCCATGAAAATGCATTTCTCCCTTGTGCACGGCTTTCTGAGTATTGCTGTCATCGCCATGCTGTCTGCCTGCGGCCCCAGCAGTGACCCGGCTGCGCCCAAAGCGGCCAACAGTAAATCCAGAATGCCGTCCGACCCCGCCATCAAGAGCCTGTATATTCAAAGCTGCTATGGTTGTCATAGTTCTGGTGCGGGCAATGCACCCCGCACAGGCGAAGTCGCGGAATGGCAAAGCCGATGGGAACAAGGCTTGCCGATGCTGCTAAAACATACCAAAGAAGGCTTTAAAAACATGCCTCCAAAAGGGATGTGCATGAGCTGCAGCGACACGGATCTCAACGCCCTGATTCGCTTTATGGCCGGAAAAGAAAATGAACAAAAACCCCAGCCTTAACCTTAATCGGCCTCCGCGGAGCAACTGGCTCGCGACACATCCGGAACGAGCAAGTGATTGCAAAAACCAGCATTCCACAGCGGTAATTCTGCGCTAGCCACTTGATCCACAAGATAATTTCAGGCGTAGTATGACTCTTAAACACTACGCCGAAGATGTGATTATGGAGCTACCCTCGCCCATCAACATTGGTATCAGCGCCTGCCTAATGGGCGAGCCGGTACGCTATGACGGCGGCCACAAGCGCCTGCCCTTCGCCACCGATTCACTAGCCCAACATTTTGAGTTCACCAAGGTCTGCCCGGAGCAGGCCATCGGCTTGGGGGTTCCCAGGCCTACCATCCGCTTGGTCGGCGACGCGGACGCTCCCCGCTTGCAGGGCAGTAAAGACGCTTCGCTGGATGTAACTGAAGCCATGCAGGTTTTCGCCAAAGATACCGTCCAACACCTTCAGCACATCAGCGGCTATATTTTTTGCGCCAAATCACCCAGCTGCGGCATGGAGCGAGTGCCGGTTGTATCTGAGCAGGGTACCGGGCTTGGCAAAGTCGGCGTTGGAATCTATGCCCGGCAACTTATGGAAGCACTACCACTGCTACCGGTTGAGGAAAACGGCCGCCTGAATGATGTACACCTGCGAGAAAACTTTGTCCTGCGGGTGGTCGCCTACGCCCGTTGGCAGGCGATGATGACGCAAGGGCTTAGTCGCCACGCCTTGCAAGAATTTCACCGCCGTCATAAGTTTTTACTGTTGGCCCATAACCAAAAAATCTACCGGGAACTCGGACCAATGGTCGCCAACCCCGAGAACCTGAACCAAGCTGCCGATGAGTATATTGCTGCCTTCATGGCCGCACTCAATAACCCCGCCAGCGCCAAGAACCACACCAACACGCTGATGCACATTCAAGGCTTTTTCAAAAACCATCTGGAAGACGACGACCGCGCCCAACTCACTCAAGTCATCCATGACTACTCAGAGGGACTCCTGCCGCTTTTAGTACCGCTTGAGCTGCTAAGCCTGTTTTTGAAAAAGTATCAGATCGACTATCTACAAGATCAGTACTACTTCGCCCCTTACCCCCGAAATTTAAAACTGCGAATTGGGCTGTGATATGAGCACCGTCGCCGTTTGGTTTCGTCACGACCTGCGCTGCCTGGACCACAGGGCCCTAAGCGCGGCTTGTGAAGCTGCAGATTCGGTTCGCGCGGTTTATTTTCTCTGCCCCGAGCAACTCGACGAGCACGTGATTGCCCCCATCCGTCGTCACTATTTACGCAGAGCACTGGACGAACTGGCCACCCAGCTGGCTACGTTGGGTATTGAGTTAGATATTGTCAACGCTGGGCATTTTCGAGCACTCCCTCAAGCCCTCAGCGCCTACGCCGATAAATTCCAACTTGAAGCGGTTTACGCCCACAAAGAGTGGCTGGTAGATGAAATCGCCAGAGATGAGGCCTGCCAGCAAGCACTGAACGGCAAATTACAGCTTATCGATGACAGCCTGATTAATCCGCTCGCACTTAGCAAAGACGACGGCGACCCCTATAAAGTATTTACACCGTTTTCCAAACGTTGCCGAACGTATTTGCAGCAGCAGTTCCCCCGCTGCTTACGCAGACCTACCACCAAAGGCGTGTCAGTTATACCCAGCCAATGCCCGGTATTTGGCGACGAAAAACCTTCAACAGACTGGCCGGTAACAGAAGAGGCGGTTCTTAATCAGCTTCGCACATTCTGTGCCGAGCGCGCAGAGGACTACCAAGAACAACGAGACTTTCCTGCCGAACAAGGCACCTCGACGCTATCTCCTGCGCTGGCCTTGGGTATCATCAGCCCCAGACAGTGTTTAGCACGACTGCAGGCAGAGGCTGGTGAACAGATCTGGGAGGCCAAGTCTGGCCCCGGTTGCTGGTTTAATGAGCTGTTATGGCGTGAGTTTTATCGGCATATTGCCTTTCATTTTCCCCGGGTCGTTAAAGGCAAAGCCTTCCAACCCCACACCGACAAGGTCGCGTGGCGCTACGATCAAAAAGATTTTGATGCTTGGCGAGAAGGCAACACCGGCTACCCCATTGTCGATGCCGCGATGCGCCAACTGAAAGAAACCGGCTGGATGCACAATCGGCTACGGATGATAAGCGCGTCATTCCTGTGTAAAGATTTACACATAGATTGGCGGTGGGGAGAAAAGCATTTTTTGGAAACCCTGGTGGACGCAGATTTTGCCTCCAACAACGGCGGCTGGCAGTGGGCAGCCTCGACGGGCACCGACGCCGCGCCATATTTTAGGATCTTTAATCCTACCACCCAAGGCCAGCGCTTTGACCCAGACGGCCGCTTTATTCTGCGCTATGTGCCCGAGTTAAATGCCCTAAGTGGCAAGGCACTGCACCAGCCGCCAGCAATGGATCACTATCCTGCGCAGATAGTTGACCACGCTGTGGCGAGAAAAATCAGCCTCGCACTTTTTCAAAATCTTGCTGACTAACACCGACGTCAAAGAGCGACAATTAAGACAATATGGACATCCTCACCACGCAAGGCAAAGAATACCCAAAAGCAGCAAGGATTTAAGTCCGTACGGCTGGCTATTATGCTTCGCCCTGTTCTATCCTACTCGCTTAATTGAGGATGTATAAAAATCCAAAAAGGATCAGGAGGACTATGTGCACCAACCTCGCATAAAACTAGGTTTGTTATTACTTGTTACCCTGATTCAACCCGTTTTTGCCAATACCAATAAAATTTTTGGCTTAACTGAAAAAGTCTATATCGAAGCCTTCGACACCCACTTTGAAGCAAAAATTGATACTGGTGCCGAAAGTGTCTCGATTAATGCCATCAACGTACGGATAGAAAAAGCCCAGAGCAAGGACGAAGACGACCTCGTGCATTTTGACTTGATACGGCCAGACAACAGCCTGAAGTCACTAACACTGCCGTTAAAAAAGCATATTCGCATCAAGCGTCGCGCCACCGATTACAAAGACCATGAGAAGGACTATGCTCGACGCCCGGTGCTAGAGCTGGATCTTTGTATTGGCGGCCAACACCGCACTGTGGAAGCCAATTTAGCAGACCGAAGACAATTTTCTAAGCCGGTGTTAATCGGCTCAGAGCCACTGGTTGATTTCAATGCGCTAGTCGACCCCAGTGAAGAATTTTTACAGGACATCAATCTCTGCAACAGCTCGGGTGAAGCCATCCCCGAAGAAAAGGACCCAGAAGAATGAAAGGCGTCAAGCTGCACGTAAAAATACTCGCCGGCACCCTGCTTTTGCTCGGCGCCATCAGTGTTGCCTGGCAATTATTTGTTGCCAATATCCCGGTTTCCTCAAAAACCACCGAGCCAGTTTGGGTCATCGACACCAAGCTCAGCTTTAATGCCCGGCCCAACACGCCAGTGAAGGTGGAGATGTTTGTCCCTCCCAGCTGGAGCAAGTTCATCACTTTGAACGAAAGCTTCATCTCCAAAAATTATGGCGTCAATATCGACGTCAAAGAGCACAATCGCCAAGCAGTGTGGTCAGCTCGTCGGGCCGAAGGAGAGCAGCAGCTCTTCTATCGCCTGATGCTCACCCAGCGTAGCAATGCACGCCTTTCTGCAGAGGAACCTGGCCCTCAGTTTCGTGAAAGCCCTCAGCTTGAAGGCGTCGAAAAGGTTGCAGTGGAAGCCTTGCTCAAGCCGATTCGTGAACACTCTGCCGATATCGAAACCTTTATTCGCGAAGCCATTAAGCTAATCAACGACACCGACAATCACAACGCCCGCTTGCTACTGGCCAATGACTACTCTCAGGAGAGTAAATCCGAGGTGCTGGAGCTGCTGCTGTCCGCCGCCCATATCCCAGTCGAAAAAGTTCGTACTCTGCGCTTGATCACCGGCACCAGCCAAAGCCCCGAACTGTGGATGCGCAGCTATAACGGCAAACGCTGGCTTTACTTTAATCCGGAAACCGGCACCCAGGGTCTGCCCAACGACCGCATAGTCTGGTGGACAGGTTCAGAGTCTATTGCCGATGTGGATGGTGGCTCCAAACTGAAGGTGGAAATTACTGCCAACCAGCAAACCATGAACTCCATTATGCTGGCCCAGTCCATCGCCGAGCGCAAAAACAATATGCTCTGGGCGCTGTCGCTCTATGACCTGCCGCTTCAAGCGCAACAAACCTTTGAGATCATTATGATGATCCCCATTGGCGTGCTGCTGATTCTATTCTTGCGCAATATCATCGGCATCGAAACCCTGGGGACCTTTACGCCCGTGCTGATTGGCCTGGCCTTTAGAGAGACCCAGGTCCTGTGGGGCATTATCCTGTTCAGCTTTATTTCTGCACTGGGGCTATCGCTGCGATCTTATCTTGAACATTTGCATTTACAGCTACTATCCCGGCTATCGGTGGTACTCACCTTTGTGGTCATTGTCATGGCGATGATCGCTGTACTGGGCCACCAACTTGGGCTGGACAAGGGCTTGTCTATCGCGCTGTTCCCCATGGTTATTCTCACCATGTCAATTGAGCGCCTGTCGATTGTCTGGGAAGAGCGGGGCGGCCTGCACAGTATGAAGGTAGGTATAGGCACATTGATTGCCGCTACGCTGGCTCACCTGATGATGACCTACGAGCCTTGGGTGTATTTTATCTTCACCTTCCCCGGCACGCTGTTGATCTTTATGTCTATCATGCTGGCCCTCGGCCACTATCGGGGCTACCGACTGATGGAGCTATTTCGCTTTAAAGCCATGATTGAAGGACGTAAATAATGTCACTCATTCGGACCTGGAAGGAGCTTCGCAGCAAAGGCATCATGGGCATCAATGAGCGCAATGCCGACTATGTGCTGCGCTACAACGCCCGACATCTCTATCCGCTGGTGGATGACAAGATCAGAACCAAGCGCAAAGCCAGCGATGCCGGTATTCATGTCCCCCCCATGTATGGCGTGATCGACTCCGAAAAAAATATTGGCCTGATTGGCGATATTGTTAAGTCTCATCGTGATTTTGTTATTAAGCCCGCCCAGGGTGCCGGTGGCGACGGTATTATGGTAATCGCTGACCAATTTGAAGATTATTACCGCACCACCTCAGGAAAAATGATTAGCGGAGAGGATATCGAGTTTCATCTCTCGGGCATTCTCTCCGGCATCTACTCGCTGGGCGGACACCGAGATCGGGCACTGGTGGAATATCGGGTGCGACCAGACCCAATTTTCAGCTCCATTAGCTATGAGGGCGTACCGGACATCCGCATTATCGTATTGCGAGGCTATCCGGTTTTAGCCATGTTACGCCTGCCCACCCGGCAATCGGGTGGCAAGGCAAACCTGCACCAAGGTGCGATAGGGGTCGGCGTCGACCTCGCCACCGGTATCACCCTGGATGGCACCTGGCTAAACAAAAAGATCCGAACCCACCCCGACACCACCAACCCTGTTCGCGGTGTACAGTTGCCTTTCTGGGACGGTTTTATGAGCCTGGCCACTCGCTGCTATGAGCTGACCGGACTGGGCTATTTAGGTGTGGATATGGTGCTGGATAAAGATCTAGGGCCGTTGATGCTGGAGATCAACGCCAGGCCGGGCCTGAATATTCAAATCGCCAACGACACCGGGCTCGGAATGCGTTGCGAGAAGGTTGAGAAAGAGATAGATAGATTGGCCGCAAAGGGCATTCAAAAGCCCTCACCAGAAAAGCGCATGGCGTTCTGTCAAAAGACCTTTGCAGACTCTCGCTATGAAGCCATTACCCCGTCTACAGAAGATGGCAGCGTTCCTTTAGCGGCAGGGGGCACAGAAACGGCAGCAACAGAGCCAAAAGAAACTGACGCTGCTACGCCAAAAAGCGAAGGAACAAACAAATAGTACTAAGCTGCCCAATCCTTAAACGATTCGTGCCGTTTAAGAACTAGGGGGAGGGGCAAGCCTCCCCACAAACCTTAACAACAGCGATGGCAATTACATTGCCGCGCGTTCTTTTGCGATCAACTCTTCTGCCACCTTTAACATCGCCGCCTTGCCACCCGCAGAGCGGCCCGTCACTCGATACTTACCATTGATGATCAACTCAGGGGTTCCGGCAATGCCATAGGCCCGAGCCCGGGCATCAGCTTGCTTAACCTGAGAGGTCACACCAAAGGAATCAAAGGTGTTCTGAAAGTCTTCAGCTTTCACATCCGAATGCGCCATAAATAACTTTTCGATGGCCTCAGGGCTATCCAAGCGGTTCTTCTTGAGGTTAATGGCATCAAAAATAGGCTGGTGCATCTGCTCTAAAACCCCAAGAGCTTTGGCAGCATAAAACGCCTGCGCATGGGTCACCATTAATTCGTTCCACATAGCGGGAGAATGCTGGAAGACCACATCGCCAGGCAGCTTTTTAGCCCAAGCCATAACCATAGGCTCAAAGTCAAAGCAGTGGCTACAACCGTACCAAAACACTTCGGTAACTTCGATTTTGTCAGGGTCTGAGGTGCGAACGGGTTGTGCTATGCGAATAAAACCTTCGCCTTCCTTAGCATTAGCCGGTTGAGCAGCCGCCGCACTTGTTACAGGCTCACTGCCGCTTGATTGCGTAGGAGTGGCAGGCGCGTCTGCGCTTTTGCCGCAGGCAGAAACTGCCAGCAAGCTCAAGGACAAAATCAGCAGGGTAACGATACGTTTCATTATTGCTCCTTTTGGCACCAATATTGGTTGCGGCGGTGTTATGACTCAACCACCACGAAGGGGGTTTATTTTATTACTCAAGTGCTGGCAGTTTGCAATAAAAAAGGCGGCCTAAGCCGCCTTCTTACACACCGCGTCTTAGCGGTGCAGGCCTTGAATAAAGCTGGCCACTGCCTCAATTTCGGAGTCGCTTAGCTGGAAAGCAATGGTGCGCATAACCTTGGTCTCGCCATCGTTGTCGCGACCTTCACGGCCATCAGCAGCCGCGCGGAACGCTTTCAACTGGGCAATCGTGTACTCAGCATACTGACCTGACAATGCGGGAAAGCCCGCCGCAGCCATGCCTAAGCCCGTAGGCGAATGACATGCCGCGCAAGCAGGAATATTACGCTCGGCAATACCACCACGATAAATCGCCGCACCTTTTTCGGCCAGCGCAGGATCAGCCTGACCAACCGTAACGGTTTTAGACGCATAGTAGGCCGCAATATCCGCAATGTCCTGCTCAGACAAATCGTCGGTTTGACCCGCCATTAGCGGCACTGGGCGTGCGCCCGATTTAATATCGGTGATTTGCTTAACCAAGTAGCGTTCACCCTGACCCGCCAGCTTAGGAAAATTAGGTGCGGGACTGTTGCCATCAGCGCCGTGACAAGCCGCACAGGATGCAGTTTTGGCCTTACCGGCAGAGGCATTACCTTCTACCGCCGCCGCCGCAGAGGCAAACAGCATAGAGGCTAAAAGAACTAGCAGTGGTTTCTTCATTGTCACTTTCTCTTTAATCAGTGGAATCTATTGAGGCTCTTTGTACGATTGGCGTTTTCTCTCTGCTGAGAAAAAATCCCGACTCGTGAAGATCTCTATTACAAGCTTATTGTTGCGGCTCGGACATAAACTCAATCAAAGCCTTGAATTCAGCATCGCTGCAATCAAAACATAAGCCCTTGGGCGGCATGGTGTTAAAGCCGTCGCGGGCATGAGCAACCAGTGTTTCCATGCCTTTTTCTAAGCGCGGCGCCCATTGATCAGCAGCCCCCGTTTTAGGAGCATTATTGGCACCATAGGCATGACAGGCAAAGCAGCTTTTTTTATATAAGGCTTGCAGGTCGCGATCTTCGGCCCCAGCAGCACTTGCCATCACAAGCACAGAAACCGCCATCAGAATTTTTTTCATGCCTTGTCCCCCTCGAACATGGGCAATTGGACAAACCGCACAGCGGATGACCCCATCCAAAAACTGCGGCATTATACACAACTAGTTACGCCGAGGGCCATTCTTGGGTCCCGGCCCAAGGCCAGAAATTGTCCGCTCACCGTTCTTTTTTACAGCGAAGTCCTAATGTCATCTTCTCCAGCAGTTAATTACCGCCGCGCCAGTTACCTTAAAAGCGCTCCCAAACTAGATCAATGCCCGGAAGACAGTGGCGCCGAAGTCGCCTTTGCCGGTCGCTCCAACGCCGGTAAATCCAGCGCCATTAATCGCCTTACCGGCAACGGCAAACTGGCACGTACCAGTAAAACACCTGGTCGCACCCAGCTCATAAACTTTTTTACCCTAGGCCCAGGCGATCGGCAACGAATTGTCGATTTACCCGGCTACGGTTTTGCCAAAGTCCCCTTGGCGGTCAAGCGGGAATGGGCAAAAAACCTAGAAACCTACTTCCAACACCGACAGTCACTGCGAGGCATGGTGTTGATGATGGATATTCGCCACCCCCTGACCGACTTCGACACCACCATGATTGAATGGGCCTCTCAGGCCGCCATGCCCATCCGCATCTTGCTAACCAAATGCGACAAGCTAAAACGTGGCCCCGCCACCAACACCCTGATGAGCGTCCGCAAGCAACTGCAAAGCTACGGCGCACTGGTCAGCGTACAAGTGTTTTCAGCCACCAAGGGCGACGGCCTCCAAGAACTTATCGAGCAGCTCGATATCTGGCTGGAACACGTCGAAGACGAGCCTCCCATCGAGACTGACGAAGACTGAGCTGTACTGGAAACTCAACCACAGGGTGCCCAACACATGACCATGCAGCGTGTCGGGCACATCCAAACGTCATCTAATACCCCATCGCGGTCAGCGCCCGCTCCTACAAGAAACATCGCTCCGACCTGCTTTTCGTAGGAAGCCGCGCTGAGGCCGAAAGAATTTCCCACCACAATCCAGGCCCGGCGCATCCCGGTCGGCGCCAGATCACTCATGAAAGGTAATCAAATTCCCATCCAGATCAAGCACCCCAAACTCCTTAGACCCCCAAGGCTTTTCCGCCAAAAGTGCATTGGGATGAACAATGCCTAGATCAGAACAAGATTGCTAGAGAGACTCAATGCCCGCCACACCAATACGGCAACTGGTGGCCTCGGCAATCGCCGGGTCTTGGCAGGCCCAAAAATGCAGGGCTACTTCGCCCCGGGAGACAATGCCGTACACTCCGACCTCGGCGTAGACCTTCGTAAAACCGAGCTGGCCGCAATAAAAGCCTACCGACTTCTCGATATCCTGGGAGGCGAGGACCGGGGTGGCATTGAGAAATAGTGTTTGAGCCGACACGACTGCTTCCTTATTGAATGAGCTTCTCAGGCTTCCAGCCAATCCAAATTTTGCTGACAAGCCAAAACGCAATTCCGGCCACCAGCGACGGATGCAAGAACTAATTGACCAGCAGCATATCTGGCGAAAATGTATAGAAGAGCAACCTACGAGCTAACCTAAAACGTTTGGGCATCACCTTAACTATTGCCGACCATCCGCCCTCGCTCTATGATTGTCTAACTATTTTATCTTGCCACGGACGGTTTACCATGCCTGCAACAGCCTACCAATTCGACTTCTCCAGCACCGAGACTGTTGCAGTCAAGCTCCTAGACAACTGCCCACCGATTCACTTCCCCATACCCAGCCCGCACTACGCCTATGTTAGAACACTACGACGCAACTCGGGCCTCACCTCAGTGCGCTGGTTTGACAACGAGACACTATTTGCCGGTGACTTTGCCGCCAAGACCGTATATAGGGTAAAACCCTTTTCTGACAAGCCCATTGCAGAAAGCATTCCCACCCCAGATGGCAGCGGTAACCCGACGGAAACCGATCTTATGGATATCCGCGGACAAACCATGATCCTAACCAATTTTTATAAAGGGGAAGTCGCCTTCTATAACGTGGGGGCTGAACAGCTGACATTTTCACACACTATATTGCCTCCCTCTTTAATTGAAAATAAACGGGGACCGATCCGTACTTGGATTCGCAAAATAAAAGGCAAAAAACTGACCGATCGCAGAAAAATTCACGGCGCCATCTTTGTACCCGGCTATGAAGACCTGCTCTGGGTGTCCTATTGTGATGCTCGGCACAAAGGAGTAGAAATAGTAAAACTCAATGGCGATCCAGTGCACTCGATAGCGCTACCCGAACAGGGGCAAGACGTCGCGTTTTTGGAAATCGAAGGAGAGACCTTCGCTGTACAGGCCGCACGAACAGACCATATTACAGTTAATCAGCCCAACGAAAGAAATATCTATGTAACGATGTTTGTTTATCGATTGCCTAAAAACCTAGAACAAGACCTCCCCGAGCTAATATTAACTGAGCAGTTCCCTGGTCATCTGGACGCCATCAAAGCCTACAAAGGTGCGATCTACGCTGCGAACCAACATGACAGCTGTGTTGACGAGTTCGTTTACGACCCCATACAAAACACTCTCAACCTACAACGGCGCTTTACCGGCTTCGATATGCCTCACGGATTGGATATCAGCCCAGGCGGCAAAGTAGCAGTAACCAACTACGGCCCAAACAATGACCTGCGAATTTTTCAGCTAGACCGATAGCGGTGAGACGCTAATGCGCCTCATCCCAGTTATCCCCTACACCTAAACCCACTTCCAGCGGCACATTCAAACTTGCCGCTCCGGCCATCAGGGCCTCTACTTTATTGGTCACTGCTTCGAGCTGCTCTTCTGCCACTTCCAAAATCAACTCATCGTGCACCTGCATAATCATTTTCGCTTTAGGCTGCTCATCCATAAGGTACGCATCCACGGCAATCATCGCTCGCTTGATAATATCCGCCGCGGTGCCTTGCATTGGCGCGTTAATCGCAGTCCGCTCGGCAGCTTGGCGACGCTGACCATTCTTGGCATTAATTTCGGGCAAGTGCAGACGACGGCCAAATAGCGTCTCGACATAGCCTTTCTCAGCCGCCAGCTTGCGAGTGTCATCCATGTAACGGAGTACGCCGGGGTAACGCGCAAAGTAGAGGTCGATATATTGCTGAGCTTCATTGCGGCCAATATGCAGCTGTCGGCCCAAACCAAAAGCGGACATGCCGTATATCAAACCAAAATTGATGGCCTTGGCATTGCGGCGCTGCTCGTCGCTAACGTCGTCCAGTTCGACCCCAAATACCTCAGCAGCAGTGGCCCGGTGAATGTCTTCGCCGTTGGCAAATGCGTCGATCAAGCCTTTATCTTCTGACAAATGGGCCATAATCCGCAGTTCAATTTGAGAGTAATCCGCCGCCAGTATTTTATTGCCTTTATCAGCAATAAAAGCTTTGCGAATACGCCGCCCTTCTGGGGTACGAATGGGGATATTTTGTAAATTGGGGTCTGATGACGACAGTCGGCCCGTGGCAGCAACGGCCTGATGATAGGAGGTATGAATTCGGCCTGTCGTTGGCTGAATCAGCAGTGGCAACTTGTCGGTGTAGGTGGACTTTAACTTTGCCAAACCCCGGTAATCCAAAATCACTTTGGGCAGAGGGTAGTCGTGGGCCAGCTCCGCCAGCACTTCTTCTGCGGTAGAAGGCGCGCCTTTGGGGGTTTTTTTAATGACCGGGATTTCCAGCTTATTAAACAATATTTCGCCAAGCTGCTTGGGCGAGGACAAGTTAAAAGGGCCGCCGGCCAAGTCATGGGCCTGCGCCTCCAAGGCCTGAATTTTCTCTCCCAACTCCTGACTTTGCTTGGCCAGCATTTCCCGGCTGACCAGCGCGCCATTACGCTCAATGCGGGACAACACCGGCACCAGCGGCAGCTCGATATCGCGGTATACCGATACCAGTGGCGAATGCTTTTCCAGGCGGGATGACAGCTCGCTATGTAGCTTTAAGGTGATATCGGCATCTTCGGCAGCGTAGGGGCCAGCCTGATCGAGCGCGATTTGATTAAACGTCAGCTGCTTAGCGCCTTTGCCGGCGATGTCTTGGAAATGGATGGTCGAGTGACCTAGATACTTCAGCGCCAAACTATCCATATCATGCCGACTGGCAGTGGAGTCCAGCACATAGGATTGCAGCATAGTGTCTTCAGCGATGCCATTTAAGGAAATGCCGTGATTTAAAAGCACATTCGCGTCGTATTTAAGATTTTGACCTAGCTTAGCCTTATCGGGATTTTCCAAGAGTGGCTTTAAAGCCCCCAGCACCTGCCCTTCACTTAATTGATCGGGCGCATCCATATAATCGTGGCCAAAGGGCACATACGCTGCCTCGCCCGGCTCCACCGCAAAGGACACTCCCACAACCCGGGCCTGCATATAATCCAAGCTGGTGGTTTCGGTATCGAAAGCAAACAAAGCCGCAGCATCCAGCTTTTTAAGCCAAGCCTCAAAGGCCTCCTGGGTCAGCACCAGCTCATAGTTGCTAGCTGGCGCAGCAACGGGGTCGCCACCTTGCTCAGCCTCACCCGACGCAAGCTCCTCCACCCAAGATTTAAATTCCATTTCTTGGAACAAGGCCAGCAGCTTTTCTTTGTTGGGCTCGGTGGGGGTGAGAGCAGCCAGATCCAACTCCAGCTCAACATCGCACTTTATCGTCGCCAATGTGTAGGAGAGTTCGGCCATTTCCCGGTTATCTTCCAGCTTTTTGGCCAAGCTTTTCGCGCCGCGAATGCTTAACTCGGGAACCTGATCAAGCTTCTGGTAAATGTCTTTAATTCCACCCAAAGCCTGAATCAAGGCCAGTGCGGTTTTTTCCCCCACGCCGGGAACACCTGGAATATTGTCGACTTTGTCGCCCATCAGGGCGAGATAATCAATGATCAAGTTAGGCGGCAAGCCAAATTTCTCTTTTACTCCTTCCTCACCCATCATTGTTTCGGTCATGGTATTAACGAGGGTGACATGACCATTCACCAACTGAGCCATATCTTTGTCGCCAGTGGACACAATCACCGGTAAATCACCAGAAGCCTGGGCAGCAAGGGTGCCAATAACATCATCGGCCTCAACCCCATCTATAACCAGCCGGGGCAAGCCCATGGCGTCAATAATATCGTTGATAGGCTGAATCTGTAGCCGCAGATCATCAGGCATAGGCGGGCGCTGAGCCTTGTACTGGTCAAACAGCTCGTCGCGAAAGGTTTTGCCCTTGGCATCAAAAATCACCGCAATGGGGCTATCCGGGTAATCTTTTTGCAGTCGCCGCAACATACTGATCACCCCCCTCACTGCCCCGGTTGGCTCTCCTTTGGTATTTCTCAAATCCGCTTTATACATCGCGTGAAAAGCCCGATAGAGGTATGAGGAACCATCGACCAGAACAAGAGGAGCTGTTGTCGTCATAAGCAGTAGGGATCGTCTGTGAGTTTAAGCAGAGGCGGAGTGTAGCATGCTGCCCGACTCTCCGCTCATCAGCCTAGCAAAGCAAAGTGTTACTTAAATAAACATTAAAAACTCGCCCCAAAAGCCCTGATGCTCGCAAAATAACAGAAATTACCAATCTTTAAGATTACCGCTCAAAGCAGTTGTGTTACATTAAGTAACACAAGGTGAAAAATTCATCTTGTGCCGGGCAATAAGCCCATTCTCAATAGGAGTACGTACCATGAAATATGTAACCAGCGTAATGATGCTTTTGTTAGCCAGTACCTTGGCGACTGCCAACGAGCCACAAGAAAAAGCTGCCGAACAGTCGCTGGTATTGGCCTACAACAGCAACGAAAACAGCACGAGCACCGCAAAAAATAATGCGGCCACCTCGACTGTCAGCCGCACTCGTAGCGAGCGTGCACTCAATGAGACATTGGGAGAAGTTTCTGCCAACCTCAGCGTTGCACTAGATGAGAGAATCGCTGCAACAATGCCAACGTTCGCCAAATAACACTGCGGCGTGGTAATACGAAGGGCCGAAAGGCCTCAAGACTTAAAGCAAGAAAGAAAGGCCTCGCCAAGCTGACGGTATAAACTTAAAAAGCCGTCAGCTGTATTCAAATCATAGCCCAGTGGGTCAACCTCTATTACCGGCACCTCTAAACCCGCAGTTAAGGCCTCCAGCAATGACTCTGAATATTGCGGCTCCCGAAACACGCAAGCAAACTCACCGGCCTGCAAACGCTTTCGCAACTCCACAATGTGTCTAGCCCCTGGCATTTGCTCATCTGATGACATCACCACCTCACCCTTGGGAAGCTGGTAATGCGACTCAAACCGCGAAAAGCCATCATGAAGCAGCAGATAGGGAAGCGCCGTTGATTGCTTAAACCGTTGCGCTAACTGCTTATCAAAAGCCCGAAACTCTGCGCCGAACCGAGCAGCATTAGCGTGGAAAAAAGCACTTCTTGCAGGCATATTGCTAGATAAAACCCGGGCAATTTTATGGGCAATCTGCTGAACCAGCGCCCCATCCAACCACACGTGTGGGTCTTCTCCCACTTCCATTACCGGATACAGCGCTTGCGCTTGATCTAGCTTTTTAAGCAGCTTTCGTAAACCTGGCTCCAAGCCCGGTCCCACCCAGATCACGGCAGTAGCATCATGCATACGCTGGGCATCGGAAGGTTTAAGCTGAAAATCATGGGGAGACAGAGTGGCCGGTATCAACAACTGGCTATCAATAGCATCACCGCCAATTTCAGCCACCAGCAGATGCAATGGCATGACGCTGCTCAATACGATGGGACGATCTTGAGCACTGACCGGCGCAACCATCCAGATCAACAACATCATCAATACACAAACCTGCTTCAACACCCAACTCCCATTGTCTTAAAATCTTAATTGCAATATTATAACATTTTATTTTCAAGCTTAGCGAAAGACTCTTTCTTTCTGCCTAAGCTGATGGCAGCTTCACTAACAGACCGCTGCCGCATACCACCCAGCGCATAGATTATGGCCCACAATATTACCGCTCCCCACAATCATCAGGTTTGCGTAGACCAAGCATTGACGCTGGCCCGGGATATCTGTCGGCAGCGTGATAGCCGACTGACGACCATTCGAGAAGATGTACTGACCATTGTCTGGTCCAGCCATAAACCTATTGGGGCCTACAGTATTCTTGAGCATCTTGCCGAAAAAAATCAAAAGCCTCCCGCCCCACCCACGGTGTATCGGGCGCTGGATTTTCTACTGGAAAACAAATTGGTGCATAGAATAGCCTCTTTGAACGCCTTTGTCGGCTGTAATGACCCCGCCCACAACCATGAGGGTCACTTTCTTATCTGCCAAGACTGCAATGTCGCCATAGAAATGGCATCGCCAGCCATCAGCCACGCCATTGGTGACGCTGCCGACCATCAAGGTTTTAGTATTAGCAGCCAGTGCGTTGAAGTGACCGGTTACTGCCAGCGGTGTCGCGGGGATCAGCGCCCATGACCCCCCCCCTGTTACAGTTAGAACACCTCACGCTAAAGCAAGGGCGGCAGTTGCTGCTGGATAACATTGACCTGAGCTTACATGCTGCCGAAATCATGACCGTCATCGGTCCCAATGGCGCCGGTAAAACCACCTTGATAAAAGCCGCGCTGGGACTGATCAAGCTCAATGCAGGTAACATTATTCGCGCCAAGGGCTTACGTATTGGATATATGCCCCAACGGCTCAGCCTCAATCCATTGATGCCCGTTAGCGTTGAACGGTTTCTGGCCATGTCCTGCCGGGGAGAGGCCGACATCAATCGAGCACTGGCACAAACCAATATCACCCATCTGCGCAAATCCCCGCTACACGATATTTCTGGTGGCGAAACCCAGCGCGTTTTGCTAAGCCGGGCACTGCTGCGACAACCCCAGCTACTGGTATTGGACGAACCCGCCCAAGGCTTGGATATTACCGGGCAAACTGAGCTGTATGAGCTGATCGGCCAACTGCGTGACGATCTCGGCTGCGCCGTTCTTATGGTGTCCCACGATTTACATTGGGTCATGGCCCAGACCGATACGGTTATCTGCCTGAATCAGCATATCTGCTGCCACGGTCATCCAGAACAAGTCAGCAACGATCCGGCTTACCTTTCGTTATTTGGCCGTCGCCACGCCGAGGCCGTCGCCCTTTATCAACACCACCACGACCATCATCACGACATTCATGGCGATGTCGTCTGCGATCACCAACATGACTGATATTCTTTTAAATGCCTTATTAGCTGGCCTCCTGCTTGCTGTCACCGCTGGCCCATTAGGCAGTCTGGTGGTGTGGCAGCGCATGGCTTTTTACGGCGATACCTTAGCCCATTCCGCGCTATTAGGTGTCGCACTGGGCGTCGCCCTACAAGTAGATTTACAATTTTCAGTGCTGATCTGCTGCCTACTGCTGGCCGTGGCGCTGTTCGCCCTACAATACTGGCGAGACACACCGCTGGACAGCTTGCTAGCGATTCTCTCCCATAGCAGCTTGGCCATTGGTTTGGTGAGCCTGTCTTTGCTCGACCAACAGCGACTGGATCTCACCGCCTTTTTATTTGGCGATTTAATGGCGGTTATGGCTGAAGATGTCATCAAATTGGCGATTATTGATGCGGTTGTTCTGTTGCTATTGCTGCGCTACTGGAAGAGCTTGGTCGCGATCACAGCCCATCACGAACTGGCAGCCATAGAAGGCCTGGCAGTCAACCGGCTGCGGCTATTGATGATGCTGATGGTGGCCACCACGGTGGCTATCGCCATGAAAATAGTCGGTGTGCTGCTGGTGACCGCCATGCTGATTATTCCTGCAACTGCGGCGGGGCGCCTGGCCAGAAGCCCGGAGCAAACAGCCATAATCGCCAGTGTGATTGGCACGCTGGCGGTTTTCAGTGGACTGGGTGGAGCGTGGTATTGGGACTTGCCGGCGGGTCCCGCCATTGTCTGTGGCGCGGCGTTATTATTTGTCTTCGCGCAGTTTTGGCCCGCCTATCGGCGGGGCCAGTAGGCCCCACACATCGCCACTACGTCACTCAATAATCAGTAGTGCTCGCGAATCGCCAGATACGTTCTCGTCAAACGACTGATTTCTAATGGCGCTTTAAAAAAGCCCATCGAATGGCCTTTCGGGTTTACCAGAGCAATATTGGCACTGTGATCCACCATATAATTGTCGCCGCCACCCGGAACTTTAGAAAAAGGAATATTCAGCGCCGTTGCAAAGCGGTGAATCTCCAAAAACTCGCCGGTCACACCGCGAAATTCCGGATGAAAAAACTCCAGGTAGCTATGTAGCTGCTCTGGTGTATCCCGGGCGGGGTCTACACTAACCAACCAAATTTGCGTGTTTGCCTGTACCTCGGGGTCTAGCTCCTGATAAAAATTCTTAAGCTGAGCAAGGGTAGTCGGACACACGTCAGGGCAGTAAGTAAAACCAAAAAACAGTAGGTTCCACTGCCCTTGCAGCGACTTAGGCCCCATGCTTTTACCAAGGTCATCTACCAGGCTGAACTTAGGCAATAAACGAGGGTTTTCATAAAGATAGGCACCCTCTGCTTTTAGCTCGTCAACGGTCATCACCCGCGCCTTGGTAAAGGCATAGAAGAATCCACCGACCAATATCGACGCGATCACCAGGATGATCGTCACCGTCAGCCTAATGCCTCGATTCTGCTTTTGACTGTTTGCTCTGTTTTCTGAACCTGCCATTACTGTCTTACCTCAAATACGGTGACACTGGGAATCAGGTAGTGATCCAGCAACATGACAATAAACAGCGCCATAAGATAGATGATGGAATACTTGAAGGTAGCCATTGGGGCTTTGGGGTTTTGCCCTCGCATTAGCACCACCGCCCAGTAAATAAAGCCAGCACCCAAACATACCGCGCCCAAGAGATACAAAACACCGCTCATGCCCGTTGCGAAGGGCAGCAATGTCACAACAAATAACAGCACCGTATAAAGTAGAGTGTGCAATTTGGTGTAGCCAATACCATGGGTGACCGGCAACATGGGAATGTCGACCTTGGCATAGTCATCTCGACGATGGATAGCCAACGCCCAAAAATGCGGCGGCGTCCACACAAAGATAATCAACACCAGTAACAGAGCATGGCCGTGAATTTCTCCCGTCACTGCCGTCCAACCCAACAACGGCGGCGCCGCACCAGCGATACCACCAATCACAATATTTTGCGGCGTGGCGCGTTTTAAAAACAGGGTATAAACCACTGCGTAACCCAGCAACGAGGCCAAAGTCAGCCATGCCGTGAGCGCATTGATGTACACCAGCAAAATCGCCATACCGGCCAAACCGAGCACCCCGGCGAAAATCGCTGCATTAGCCGTTTTCAAACGGCCGGTTGCGATAGGACGATTACGCGTACGGGCCATCACTAAATCAATACGTCTGTCTACCAAATGATTGACGGCAGCGGCGGCAGCGGCGCATAAGGCAATACCCGCATTGCCCAAAATCAAAACCTTTATAGGTACCATTCCCGGCGTCGACAGAAACATACCAATTGCGGATGTGAGTAACATCAGCAATACCACATTGGGCTTACAAAGCTCGTAATAATCGCGCCAGCTTACGGCTGCTTGGGTACTCATATACGAACTCCTCCACGATGAACCACGGCGGTACGTAATAGGTAGTTCAACGTCACCATGCACAACAACAAAATAGCTCCCACCAAGTTATGGCTAACCGCCACTGCAATGGGAAAATGAAAGACAACATTGCTCACCCCAAGAGCGACTTGGGCCGCTAATACCAGCAAGGTGATGGTCGCCATACGCTTGGCGGGGCTTGTCGCAAGATGCCGCAATTTAAAAATCAAAAATAATAAAAATAACGTGGTGACAATAGCACCGACACGATGACTGAAATGGATCGCAACCCGCGCTGCATTATCCAAAGTGCCACCTAAGTAATTCGGGCCTATATGCTGAAACACATTAAAGCCATTTGCAAAATCCATCGGCGGCAACCAATCACCCTGACATTGGGGGAAATCAGGGCACGCTATATCCGCATAGTTCGATGTAGTCCAACCGCCCAAGGCAATTTGAACCACCACAATAAATAAGCCAAAGGCTGCCAAGGGCTTAAGCATTTTTAACGTAGGTTCTTTTACCGCAGGTAATTGCCAATGCTGATTGTTTAAACGCAAACAAAGCAACCAAAGCAGACTAAGGGTGGTAAAGCCACCCAACAAATGCGAAGTCACCACTTGCGGCCACAGCTTTAAGGTGACCGTCCACATGCCAAACATGCCCTGCAAAATAATAAAGCCCAATAAAAAGGCGGGGAGCTTTATCGGCTGACTGGGATCTTGTCGGCGATTGCGCACCGATAACGCCAAAATAGCAATAGTGAACAGGCCTAAACTCGACGCAAAATAGCGATGCACCATTTCCGGCCACGTTTTGTCATGCTCCACCGGCATATCCGGGTAAGCTTCATTTGCCCGCGCTACCTCATGATCGGCTGTTGGCCACAATACATGTCCGTAGCAACCAGGCCAGTCAGGACAGCCTAGACCCGCATCAGCCAGACGGGTAAATACACCCAAAGCCAATACCACAATCGCCACAAAGCAAGCTATTAAGGTCAGCCGAAAACCCGATTTACGTTCCGCTGCTGAGTTAAAAAAACGCATTATCATTTACCAAAACAGTCCATTAAAAGCCCACCCTGGGGTAGCCTTCTATTTAAGAAGACGCTTCATATCCTTCAGTACATCTTTGCCAAGCGCCGTCAGTGTTTGCTGATTTGTGTCGGCTGCGCGATAGTACATCATTGCCCAACCCAAAGGGTCGACCACATAAAAAACCTGGGGATCTCTGGGATTAATTTCCATTCCCTCAAAGGCTTTTAAAAAAGCATTGCCATCGGCGTGGAGTATCGTTAGGTCGTCGTGTTCACTCTCGATGAAATCGCGCAGCGAAGCGGATACCGGCCCATCTAACGCCAAATAAATCCTCTCCACCCGATCGGTTTTTTTACCCAGAGCAATGCGGGTTTGGCGGGTCAAATAGAGCATGCGTTCACAGGCATCCCGACACTGGCGGCCACCAACAATGATATATACCCATTTTGATTCAGGTAGGTCGAAGAGAAATTCACCACCGTCATTGCGCACTGGATGCAGCTCACCTAGCTGCACTGGTGGTCGAATCAAGGTTCCTTGATTAACCGTGCCGAAGTT
Source organism: Spongiibacter sp. IMCC21906 (assembly GCF_001010805.1). Taxonomy (NCBI): domain Bacteria; kingdom Pseudomonadati; phylum Pseudomonadota; class Gammaproteobacteria; order Cellvibrionales; family Spongiibacteraceae; genus Spongiibacter; species Spongiibacter sp. IMCC21906. Next base: position 524,399 of record NZ_CP011477.1, on the reverse strand, counting down.
GATGACATTTTCCTTAGCCAGAAAAAACAAAATACTGGAAAAAAGCACCACCACCACGGGGATACCCAATATTAAGCCAAGCTGTTTTTTGCTATTTGAGTTTGCGATGTCACTCATTGTTCATTTTCTCAATGTCGATGAACGCCGCAGCAAGGGAACAATATTGCTGTTTCGGCATAAAAATATAATCGCCAGCACCAACGCCATGCCAAACCACTGCACAGCATAGCCAATATGCTTTTCCGGGCTGACATTAACGACGATCCGCTTTATTTTCAGCGCAGCAGGGCTTTGCTGATTTAACTGCAGCACCGTTGGTAACAACGCCGGAAACTCCGCATGGAGCGCTTCGGGATTCAACCACTGCTGTAGCCGGGGCCACTCCGTTACCACTTGCTCGCCCAAGCTAAAGGGCTTTTCTTTACCCAGATATAACTGCCCTTGTAATTCTATCTCAGCGGCGGGCACAGGCGGCAGCGGCAGTTGCTGTCGACCCGGATCACCCTGTATCCAGCCCCGATTCACGAGCAGCTTTCTGCCGTTTTTTAAGGTAAAAAGGCCAACCACTTCGTAACCAAAACGGCCATCGACTATCCGGTTATCCAGCAGCCAATAGCGTGCTGAATCAAATTCACCTTTGGCCGTTACCGGCCGGTAATTAAGATATTCTTCAAGACCAGTAATAGCCACGGGCGGCAATGCTTGTCGTTGCTGAAAATCCAGTAACAATGCCTCTTTCTCATCAGCACGCTGCAACTGCCAGCTACCCAAGCTGAGCAAAACCGGCAACATAAGTACGATGGCTAAAAGCGATTTCCAGTCTAATTGCCATTGAAAACGTGAAGAGGGCTGGGTCATTATCGTTGGACTAACAAGGCTTGTGTATACTGCGACGAAGTTTTTGGAGGTGCTTACAAATGTGGTTAAAAGTCGTCATCGTAATCCTATTCATCGGTTTGGTCATCAGCCTGTTTAGCGGGCTGGCTTTTTTGATGAAAGATCAGGGAAAGACCATGCGCACCTGGCATTCATTGAGCGTTCGCTTGATATTGGCCACCCTGTTAATGGGCTTTCTGTTTTACGGCGTTTATACAGGCCAACTGGGATCGAACGCCCCATGGGATCAACGCTATCTCGACCGCGGTGAAGCCATCGAACAATTGGAACCGGCTCAATAAATCCTTCAAACCCCTCAAACAAGAGGCCGGGATCGATGCTATCGACTCCCGGCCTCCCTGTCGCTTTTGGTGTGTGTTGCTGGCTTACAAGATGTAAACAAACAGGAACAAGAACACCCATACCACGTCAACAAAGTGCCAGTACCAACTAGAGGCTTCAAAGCCGAACTGATCGGTGGCACTGAAGTGGCCCTTGCTCAGCGAGCGCAGCAGTTGCACCAACAGCATGAAGGTACCCATCGCCACATGGAAGCCGTGGAAACCGGTCAGCATGAAGAAGGTCGTGCCGTACACACCGCTATTCAGACGAATGCCGTATTCAAAGATGGCTTCGTGATATTCCTTGTACTGTAAGAACAGGAAGATCAAACCCAATGCCACAGTCACAATCAACCATGTGTTGAATTTTTTGCGGTCGTTGTTTTTGATACCCACGTGGGCAATATGGCAAGTAAAGCTAGATGCCAACAGAATAATGGTGTTGTACAACGGCAACCAGTGGCTCATGTTAGCAAAGCCGGGGAAGGACAAATGCTTTTCTGCGCCAGTAAACTCACCGGCGTTAGCCAAATGTCCTGCTGAGGCTTGCGCTTGAACGCCACCGATCGCATCCTGCGGCGTTTGCATCAACGGCCAGCTGTATTCAAAGCCAGGCCACAGCAACGTGTTCATGGCACCGTCACCTTCACCGGCAAGCCAGGGACCAGCTAAATTACGAACGTAGAACAGTGCACCGAAGAAAGCCGCAAAAAACATCACTTCAGAAAAAATAAACCACTGCATGCCAATAACATAGGAATGCTTCAGCTGAGCACTGTTCATGCCCGCACGGTTTTCTGTGATAGTAGTGCGAAACCACACAAACAACGTGGCAAACAACCAAGCCAAACCGGCGCATAAAATAAACCCGGAATTGCTGCCTTCTGCCGCGCCGTAGCTGCTGTCATTAATAAAGCTGGCCGCGCCATAAACTGACGCTACCATGCCAATAGTTGCACTTATAGCAAGCTTACTACTCTCTGGCACGTAGTAGGTTTCGTGCCCGGTATTGCTTTGACCTGCCATTGTTATATCTCCGTTTTCTCGATCAGAGAAAAATCTCTTCCTAATTAGATGCCGTTGCAACAGCACTTTGTTGCTTGGCCGCCATCTCGGTTACATCAAAAATCGTGTAGGACAGGGTAATCACATGAATATCTGCAGGGATATCCCTATCGACAATAAACTGCAGTGCTAAGTCTGTGTCTTTTCCGGCATCCAGCGGCTGCTGGTTAAAGCAAAAACATTCCGTTTTATGGAAAAATTCTGCCGCCCGAGAAGGCACTATGCTCGGAATTGCCTGAGAAACCATCGCATGGCCCTGGGTATTCTTAGCATAGTAGGTGACTTGTGCCGGCTCGCCAGGATGAACTTCAATCTGGCTAGTATTGGGAGCGAACTCCCAAGGCATCAGCTCGTTGTTTTGAGCCACAAACTGCACTTTGATCGTTCGGCTGGTATCAATACCGCTTTCCACCACCTCATAACGACCGCCGGTTTTACCATTAATACCCAATACTTCACACAGGGCATTATAGAGTGGCGGCATCACCCAAATAGCAAAAACAAACATAGCGACAACCAACACAGCCAATTTGGCGCTGGTTTTTGCAACTTTGCTGTTATGTACCTGGCTCATACCGCTACCTGTCCTGACATCAATGCCTTATTACTTCACTTCCGGTGGCGTCGTGAAAGTGTGATAGGGCGCAGGAGACGGAACAGTCCACTCCAATGTTGTTGCACCTTCCCAAACTTTATCCGAGTTAACCGGCTTGCCGTGGGTAATTGTTCTAACAATGTTGAACAAGAACAACAGCTGGCTAGTACCGTAAATAAAGGCACCGATTGAAGACATCATATTGAAGTCTGCAAACATCAGGTTGTAATCGGGAATACGACGCGGCATACCTGCCAGACCCACGAAATGCTGCGGGAAGAAGGTCAGGTTGAAACCGATAAACGATACCCAAAAGTGCACTTTACCCATCGTTTCGTTGTACATCTTGCCAGTCCACTTTGGAATCCAGTAGTAGACCGCAGAAGACAGGGCGAAGATTGCACCAGCCACCATTGTGTAATGGAAGTGAGCAACAACGAAATAGCTATCGTGGTACTGGAAGTCAGCGGGCGCAATCGCCAGCATCAGGCCAGACAGACCACCGATGGTAAACAGGAAGACCTTGGCGATGGCAAAAAGCATCGGCGTTTCAAGAGTAATCGAACCCTTGAACATCGTCGTGATCCAGTTAAACACCTTGGCCGCTGTCGGCACCGCGATAAGCATGGTGGCGTACATAAAGAACAGCTCGCCCGCAATCGGCATACCCACCGTATACATGTGGTGAGCCCACACGATAAACGACAGGAAGGCGATAGACGCTGTGGCGTAAACCATAGAGTCGTAACCAAACAAAGGCTTGCGAGAGAAAGTAGGAATAACCTCAGACACCACACCAAATGCTGGCAAAATGATGATGTAAACCTCGGGGTGACCAAAGAACCAGAATACGTGCTGGAACAAAACCGGGTCACCGCCACCAGCGGCGTTAAAGAAGCTGGTACCGAAGTGAATATCCATCAGCATCATGGTGACTGCGCCAGCCAATACCGGCATAACCGCTACTAGCAAGAACGCTGTAATCAACCAGGTCCACACAAACATCGGCATTTTCATGTAAGTCATGCCAGGCGCGCGCATGTTTACAATCGTTGCAATGATGTTGATAGACCCCATGATGGAGGAAATACCCATCGCGTGGACCGCGAAGATAAAGAAGGTGACACTAGGCGGCGCATACGTTGTTGATAGCGGCGCATAGAACGTCCAACCGAAGTTAGGGCCACCACCCTCCATAAGCAGGGTAGATGCCAGCAACGCAAAGGTTGGCGGCAAAATCCAGAACGACCAGTTATTCATCCGCGGCAGGGCCATATCTGGAGCACCGATCATCATCGGAATCATCCAGTTAGCCAAACCGACAAACGCGGGCATGATCGCACCAAAGACCATCACCAAGCCGTGCATGGTGGTCATTTGGTTAAAAAACTCTGGCTGTACAATCTGCAAACCGGGCTGAAACAGCTCGGCGCGGATGATCATGGCGAACGAGCCGCCAAGCAAGAACATTGCGAAACTAAACCACAAATACATCGTACCGATGTCTTTGTGGTTGGTGGTAAATAACCACCGGGTCCAACCTTTAGCAGGTCCGTGAGCACCCATGGTGAATCCTCCTACTGACCTTTCTTGAATTTGTAGATATCAACTGGCTGCAACCGGTCGCCCATGTTGTTGCCAAACGCGTTGCGCTGATAAGTGATAACTGCTGCCAGATCCACTTCATTCAGCTGAGTACCAAACGCCTGCATGGCAGTACCCGGCACGCCGTTTACAACGACATCAAGATGTTCGTCGACGGAGCCAGTAGCAATTGGGCTGCCAGCGATGGCTTTACCCACGCCGCCTTCACCATTGCCGCCATGACAAGCTGCACATGCACGGTCGTATACCTGCTTACCGCGGGCTACAAGCTCGTCCATGTTGAAGTCTTTTTCCATCAGCTTTTTCAGCTCGGCAACTTCTGCTTGCTTGCCAGCCATCCAATCCTGGTATTCGTCATCACTAACGACGTTTACCACAATTGGCATAAAGCCGTGGTCGCGACCACAAAGCTCAGCACACTGACCACGGTAAACACCGGTTTCAGTTGGCTTGGTCCAAGCTTCATTAATAAAGCCAGGAATCGCATCGCGCTTCACTGCCAGGGCGGGAACCCACCAAGCATGAAGCACGTCATTTGCAGTCACCAAAAAGCGAATTTTTTTATCGACAGGCAATACCAGGGGCTCATCGACCTCTAGCAGATAATTCGAGCCTTTCTCTTCGCTGTTACCGATTTCAGACTTATCGGTCAACAGAGTAGAAAAGTAACTGACATTGTCGCCATTGGGGTTAATGTACTCGTACTTCCACTTCCACTGATAACCCGTTACCAAGATGTCCATATCGGCATCGTCGGTATCATAGATTTCAAGCAGCGTCGTCGTGGCGGGTACCGCCATGAAAATCAGCAGGATGAAGGGGACAATTGTCCACGCAATTTCCAGTCGTGTGTTTTCGTGAAAAGTAGCAGGCTCTTGATGACGCTCTTTGCGGTATGCGAATACCGAATAAAACATCACCCCAAAAACCAGAATACCTACAACAACACATATCCAAAAAACTAACATGTGCAGGTCGTAAATTTTCGTCCCTACTTCAGTCACGCCAGGCGTCATATTGGTTTGCCAACGCTGTGCCGACTCGGCGGCCCAAGCGCTAGTACTAGACAGGCTCAGCAGCATTAGCACAGGACTAAGCGCCAGCTTTGAAAGCCGTTTCGCTTGTTGAAGCATCTCCCGTGTCTCCGTGTACAGTTTATTAAACCCCTAGGCGCAATTTTTTGCAGTACGCGCAACACGCAACCCCCTGTTTAGAAAACACAATTTACATTGGATGCTAAAACAGACCGGGCGAGAGCAAGCCACCACAATAACTGTGGTGAGTAATTGAAATCTCCCCCGAGAATTACACACTGCGGCACCACGCCAATGGCTTTGGGTGCGACAAAACGCCGCAATTATAAACCTGATACGCTCAACAAGGCTACTCTCCATACCCCAAGAATTGATGTAAGTGCATGATTTACCGTGGCGGCATCGGTTCTTTACACTAGTGAAGGGGGGGCAGTCCTTGTTGCAACACAATATATAGAGTGATTAAGGGATAATTTTATCTCGCAAAAAATTGAATTTTTGCAAACTGACGAGGTCTCCCACCCAAATTACCCTCAGCGAGCAAGCTAAGCTTGCTGAGCACAAAACCTAAGTCTTTCAGCTTTCCGCTGCTCGTCGCAAACCTTGATATCGGCGCCACCGATGTCAAAATCATCGCCCTAATCCGCACAATGATCGACTACAATGTGGGCTATCGCCAACCTTCCCAGACAACTCGGCAATACTTTGCGGACTGCATTAACTCAAAAACCCGTTGACCAAAAAATCTGGCAGCTAGCGTGGCCGATGATTCTGGCCAACCTATCCGTTCCCGCACTCGGTCTTGCGGACACCGCCATGCTCGGCCACTTAGAAAGCAGCCGCTTTCTCAGCGCCGTTGCCATCGGCAGCAGCTTGCTGGCCTTCATTTATTGGAGTTTTGGCTTTTTGAGAATGGGCACAACCGGAGCAAGCGCCCAAGCCGAAGGCAAGGATAGCGCCGCACTATTATTGAAAGCGCTGACCGTTGGCTTGTCGATTGGCGTCACCATTGTTATTGCCCAGCCATTTTTAATTAACACCGGCCTGTCATTAATGGACACGCCCGCCAAGCTACACCCGCTGGCCGACGCATATTTGCACATCCGCCTGCTCAGCGCTCCCGCCGTTCTGTGCACCTATGCCGTCAGCGGCTGGTTGATTGGCCAGCACAACACCCGCACCCCGCTGATCATTGCCGTTGCCGTAAACAGTCTCAATATTGGTTTGGATTACCTTTTTATTGTGCACATGGACTGGCGGAGCGAAGGCGCCGCGTGGGCCAGCGTCATCAGTGAATATTGTGGTTTCGGTATTGCCTTACTCGCCACCCGAGCGGCACTGAAGACCAGCTGGCAGCAAGGTTTAAGCAACGCCTTTAAACAAGGCCAGCCTCTAAGCCACTTTCTCGCAGACAATGGGCGTATTTTTATGCGTACCGCAGCGCTGCTATTTAGTTTTGCGTTTTTTACCGCCCAAGGCGCTGCACTGGGTGAAAATATATTGGCCGCCAATGCCATTCTCATTCAACTGGTGCTCGCCGGAGCCTACGGCATAGATGGCTTTGCCCATGCCGCCGAAGCTCTCTGCGGTCGAGCCTACAGCCAAAAAGATAAGCGCCGATTTTTAGATTGCTGCCGTGCCTGCGGAAAGTGGTCGCTGATCAGCGCTCTGCTGGCCACGGCCATCCTGCTCATTACGAAATCTCCGTTACTGCAACTGATGACCGGGCTCGACTCGGTGCGCGAACTCGCCAAAACCTATTACCCATGGTTACTCGCCATGCCGATATTATCGGTGTGGAGTTATTTGCTGGATGGTATTTTTATCGGCTGTCTGCGCACCCGCGCCATGCAATGGGGCATGCTGGGCAGCGTGTTCCTCGTGTACCTGCCCTTATGGTATGTCAGCCAGCCTTGGTTAAATCACGGTCTATGGTTGAGCTTTGCGACTTTTAACCTTGCCAGGGGCCTCAGCCTCGGCATTGCCTTCTATTTTCTTACCCGCAGCAACCACTGGGTTGCCGGCAATAACATCCCTACTTACTGACCTAGTTCGCAGATCCTCACCCACCCACAGCGCTGCCAAACACCGGGCAAATTCCGCCATCATCCGCAATAACACAAGCTAACGGCCAAGCAAGTCGCATTTTCAAGAAATTCAGCCACGCCGATAGTGCACATAGAGCATAATATGTGTATTTTAGTTATTATCCATTTGGCTTTTTCTGCGCCATAGCGGCAGAAGGACACCTTGCATGACACTGTTTATTCGTTGCGGCATTATCACCACCGCGCTATTACTGCCCCTAAGCAGCCTGGCCCACTGCCCCCTTGAAGCAACCGCTGGCGCGCCCCCCATCCCCGGAATTGCCGATACCAATTACGAGCAAGTGAAGGCATTAGGACCAGAAGTTGAGCACTATCTGCAGCAGGCTAGCCGCAAACTGGCCGCCTGCCCAAAAACCGACAACAGCTTGCTATACAACGCTGCCGTAGCAGAACTGGAAGACATTGCCAGCCGTTACAATGACCTTACCCAAGCGTATAACCAAGACTTAGCCCAATTACGATAAGTCGCGTTCTGCTTCAGAAGAACCCGCTTAAGGCCTGTAAACACTAACAGGCCCTGGCAGAAACTAAGATTCTAAGAGCGCTTCATTCCCCCAGTGCTCATGGCAGGCCGCCACTAGCTGTTTTGCCGCCGCACGAATCAGCACCTCACCCCGCAACGCAGCTGGGCCGGCCAACTCACGGTCTGGCATGACAATAAACAAATCTGCAAACCGCTCACCCCCCTCGGCCATCGGCAGCGGCTTTAAAACGCCCTCAGCAAGCTCTTTCTGCATCGCAATATCTGGCAGCCAAGCAAAGCCAATACCCTCTGAAACTGCTTGCACAGAGAGGTCTATACGGCTTATCGTCAATCGCTGCGCCGCATCAAGCCAGCCTGAGTCCCGCGGCTTCCTCGCCCCGGAATCCCGTACGACCAACTGCCGAAAAGGTCGTAAATCCCGAAAATCCAGCACCCGATCCAATTGATGAAGAGGGTGGTCTCGATGTGCAACCGCATTAAAGCGCACTCGCATCAGGTGATCGCCCAAAAACCCCGGCGGCACAATGCCCGTAATCGCGATATCGCAACGCCGCTCCAGCAATGCTTCTTCTGCCCCGCTGAGTACAGTTTCTATGCATTCCAGACGAGTATCTGGGCATTCCTCCGCCAAGTGTTTTAAGCAATCCAGCATCGCCGCCGACGGAAACAAAGCATCAGCCACTATGCGTAGCTGGGGCTCCCAACCCGCAGCAGCCGACGCTGCACTTTTCTCCAGCCGCATCGCCTCATCAATCAGGCCCCGGCCCCGCCGATACAAGCTTTGACCGGCTTCTGTCAGCACCGCTTTTCGACCCTTAATCTCAAAGACCGGCACATTCAATTGTTCTTCTAGTTTTTGCACGGCATAAGTCACAGCCGACTGACTTTTATGCAGGGCATCAGCTGCTCGGGCATAGCTGCCTTCGTCCACCACCGCCAAAAAGCAATGCCATTGATCCAAAGTTGTTCGCGGTGCTGCCATAGTTGATCAACTTTTCTGATTGGTTAAAGCGTATATTTGCGCTTTTTAAACAGAAAAATCAATCGTTAAATGAACACAGAGTATTCATTACGGAAAAACACTATTTACCCAAAATATGACTGATCGCATGCATTGCAGGCCCCGACAACTCCTTCACTCCACGACCTAGAGCGACCAACTGATTGATTCGATCAACCAATGAGAAAAATTTCTCCCAATATTTCCTTGATTCGGATGGATCACCTTCTGCAGGAATATCTTGACGATTCAACACTAAGAACCCGACAGCACGTTCTAACTCCTCTTCAAGGCCGTCAATACCCTTGATTCGATACACAAGAACAGAATGGCGGATAGATTCTAAGTTACGCAAAAATAAGGCCTTCAAACCCTGAGGAATATCAGATCCAATGACATTATCTAACAGTTGCTCAAGCTCACTCTGCAATGACTCGATGTCTTTACCAGGCAATGCTGTTTTGCCAGAGCTACGCGAAAGCTGATCAGCCGCAAACTGCAAACCGTACAACGTCGGCTCGTCCAATTGTTTGTGCCATGGCTCCCAACTAGCATTCACGATTTAAATTAACCTGAGAGAATAGGTTTTCTAATTTAACGAATGGCTTGAGATATAACGTATTGTCTACATTCTCCAGCCGCTCTATGGAAGCCTTCGTATTGGCTACCAAAATTATTAAGTCAGCAATCATCGTTAAAAGTAAGGCCGTATCAGCTGGGTCGACATCAAACACCTTCGCCCAAACATCTCTCACTTTCTCTCTCGGTGGTTGCTTTTTCGCCGCCTTTAACAAATCATAAAGTCGACCTGCAGGATTATTTTTAACTTCCAACGCTCACTCCATTGTGACTTTTCGAAACTTTTTGGCAAAGCCCCACGCCGCCAAAGGCTCCGAATTTTCTAGCCTCGGTCAATAACCCTCTGCATACTCTGCATCCACGAGGCCTTGAAAGCGACATCCCCCGCAAACAGCTTGTACAACTCAAGTTCGTCTTTACGACGGCGAAGCATAATTTCCTTTAGAATTTTCTCGAAAGCCAGCTCGCGATTATGAGGATCAGGGTTGTTCTTGTACTTATCTTCAAAGTCTGGATGCTGACGAATACTTTCTGCGATGTTGACGAATTTAACACGCTGCTCTTCAGGAGTTGCGCTCCAGCCCTGAAACCATCGCTCATTGAAGCTCCGGACAATCTCATCCAGTGGATCGGTCTCCACCTCCACACCATGCGCGCCGCGCGGATTGGGGTTTTGCGGATCAACCTCAGTTTCTCCGGCATCCAGCGCAATCGCCTGGTTGAGCTTGACTCTCTGAAGCCCGTAGGAACTCAGATCTACCGAGCTCAGTAGCTCGTCGATGGCGTCTGCATCAGGGTCGCTCACTTTCAGCTTGGGTATCAGGAACTTGAGGAACCAGAACAACTTCTCCCAAACGGCGATTTCATAGGGGATAATCGACGCCATCTGGCCATAGATCTTCACAAACTGCTTGGCTTTGATTTTGAAATCGATTTTCTCGCTGTCTTCCAGCTCAAGTTCGTGCTCAAAGCGGGCAGCTGCTACATCGATAATGGGGCTAAGCTTCTGAGCATCTTCGTTGTTGAAATACCGCTTCACAAAGTCTTCGACTTCGTACCACTCATACACTCCCACATCGTCCAGTGCATCTTTCAACTCATGCAGTACATTGATGTCAGTCGCCTGCGATAGTGAAGTCGCGGTATAGAAGGGGTCAAAGGCGGTTTTGATGTCGTCCACATTGTTAAAGAAATCCAGAATGAAGAGGTCTTCCGTTTTCTTACCGAGCTTTTGAGACGATCGGTTCAAGCGTGACAGCGCCTGAACGCACAACACCGAAGCCAATTTCTTATCCACATACATAGTGGATAGTTTGGGTTGGTCAAAGCCCGTCAGGTACTTGTTCGCCACCACGAGCATGCGATATTCATCCGTGTCGAATTTGTCTTTGGTGTCAGACTCGGAAAACCCGTTTATTTCGGCCTCGGTGTACTCAATGCCGTCCACTTCCTTTGTACCTGAGAAGGCTATCAAGGCTTTAAAGGGCGACCCCTTGGCGATCAGCAGTCTCGTCAGCGCTTTGTGGTAGCGAATCGCGGTCTCGATGTTCTGAGTAATCACCATGGCCTTCGCTTTGCCTTTCAGCTTCTTACCGTTGATCACATGGGCAATGAAGTGCTCGAGCATAATCTCGGCTTTGGTGTCGATGGTGTGCTGACTGCGCTCAACATAGGCGCGCAGCTTCTTCTGCGCCTTTTTGGTGTCGAATTCGGGGTTCTCGGCTATCGATTTTTCAATCTCATAGTAGCTTTTGTAGGTGGTGTAGTTGGCCAGCACATCAAGAATAAAGCCTTCCTCTATGGCTTGCTTCATCGAGTAGAGGTGAAATGGCTTGAAAGAGCCGTCAGCTTGCTGCTCACCAAACTTTTCAAGCGTGGTGTTTTTGGGCGTAGCAGTGAACGCCAAGTAAGAGGCATTGCCGCGCATTTTTCGGGACTTCATTGCCATCAGGATTTTGTCCTGGGCGTCTTCCTCTTCCTCAATGGCCGACTGCCCCATAGCCCGATTCATATTGTCGTGTGCCGAGCCAGACTGAGAGCTGTGAGCTTCGTCGATGATTACGGCAAAGCGTTTGTCGCTGAGATCTTCAATGCCATCAATAATGAAGGGGAATTTCTGAATGGTAGTGATGATAATTTTTTTGCCCGCTTCCAGAGCATGCTTAAGCTCTGAGGACTTGAATGCCGGGGCGACAATATTCTTAACCTCTGAGAATTCCTTGATATTGTCACGCAGTTGCTTATCCAGAAGCCGCCGATCAGTGACCACTATCACAGAATCGAATAGCGGCTGCTCCATGCCCCGGTTGCCCTCAACCGTCTCAGAGAGCGGATAGGTTTCGATCAATTGATAGGCGGCCCAGGTGATCGAGTTTGATTTTCCCGAACCAGCGGAATGCTGAATCAGGTAACTTTGTCCAACACCGTATTCTGCAGCGTGCTTTACCAGCCTACGAACCACATCAAGCTGATGATAGCGAGGAAAAAACAGGGTGCGTTTGGCCAGCGGATCTTTGCTGCTTCCGTCCAGCCTTACAAAGTGCTGGATGATGTTCGCCATACTGTCCTTGGTGAACACCTGCTCCCAGAGATAGGCTGTCTTGTGGCCACTTGGATTCGGCGGATTACCTTTGCCGTGATTGTGGCCTTTGTTAAAGGGTAAAAAGAAAGTGCCTTTCCCAGCCAGCTTGGTGGTCATATACACTTCATCGGTGTCCACCGCCATATGCACCAGGCAGCGCGCGAAATTCAGTAGTGGCTGATTCGTATCACGGTCTTCACGGTACTGTTTCTGGCCGTGGTAACGGGCCGTTTGCCCCGTCCAGGCGTTTTTCAACTCCAGCGTCACCAGGGGGATGCCATTCAGGAACAGCACCATGTCGATTTCCTGAAGGGGATTGGCCAGGGAGTAACAAACCTGGCGCGTGCAGCTGAAGATGTTGGCAGCAAAGTTCTGCTTCACCTTCTCGCTGCTACTGGCCAGTGGGGCAGGGTACATCAGGTGAAAGTGGGCATCGTCCACACTCAGCCCTTTCTTCAGCAAGTGCAGAATTCCATGCTTTTTCATCAGCCGGTCATAGCGTTCTAACAGCTTGCGCTGCCAATCCGACGGGTTGTGCTTTTGGAGCTTAGCCAGCTCCAGCGTTTGGGTCTGTTCTAAGAAACGCCAGAAAAATCGGTTATCGATGGCGTATTGAGCGTTGAAATCGGTCGGCAGCCCCAGCTTAAAACGCTGATTGCCCACCAGATAGTCAGCTGGCGTCTCCCTGACCTGGGTGTGGGCACCATCGGCAATCTCCCCCGCAGCCTTGACGGCTTCTATGGTGGTGCCAGTCAAAGCCTGCTCAATCGCGGCCTCCAGCGCCTGTTCCTTGGTGTTGCTGACCATAAAACATCCTATCTATCTGTCTTTACTCGCCTTTAGAATAAAGCCTCAATCAAATGGGAACAACAAGCTAACCAATTGATTTACTTATATTTAGTTCCAACATTCAACCTTCTAGTCAAATGACCATCAAATGAAAAACAACCGCAACACATTGATTTTAAAAGGACAGACAAAATCAACCCTGTATCCCGTCAAATGACCGTCACATGAGAACAGCGCTATGCCCAAAAGGGGACATAACGATAGGCTCTTCTATTCGCAGTGGAGTCATGGAGTCGAATCAGCCCAGCCTCCACCGTTTGCTTGATAATGCGGCTTGCCATTGCGCTGTTTCCCTCCTCAATACGGAACCGCTCTCTCAGAGAGGTATTATTCATGGGCTCCCGATTGACATATTTCAGGCAGCAATGCTGATAGCAAGCTCTTATCCGATCCTCTGACTCCATATCCTTGAAATCTTTATATGTGAACAATACTACACGGGTATGTTGATCCGTCTTTTCAAAGATAGGGGCGGGTAATTGATAAACCTCCACCTGACCAATAACCTTATCAACACCGCTACCGCGCTCCTCACAAATATTGATTCGGCGCATAAATGACGCCAGGGCTTCATTGCGGCTTTGAGGAGGGCTATCCAAGAAGCGCTGGGTATCCACCAATGGCACCCCGGGGTTGGTAATCTCCATCCGCTTGTCAAAAAGCTCAATCATGGGGCCGGTACCCGTCAGGGTGAAATCCTGATGAATAATGGCATTCGCTACCAACTCACGAATAGCCAGCTCTGGATACATAGGCACTTCTTTACGGAACGCTTTGCCTATTTCTTCATTGGAGGGCAACAGGGTCTTTATATAATCGATAAGCCCTTCAAAGCCAACGGCATAACCTTTGTTGCCGCCAAATTCTCGCACCGTTTCGATACGGCTGTTACCCCGGTATAAAATCAGGCGCACCGCCTTGCGCCCAAGGTGCTGAAAATTTTGCAACTTTTTCGCAAACAGAATGGCGCCCAGATTCGCGATACCCCATTGACCACCGGGCACTTCCTGAATCAACTGATCTGCCTTTAAAGCATTTAAAATACCGGCACGATTATCCGGCAAAGGCAAGCTGGTTAACTCAAAATAGGCCGGGTAATCCAGCAATTTCAGCACCTCATCGGCACTTAAATTAGAGGCTGCCATTTGACGCTCAAAAGGCGTTTTATCGAAAATCCGCCATAGTGCTCGCTCTTTCTCTGGATACTCCTTTAACTTCTTTTTATAGGAGCCAACACGAATAAACTCGATGCCTTCAAATTGCACCGGATTATTGGTAGCAGCCTGCATTTCCAGAATAACGACCGACAACCCATTAGCACTGACAAACTCAAAAAAGCGAAAGTGAATCTTTGGCGATATTTTTTGCAACAACCAACTTTCCAACTCCTGCTGCTTGTGACGAGCCGCCGAAGGCTTGAACGTAGTGCCGATCACCTCGTGGGTATCATTCTCAACACCCCAAACCACATAGGCAGATTGCTTGCCCAGCAAAGCCGCCGAATTCGCCAACGCCGAAATATATTCACCGATCAGCGGCGCGTCATCGTTGTTGTGCTTGAACTCCACCCATTCGGTTTCCTGCGGCAGTGAGCACAGTTCTTTTAGCAGGGATTGTAAGTACTCTTGGCTGCGGTCTACGGTCATCGAATAACCCTACTCAAAACCATGCTGTTTCAATGCGTCGGCGGCTTTTTGCAGCGGTTGCTTCAGCGCCTGCTCCAGCTTGCTCATATGCGCCAGGTGCCAAGTAACAGATTCCGGCCATGCGTCCTTATTAAAAGCATCCGCTGGGCAAGAGAACTGAATTCGACAGGATTTTTTGCTTTCCAGTCGCATCCATTCCAGCTCCGCGCCAAAGCTCTGTTCAACCTCCTGCTTCATTGCCATCAGAGAATCGAACAAAAACTTGTTCTCAAGCGTATTACCTCGGCTTATCCAAAGCTCTACCCGAAGCTCCTTCTGCAAGAAAATCAGATTGTAGGGGCAGCCACTCAAACCCGACCCCGCAGAAAGCCAGTGATCTTTGCTGGGGCTGATATTGTTGTACAGGGTACAAGCACTTTTCTGGAAGACTTCCAGTGCCTGCTCCCAATACTCCCTTCTGATGCTCTGGGCATTTCTTCGCACCACTTCCGTGGTTTTCTCCTCCGCCTCCTTGGCGCTAATACCAATCATCAGCTCTCTGGCTTCCGGCGTGGGAATAATCTGGTCGATATTGATTAATAACTGCTCACCGAGGGAGTAGGGTGTGACCTTAAAGCATTGAACGCTTATTCCCTGACCGAGCAGCCAAAGGGCGGTGCTGGTGACCTCCTTTCTAAAGTTAGCAGCTACCAGCATAATTCTCTGGCTATTGCCCAGATTGAGTTTTACTTCATCCAGATCTGGCGCATCAAGGAACTCACAAATTCGTGATGCGGCATCAGAAGGCTGCCCTGCCTGGGCCAAGGATTCGCCAGCCTGAATTGTTGGTTGGTAGCGGTGCAGGTACTGCTGGTAAATTTCGACTATTTGTCCTTTGGTGAGGCTAGCGCAATAGGAGGCGTATTTCAGTGCCTGCCACACCACATCGCGGCCACTGTCATCCAGCTTGTTTTCGATAATCACCAGGTTGCCGTCTTTATCCAGCGCCAGCAGGTCAAGGCGCTCACGGGTGTCGTCAAAGCCATCAAACTCCTTCTGGATAATCAGCAGTTCTTCACCCAATGCATCGGGCTGATAGGCCAACCACTCCTGTAGGTGCTTTCGTTCGCTAAAACCCAGCTCGCTGAAGGTTTTGATTTTTACCGGGCTAATGCGGTTGGTCTGGTGATTGACGGTGAACATCCTTATGCCTCCACTGCTTCCTGCATCTCTGCCATTTCAGGGGTGACTTTGATTTTGCCGGTCACTGCGCTGTTGATCAGGGTGGTTTTGTATTCTTTTAGCTTTTTGATTTGTTCATTTTGAATAGTGATGCACACCCGAACATCAATGGTGAACTTATTCAACCACTCGACGATTTTTTCTTGTTCAATAACGGGAGGCAACGGCAACTTCATATTCTTAACCAAATTCGTGTTTAAATTCGGCTGCGTGGCGCCTTGATTCATCTCATCTCGAATCCTCATAGTTTGAGAAGAAAAAAAGTAATACAAGAAATTTTTTGATATTCTGCTCTCATTTACTCCGAGAAATGCAAGTACGCCGTCATTTATGCAACCGGAAATTCTGGAAATCTTTGGCACCCCCAAAGTTGCACCACTGTTCGTTAACAAGAAAGTACCGCTCTCAATATACCTGCTTTGCTCAACACCTCTTTTAGTCAGAAATCCTGTTGTTTTTTCTAAAAAGGCATTTTCGTTTTTGGTCACCTCGCCCACCGTAATCCAATGAACACCCTCGTCAGAAAAGTACATCGGATGTCCAGCCGGTCGTGGCGATCCGCCTCGAACTATATTGCCCAATCCACGCAACTTAACTAAGTCCCAATGCGTCGGCATCTCCCCAATCCAATCCACGCCGGAATCTTTCATAGGCACATTACTCGAGCTATCCATGCCCTCGCCCTGCGGGCCAGCGGCAGAGCCGCTGTTCAAATTCGTTCCAGACGAATTTGTGGAACCAAGCCCCTGGGTGACGGCTTTTTGGATAATGATTTGCTTGCGCTCTTTCAGCAGGGCGATCTGCTGCTCTTTGATGGCAATGGCTTCGTCGATTTGGGTGGTTTTTTTGTCGAGGAAATTGGCAATTAACTTTTGATCTTGCTCAGAAGGAATCAGAAATGGAATAAACTTCATTCTGCTTTTCGACAAATCCCATTGACCAACTCGAACACCATCCGAAGCGCTACCAAAGTACGAAACATATAAATTGCTCCGTATTGCCCAATTAAAGAATGACGGACATATAGGCTTTACGAAATCAAAAACGAAGTATGCGGGGCTAACGATTCCGGTATGATTTGACACACCGTAAGAGCCTTGCCATGCCTTCATTTTATTCATTCCAAACTGCCCCTCTTTGAGCAATTTATAGCCACTCAAATCATCAGGAATGAAATTATGATTTGAATCTTGATCCTCTATGTCCCGCTCAATTACCCCTTTTTCTCTCGTTATAGACAGCAGGGGCAAATCTGGATGATTTTTGATTGAAATCGGAGACAAACAACTACCAAGTTTTGACACCTCCCATTTTGATGGGACGTTGCCGATCCACCCATAGCCGGAATCTTTATAAGCCTCATACTTGGGCAGCTCAACAATACTCGTCATACTCATATCACCCCTGCACCTGCTCAATATCCACACCCAGAATCTGAGCAATCAAGCCCTCAGCCTTTTGCTCCAGGGTGATAATGTCCTTTGCAACGTCCTCCAATGAACGCAGCGGCTTATGGCGATAGAAGTATTTGTTAAAGCTAATCTCGTAGCCGATTTTGACGGAATCCAGATTGGTCCAGGCTTCCTCTACATGGGGCTTTACTTCATCCAGGAAATACTGATGAATGCTTTGCCGCTCATCATCTTTCAACAATGACACTGATTCACTGTCACGCAGATCGCTACTGGCTTCATAGGTGATGTATTCGTTTTTCTTATTAGTTGGGTAAAACCCAAAATCCGGCAGTTGCGCTTGGGTGCAGCCGTAGCGCTCCAGCACTTCATCCAATTTGTCGCCACTTAACTTAAGGACTTTTTTAACCACCTTGGCCGCAGATTCGTCGTACCAGCTAACGGCATTGAGAATGGCGTTTTTTTCTGGGACGGAGAGTTTGATCTTTCTGGCTTTCAGCGCAGTATCCACCTGCTCTTTGAATACGTTGTAGTCATCGAACTGCTGCTCACCGATGGCCGCCATCAGCTCACCGGCAGTTTCATAAATAGCCTTCAGTGCTAACCAATACTTTACATCCAGCAGCTTGGTTTTCGCCTTGGCATTGAGGTTGATGTCATTTTCTTCACACCAGGCAAGAATGGCTTTCTCAATGCTTTTCAGGAAGCTTTGCTTGTTGTCTTTGCCGTGTCCGGTCTTATCGTAAACTTTGTCACCATGCTCTGCATAAAAATGCGCCATGACTTCACTTTGCTGCTTGTCGAAACGCAGGCTGGCGATGCACTCTGCAGAGAATTGGGCCTTGCGACGGTCGGGCCGTTCAATGGTGACTTTGTAGTAGCCGAAATCCTCATTGCGAAATACCTGGCTGGCAATACCGGTCGGGTTACCGTTTGCATCCAGCTTGCGCTCAATGGCGGCGCAGTCCAGATAGGCGCGGGTAATCTCTTCGATATGTTCCGGTGCAAACTCGCAGTTTTTGTTGCCCAGGTTCTTGCGGAGCTTGCGGTACAACAGGCTGGCATCAATCAGCTGTACTTTTCCCCTGCGGGATTCCGGTTTGTTGTTATTGAGCAGCCAGATATAGGTGGTAATGCCGGTGTTGTAGAACAGGTTATTGGGCAGTTGCACAATGGCGTCGAGCCAGTCATTTTCAATAATGTACCGGCGAATATTGCTTTCGCCACCGCCGGCGTCGCCGGTAAACAGGCTTGAGCCGTTGTGGACGGATGCGATTCTACTGCCATTGGTACCTGTGGCCGGGTCTTTCATCTTGCTGACCATTTCCATCAGGAACAGCAGCTGACCATCGCTGGAACGAGGCGTGGCGTCGCAGTCTTCCAGATTTCCCCAATAGTCTTTCAGCTTGACCTTGAAGCGGGCATCAATCACATCGCCATTTTCCTTGATGTACTTCTGCTCTGACGCCCAGCTCTTGCCGTAGGGCGGGTTGGAGAGCATAAAGTCGAAGCGATTTGAGGCGAATTCATCGGTGGACAGGGTGGAGCCGACTTTGATGTTTTCCGGGTTGTTGCCCTTGATCATCATATCGGACTTACAGATGGCGTAAGTCTCGTCGTTGATCTCCTTGCCGTAGAGGTAAATATCACGCTGACTTTGAGATGAAGAACCTGAGGGGTACTTTTCTTCAATAAAGTTCTGTGACTCGGTGAGCATACCGCCGCTGCCGCAGGCGGGGTCGTACACCGTCATTGTCAGCGGCAGCGAATCTTTGACGGGATCGAAAACCAGGTGAGTCATCAGCTCGATCACTTCCCGTGGAGTAAAATGCTCACCGGCCTCTTCGTTGTTTTCTTCGTTGAACTTGCGGATCAGCTCCTCAAATACATAGCCCATGCCAAGGTTGGACAGTCCGGGCAGCTTGTAGCCATCAGGATCCACAGCATCATTGGGGGTAAGATTGATTTTGGGAGAGACAAATTTCTCGACCACATCAAGAAGCACGTCCTTGTGGGCCATATGCTGGATTTTACTTTTGAGCTCGAAGCGTTCAATGATTTCCTGAACGTTGGGGCTGAACCCGTTCAGGTACTCCTCAAAATTCGCCAGCATGATCTGGCGGTTATTGGTGGCGGTGTTATACAGGTTAGTGAGCGTCCACTTCGAGATGTTGTAGAACACATAGCCTGAGGCCTCCTTGAGGGGTTCCTCGTCAAGCTCCGTGGCTTCCATCTCCTCCTTCTGGTACCGCACCTCCTCCAGCACGGTCTCCTTGGTGGGCATCAGGAGGGTATCGAGGCGGCGTAGAACGACCATCGGCAGAATGACATCCCGGTACTTGCCCCGTACATAGACGTCGCGCAGGCAGTCATCGGCTATATTCCATATAAAGGATACGAGTTTGTTGTGTGCGCTGTGATCCATTCAGGTCCCTTAGTCAATTATTTATTTGGGCGCGCAGCTGCGCCGAATTATGGCGGAAGTCGCCCTGCAGGCGTGACGCCCAAGATATGGCTCTGAGGGCATTCCAGTGAGCCCCACCATTGCAAAACATGTTCGATTTCGAATTTTGGTTGTTTTTCAGTAACTTTGGGAGCGCCTACGGCAATGGCGGTAAAGCCTCTTCAAAGCAGTGAACGCCTTCCCGCTGGCTCCTATTGTTCCATGCGTATGTAGCCCTTTAGATTTACCTTTCGAAAACGGTGTTCTGTTAAGCCGAGTCAGCGCCGCCGTATGGTATCTGAATCCTGCTCCGTAAGAACAATCTCCTGGATCACCTGTCTCTCAGCCAGTAAACCCTGCCATCGATCATGCGCCAGCATTAATATTCAATTTCTTGATTGGTTAAGCCAGTAAATTGCGCTTTTTAAACAACTAAATCAATCATTAAATAGGGCACATGGCAAAGCAAAACCCATTACAGGACAGAAGGACCAATAACCATGACTAACATTCTTCATATCGACAGCAGTTTATTTGGCCAAGAGGGTAAATCCAGCCGACTGGCCGCCGAATTCGCCAATACCTTGCTGAACGCCAACCCCGCCAGCCAGTATCAATACCGGGACCTGCACAGCCAACCCATCCCCCATTTAGACGGTGAGCGCTTTGCCGCGTTTAGCAGCCCGGAAGCCGAACTTAACGACTACCAAAAAGAGGTGCTGGCCCTCTCTGACACCCTTATTAGCGAATTAAAAGCTGCCAAAGTGCTGATTCTGGGTGTGCCCATGTACAACCTCGGTGTGCCGTCCACGCTCAAGGCCTGGATCGACCATGTAGCCAGAGCTGGCCAAACTTTTCGCTATACTGAAAATGGCCCTCAAGGCCTGCTAAATAGCGATACCAACGTTTACGTACTCGCTGCTCGAGGCGGTCAATATCAGGGTACCGAAATGGACACCCAAAGCACGTATCTGCGCCATATTTTAGGCTTAATGGGTTTAACAAAGGTGGAATTTATCTACGCCGAGGGACTGAACTTGGGCGAAGATACTGCTGCCACAGCCTTAAAAGATGCGCAAAGTAAAATTGCTACAACTTTAGCGGCCTAAAAGCCAAACCTTGATGACGATATCGCAATGGGAGGGTTAAACATGCCTGCTCGCCAAGTAAAACAACTCATCCGCGCCATCGACACCAGCGACGGTGCCGGCGTAAAACTGCGGCGCAGCTTGGGCCAGTCCGCTGGCGCGCGCCTGGATCCGTTATTAATGCTGGACGAGTTTTACTCCGACGAACCTGCCGATTATCTAGCGGGCTTTCCCTCTCATCCACATCGGGGCTTTGAAACCGTCACCTATATCCTCGACGGCCATATGCTCCATGAAGATCATCTGGGTAATAAAGGTGACCTGAAGTCCGGAGGCGTCCAGTGGATGCGGGCGGGCAGAGGGATCATCCACTCAGAAATGCCCCAACAAAATCAGGGTCGCATGCGTGGCTTTCAGCTGTGGATCAATCTGCCTGCGACAGAAAAAATGCAGGCCCCGTGGTACCGAGACTTACCAGCGGATCAAATTCCTCATTATCCCACCCCACACGGCGGCGAAATAAAATTGATCGCCGGTGAGCTGACCTTGGCCAATAAGCTGCTCAGCGGCGCCCTGACCCAACATGAGGGCAAAACCTTAAGCACCGCGCCCATTTATGCAGACCTGCGCTTGGCTGCTGGCGAGACCTTGCAGCTGGCAACTCCCGCCCATCACAACGCGGTCATTTACGTCTATGAAGGCGAAGCAACTATCGGCAGCAAGCTGGTCCCAGAGGCCCACGCAGCCGTATTGGGGGAGGGCGACACGCTCGAACTTAGCGCCCGTCAAGGCGCGGTTCAGGCCTTGTTCATTGCCGGACGCCCCATCAATGAACCCATCGTGCAATACGGTCCTTTTGTGATGAACAGCAGCGAAGAAATTGAACAAACCCTTCAAGATTACCGGGATGGTCGTTTGGCACTGCCTTAAAATTGAACGCGATTAACTTGGCCTAAGGTTCACCATTATTGATCACCATCGAATTTTTCGACTTTGCCTAGCTCTAAAACGGGCATATGATTTTATTATCCGTTTCAAGGAGTGATGTTATGAGCACAAGTCTTTTAGCCAGCAGTATTATGATCAGCCCCGCCCCAATGATAAAAGCCAACGCGGCGCTGGGTGAAGTTGTCGACACGCTCATTAAGCACCAGCTCACAGGCCTACCGGTGGTCGATGATCAAAACACCGTCATTGGCTTTGTCTCTGAGCAAGACTGCATTCACGCTATGCTCGTGAGCAGCTATCACTGCGAAGGCTCGCCCACCGTCAGCGACGTGATGCACAATGAAGTTTTATCGGTGAGTCCCGACCGCTCAATTGTCGACATTGCCCAAACAATGGGTAAAAACCGCCCCAAATCCTATCCGGTCATTGAAGACGGCGTTTTGCTTGGTCTGCTAACCCGCGGTGCCATTTTGACGGCACTCTGGGAGAGTCGCGCCAGCTGCGATGCTCCCTAAATACATTCCAAGCCCAAAACAGGGACGTGCAGATGAAAAACTGCTGGCACCGACGCCGCGCTGGCATCGCCATGATTTTTCTTCTCTCACTCACCGGCCTTGCCAACGCCAGTAAACTGGAAGATATCGCCTACGGAAACGATCCCGCCCAGCGCATGGACGTATATCTTCCCGATCAAGCCTCCTCGCAACGTCCGTTGTTGGTAATGGTGCATGGCGGCGCATGGCGTTTTGGCGATAAGAAAAATCGCGCCGTGGTCAAAAACAAAATCCAACGCTGGGTTGAACAGGGCTGGGTTCTGGTTTCCCTCAACTACCGCATGCTGCCAGATACACCTCCGGATCAACAAGCAAAGGACATTGCCAGCGCCTTAGCCGAGGTGCAAAAGCTTGCCCCCCAATGGCAGGCCGATCCAAAGCAAATGGTGTTAATGGGGCATTCAGCGGGAGCACAACTCGTCGCCATCATCGCAACGAATCCCGCGTTGACATCAGCTTATCCAAAACTGCACTGGCAAGGCGCCATATTGTTGGATAGCGCCGCCCTCGATATCACTCAAATCATGGAGAAGCGCCACCCGAAACTCTATGACCGGGCCTTTGGTGATGAACCCGAATATTGGCGGCAAAATTCGGCGACGCATCACCTCCACGCCAAAGTGAAGCCCATACTTTTGGTATGCTCAAACCGTCGCAGCGATAGCTGCAATCAAGCGGAATCCTTTTCTGCAAAAGGCAAAGCCCTTGGTGTTGCCACTACCGTACTGCCCCAAAACCTGAGTCATCTGGCGATCAACAGCAATTTGGGAAGCGAGGGCGAGTACACCGAAGCGGTGGAAAAATTTATGTTCCAACTCACCAACTTCAAAAATCAACCATGAATGCTAGCCACTGGTTACTCGTGTTCTACAGCGCCGGAGCCGGTGCCTGTATTGTAATAGGCGGCGCTCTCGCAGGCATGGCGCGGTTTCAGCGCGACTGGCTTGAGCAAGAGTTTCGCCACTTTGTTATTGCTTTGGGTGGCGGCATTCTAGCTGGCGCTGTCGCCATGGTATTGGTGCCTGAAGCGCTCACCGCCATGGACTACTCTCTGGGTGCCATTGCCTTATTTTTGTCCGGCGGATTACTGTTTTTTCTGCTGGAACAACAACTTGGCGTCAGGAAAAAAGCGGCTCCACAACTCACCGGCATGCTGCTGGACTACCTCCCTGAATCCTTAGCATTGGGCGGTATTATCGCCAGCGGCTCCAGTGATGCCGCACTGCTGGCAATACTGATCGGCCTACAAAATTTACCTGAAGGCTTCAACGCCTTTCGGGAGTTACAGGACGCAGGCCATTCCCGGCGCAATATTTTACTTTTAATGCTAGTGTTAATTCCTTTGGGGCCGTTGTTTGCAGTATTGGGCTACAGCGTATTAGCAGGCCAGGAAATGGCGCTTGGAAGTGTGCTGCTATTGGCAAGTGGCGGTATTCTCTATCTCATCTTTCAAGATATTGCGCCACAGGCCAAACTAGAAAAACACTGGGGGCCGCCCCTCGGCGCTGTTATCGGTTTTGCCCTGGCCATGCTAGGCACCATACTTACCCAAAGCTGATACCATAAATTCCTGTGCAAAGTGCTCCGAGAAAAATGCTCAATTTTCTAAACATCAAAACCCTGAATGGCAGCGCAATCGGCGAACATCTCAACGCCTTAGCCCAGTTACGTATGTCTGTCTTTCGGGAATGGCCCTATCTTTACGAGGGCAACATGCACTACGAGGCGATGTATTTACAACGCTATGCCGACTGCGCTGACAGTATCAGTATGCTCTGCTTTGATGGGGACACATTGGTTGCTGCCTCCACCGCACTGCCACTAGAACATGCTGAAACAGAAATGCAAAAACCTATGATAAGCGCGGGGTATTCGGCTGACGAATTCCTCTATTACGGCGAATCCTTGATTCTTCGACCGTATCGGGGCCAGGGTTTAGGTGGGCATTTTTTTAAACTAAGAGAAAACCACGGCATACATCTCGGCAAGAAAAATGGCTGCTTTTGTGCTGTAGAAAGGCACGCCGACGATCCGCGAAAACCCTTAAACTACCGAGGCAACGAGGCATTCTGGCGGCGCCACCACTATCGGCCCACCGAAATTATGTGCCACTTCGATTGGCCCGATGTAGGGACAGACGAGAACAGCACTAAACCCTTGCGCTTCTGGATAAAAGAGTTAAACCAACAATGACAGCGTCCACGTTCCGTATTTTTATAACCATACTCATGGCCTGCATGTCGCTTAGTGGTTGCAGCAGCAACCCTGAATACGACTCTCAACGCGAGTGGCGACTACGCCAATGTGAAAAACTACTCTACGAAGAAGACAAAACAGCCTGTAGAAAAAATACCCCAGACTATCTGTAGTCCTTCAAAAAATGACTCAGACTTTTTTTATATATCGCGTTTTTAGCGGCCCACAAGCCAATGGCAATATCGCCGCAGTTAGCTTTTGCTCACAGCAACAAGACCCGCGCTCATTATCAAAAGAGCTTTTCGTAAATCGCCTGCCGAACAATGCGGTGTTAAGCCTATTGTCACCAAGAACGGCGGGCGAGTTTTACGTTCGCTGGTTTGATTACCACGGTGACATTCAACGCTGCGGTCATGGTGCCTTCGCAGCAGCGGCTTATCTCCATGGACACAACAAACTCGTCGAAACCACAGCGGTACTTCACAGTCACGTTGGTGAAAGATTTTATGTTGGCGCCGACGGCTCTGAATATACGCTCACATTGCCAGATTACGGCACGCCAATTCAAAATGAGCGCGGGCAGATATTAGCAAGCTTATGCGGCGCAACTGATATGATAAGCCTCGGCGGTGAGGCCGGATATATTGCACTAAAACTTGGCTCGGTCGCTCAGCTTGCACGCTTTAATCCCCATCCTCACATAATGCAACACTGTGAAAACGCTTCTCTCATTGTGGCAACTCAGGATAAGAACCATATTTATTTTCGCTACTTTCGGTGTTTACGCGATCCATCTCACCTCAGTAACAAATCCAAGATACCGCTTCAGATAGACGTTATTGAAGATTCAGCAACCGGCTCAGCGGCACCCTGTTTGCTGTTATTATTTTCTATACCCAGCGGCCAAAAAATGTCGGTGCAGCAATTATCTGGCCGCGGCGGCGAATATCGTTGCCAATTAAACCCTGACCACACCACATTAATAAGCGCCCGTGTTCAATTAATTAAGCACAACTGAGCGCAAGCTTTAAACTTATACTCGGCGCATAAAGTGCACACTGAATAATTGTTCAGCATCCATCCATACTGTCTCGGATTTAAACCCCGCCCCTGCAGCTAATGCAATAAAATCTTCACTGCTATATTTATAAGAATTTTCAGTGTGGATAGTCTCGCCTTCGGCAAAGTAAAATCGCTTATCGCCAACCTGACAGTATTGCTCTCGATCGCTTCGCAAATGCATTTCAATACGCTGCTGGTTCTGATTGAAGCAAGCTATATGGGAAAAATATTCCGCGTCGATATCACTATCTAACTCTACATTAATGCGGCGCAATAAATTTTTATTAAATGCTTCAGTAAAGCCATCAACATCATTATAGGCCGCTTCTAGTACCGCTTCTGATTTCAAAAGATCTACCCCAATCAGCAAACCATCACCTGATTTCAGACCTTTTGCAATCGCCGCCAAGAATGTCGTTGCTGCTGCTGGAGCAAAGTTGCCAATTGTTGAGCCGGGAAAGAATATCACCCGCGGGCTGGCATCAAAATCCCGCCGACGCAGGCCATCTATAAGTGCCTCATGGTTATTAAAATCGACAGCAATCGGGTCAATATCTAAGAAGGGAAATTGATGCCGCAATTTATCGCTGCACTGTCGCAAAAAATCTGCCGAGATATCCATTGGCGTGTAGGCCAAAGGATCTTGCAAGGCATTTAACAACAAACTCACTTTCTTTAAAGCGCCTGCACCGGGTTCAATAATTTGTGCATTGGGGCCAATCAATGCGGCCATTTCGGCTGCCCGATCACGATAAATTGCCATTTCAGTGCGGGTCACATAATACTCTTGGGTTTCACATATTTTTTCAAAAAGATCCGATCCACGCTCATCGTAAAAATATTTGCAAGGCAACGTTTTGGGACTTTGAGACAAGCCCTGAATAACATCATGTAAAAATGTCTGGTTTGTTTTCTGTGGCGTTAACGCGGTCGCAATCGACATAGCAATCTCCTTTTAATTATTGGTTTCCGCTGTCACGGCAAAGTCGCAGGCCACTAAACTGCCAGCGCTGATGGGGATAAAAGAAATTTCGGTAACTAGAACGAATGTGGCCCTGTGGCGTTACGCAAGATCCACCCCGCAATACAAATTGAGAGGACATAAACTTACCGTTATATTCCCCAGCCTTCCCGCTAAACTCTCTATAGCCGGGATAGGGTTGATAGCTGCTTTGAGTCCACTCCCACACCCCTCCCGAATACAAGTTATGGGGCTTTAAATCATAAAATTCTGCTTGTAGCGTGCAAGGCGTATCTAAATTACAAGCGCTGAGTAGCTGCTCCCATTCGGCTTCTCGAGGCAAGCGTGCAGAGGCCCATTGGGCAAACGCATTGGCTTCATAATATGAAAGCTGACTCACCGGCGCATCTAGATTTAAAGGCTGCTCACCGTGCAGAGAAAACTGCTGCCAGCCCTCATTGTCATCCTTGCGCCAATAAAGAGGGTGTCGAATTGATTGCTGCTCCAACATCGCCCAACCATCTGCCAACCACAGCAAAGGGTTGTGGTAACCGCCATCTTCAACAAACGTCAAAAACTCTCGATTGCTGACCGGCCGATTGGCTAATTCAAAGGCATCTAAAAAAACCCGGTGGCGGGGCTGCTCATTATCAAAGCAAAACCCAGCCCCCTCGGCACCAATGCGGTATAAACCTTCTGGACAAGATACCCACGACATAGGGCCTGGATTTAACGATATACTGCTGCTATCACGAGGACGGTAAACGGGTAACATGGGGTTTTGCCAAAGCCCATGCTGAATATCTGTTAATAACAATTCCTGATGCTGTTGCTCGTGGTGAATTCCCAGCTCTAAGGTAAAAATCTGTTGCGACGAGGGTGCTTGCACAGCCGCAATGACTTGCTCAGTCACATAGTGGCGGTATTCCAGTATCTCGGCCAAAGAGGGGCGGCTAATCATGCCACGTCGCTCCCGGGGATATTGTTCGCCAATGCCGTTGTAATAAGAATTAAACAAATAGCTAAAATAGGGATCAAACACTTGGTAGTTCGGGTTAAGCCCCGGCAGCAAAAAGCTCTCAAAGAACCAGCTGGTATGGGCCAAGTGCCATTTGGCCGGGCTGGCATCTGGCATAGACTGAAGCTGTGCATCGGCCTCGCTTAAAGGCGCTACCAAGCGCTCTGTTTGCTGGCGGACATTGCGAAACTGCTGGATTAGCACCGAAATTTCAGCCATTTACTCCCCTTTGCTGTGCGTTTTTTACAGTTTGATCTAACTTTAACAGACTATTTAAATGGCTATCTGTTTCAAGATGGAGACGCTTAGCGTTATTTTTGTCACAGCAACCGATAGCAAAAGACCTGATTTCAAGAGGATAGGGTATGACGGATCATCGCTACGATTTAATCGTTTTTGGGGCAAGCAGCTTTGTCGGCAAAATACTGTGCCGCTATCTGAGCGATATCGACGAGCAACCGCCGTTGCGCTGGGCCATTGCGGGTCGCTCGGCAGAGAAGCTCACCGCCCTCAAAGCGGAGTTAGGCAGAGAGGACCTTCCCAGCTTAATCGCAGATGCCGACGATGAAGTGGCATTGCGCAGCCTATGTGAGCAAAGCAGAGTGATCGTCAGCACCGTGGGACCCTACGCATTGTATGGCAGCCCATTGGTTAAAGTCTGTGTAGAAACCGGTACTGATTACTGTGACCTTACCGGCGAAGCGCAATGGATTAGACGTATGCTGGATGAGCATGAAGAGGCCGCAAAAGCCTCTGGCGCCAGAATTGTGCATTGCTGTGGTTTTGATTCCATACCCTCAGATTTGGGCGTACTCTTTACCCAGCAACATGCCTTGCATCGCTTGGGTGAGTACTGCGAACAGATCAACATGCGCGTCTTTGCCGCCAAAGGGGGCTTTTCGGGCGGTACCGTCGCCAGCATGATGAACCTGATTGATGAGACCAAACAAGACCCAACGCTACGAAAGAAACTCGCCAACCCCTACCTGCTCTGTCACACCGATAACGCCACTCGACAAACTAATACCAACGGCCCGAAATATGACGAGGCCAGCGGTGGTTGGATAGCGCCATTTGTGATGGCCGCCATTAATACCCGGGTAGTGCAACGCAGCAATGACTTGCTAGGCCACCGCTACGGTAAAGGCTTTCGCTACGATGAGGCGATGTATACCGGCAAAGGGGTAAAAGGCAGATTTAACGCTTGGAGTGTCTACGGCGGGCTCGCTGGCGTAATGCTCGGCAGCAACATCAAACCGGGGCGCTGGCTGTTGGAGCGCTTTTTATTGCCTGCGCCGGGCGACGGTCCCACACCAGATCAGCAAAAGAATGGCTTTTTTAAGCTCCGCTTTTACGGCACAACCCCTGCGGGGAACACCATCATCACTCAAGTCAGCGGAGATCGCGACCCCGGTTATGGTTCAACAGGAAAAATGCTAGGCCAAGCCGCCATTTGCTTAGCAAGAGATGATTTGGGACCCAATGCTGGAGGCGGATTCTGGACACCAGCCAGCCTGCTTAGTGACCCATTGCTGGCCCGACTGGAAGCCCATGCCGGGCTCGAATTTAGCATTCAGGAATAACACCCTAAGTGGAGACAAACAGGAAATAAGCCGCAAATAGACAGTGATATGTTTTAAAAACCAGAGGCGGGGTCATTACCCCGCCGCAATGACAGGAAGCAGCTGGGAGATTTCGGCAATCATTATCGCATTGGGGGCTTTGAGTTCATCCCCTCGCTGATATTTACCGGTGCAACACAAACACGACTGAAGCCCCGCAGCACTGGCCCCCAAAACATCGCTGACCACGTCATCCCCTACCATCATCACTTGGTCGGGGGCCAAGCCCATTTCATTAACAACACTTTGGTAGAAGGCGTTTGAAGGTTTACCGATAACCTCAGCTTGAGTACCAGCAGCGTACTCCAGGGCTTTTATAAATGGCCCTGCGTCAAGATGCAGCCTACCCGCACTGCGATAAAATTTATTGTCGCCCACCGCAACCAATTCCGCCCCGTCTTGCAAATATTGAAAGGCAGCATCTAATGTTTGGTAGCTGAAGCCCTCGGCTGCATCAAACACCACAACAGCATTGGGCTTAGTGTCATCGATATCGACAAAATCCTGTTGCAAAGCTGGGGTCGCAATAATATAGGGCCGCAGCTGACGCCGTTGCAGGTAATGTTTTACAGCAATAGGCGCTGTTATCAGCTCGTCATCAGCGACATCAAATTTTAGTGCCCGTAACTCATTCAACACCTGGCTGGCATTACGCCGGGAGGTGTTGGTCAGCAGGCGCAGAGGCAGGCCGCTAGCCCGTATTTGCGATAAAGCCGATACCGCATCGGGTAGGGCGGCGCCGTCTTCTGTTAAGACGCCACCGATGTCCAATAAAAGACCCTTGATCATGTCGCTAGCAACTATTCACAAAAATCACGAGAAATGTTCTACGTCTTTTTCTGCCACCCAAATCAGGGCTTCGTCTTTTTGAATCGGCGTAAAATGTTCGATTTCTACATTGGGAAAGAAACGCGTAATCACCGTTGAGGCGCGATTAAACCAACGGCTCTCGCCAACCATTGCCGCCCGGGTGATATGCCCCATATAGCGCAATGCGAATCGCGTTTCTCGTAAAAATCCCCGCAGCGTAAAGCCTTCAAAGTGATCCAGCTCAATATAAATACCCAGCCGATCCTCGTCTTTAAGCTTGCGCTCCACTTCATTAACAATGGTGTCCATATCATTATGGTTCACCTTACCAGACAGCCGAACACCTACCGCATGGGGTGATGAGACTGACAACAATTTGAGCATCATACGTCCTCCGGGACACTGCTTCATTTAACAGTATAGATAAGTCCCGGTGATTTGCGTTCCGAATAGTTGTAGGTACTTTTACAGGTTTTAGCCCTGAAAATAGTAAAAGAGACAAAAGTTGCGGCAAAAAAAGCGGCGATACTGAGCTTTAACACCAATCAGCTTTGGCTCAGCAACGCCTGTTAATGGTCCCGCCGGTTGCGCCCATCACTTGGGTCCATCAATTTCACCACGCTGATTTCATCCTCGTGGGGCAGGGGTTGTTCGCCCACCCTTGGCTGATTAACCCGCGTCGTCACTTCTTCTGGCTGGTTTTTATCGTCCCGAATAGACTCTTTAAAACCACAGCGCACACACTCCCGTACCTGTTCTTTGTCAGACACCCGGTACATAACAGTTTTATCCATTTCGGCACACTTAGGACAAACCGCGCCTGCAATAAAGCGTTTTTGATATTTTTCGGCCACTGTTTACGCCCCTTTTTCTTGCACAATACCGCAATGTCGTAGCAGGGCATCGTTGGCAGGTTCACGACCTCGAAAGTTTTTGAACAGCACGGCGGCGTCTTCTGAGCCGCCGCGCTCAAGAATTTCCTGACAAAACTTTCGACCCGCTGCTTGGTTCATTACACCTTGTTCTTCAAACAAGGAAAACGCATCGGCCGACAACACCTCTGCCCATTTATAGCTGTAATAGCCCGCCGCATAACCACCTGCAAAAATATGCGAAAAGCTATTTTGAAAACGATTAAAACTCGGTGGTGAGTACACTGAAACCTGCTGACGTACGCCTGCCATAATGTCAGAAATACCGTCCTCGTTGGCAATATCTGTTTGCATATGCAAACGGAAATCAAATAACGAAAACTCTAACTGCCGAAGCATTTGCATACCTGATTGGAAGTTCTTGGCTGCCAACAACTTATCAAGAAGCGCCTCAGGTAAAGGCTCACCGGTTTGATAATGGGCCGAAATTTCGGGCACTACAGACTTTTCCCAGCACCAGTTTTCCAAAAACTGGCTAGGCAGCTCTACTGCATCCCAAGCGACACCACCAATTCCCGATACAGCCAAACTTTCTACTTTAGTCAGCATATGGTGCAGGCCATGACCAAATTCATGAAACAGGGTGGTGACTTCATTGTGGGTTAACAGCGAAGGACGCTCAGAGGTAGGCGGAGTAAAGTTGCACACCAAAAACGCAACCGGCAGTTGCACCTCGCCACTGGGCATCCGCCAGCGGCTCCGACAGTTGGCCATCCACGCACCGCCGCGTTTATTGGCCCGGGCATATAAATCCAGATAGAAATGAGCGAGGGGTTCACCATTGCGCTGAATTTCATAGCACTGGGCGTCTTTGTGCCACAGGTCTGCGCTCTCAACAGCTTGAATATGCAAATCAAATAATTGGCTGCACACACTAAACAAACCGCTAATCACTTTCTCAACAGGAAAATAGGGGCGCAATTGCTCTTGGGAGATCGCGTAATTTGCCTCTTTTAGTTTTTCGCTAAAAAACGGCACATCCCAAGCCTGTAAATCCTCTTGGCCCTGGGCGGCGGCAAAGGCACGCAACTCGGTAAACTCCTTTTCGGCAACCGGTTTGCTGGCAATTGCCAACTCCTCTAAAAACGCCACGACCTGATCGCTGGACTCTGCCATTTTGCTCGCCAAAGAGTCGTCAGCGTAGTGCTCAAAGCCCAACAGCTCGGCCAATTCTTGCCGCAATTGCAGAATCTCGACCATTAATGGGCCATTATCCCATTTGTCACCGCTGGGGCTGTGCTTGGATGCACGAGTGACGTAAGCCTCATACAGTTCCCGACGCAATTCGCGGTTCTCGGCAAACTGCATAACCGGCAAATAACTGGGAATATCCAAGCTGAGGCGGTAGCCTTGCTGGTCTTTAGCGGCAGCGGCTTCTTTCAGGTTTTCAAGCACCATTTCTGGCACGCCCGCTAACTCAGCCGGGTCGCTGACAAACTTTTCCCACCCATCGGTGGCATCCAAAACATTATTAGAAAACTGGGTAGATAGCTCGCTCAAGCGCTGCTGAATATCCGCAAACCGCTTGGCCGCCTCACCTTCTAACGCCACCCCCGACAAAGTAAAGTCCCGGAGCATATGCCGCAGCGATTGCTGCTGCGGTGTCGACAATTCGCTAAACGCCGTACTATTTACCAAGGTTTGAACTCGCTCAAACAGGGGTCGATTTTGGCCCATCTCGCTGTTATACGCCGTCAACAATGGCAGACATTCGTTATAAGCTTGCCGCCACTGTTCCGTGTTCATCACACCGTGCAGATGACTGAGTGGCGCCCAAAATTGACCAATACGATCGTCCAGCACCTCTAAAGGCAGCAAGAGATTATCTGCACTGGGCGGGGCATCGCTTTGCAGCAGCTTGGCCACTTCTTGACGGGCCTCATTGAGCAGAGCCTCGCAAACGTCGGGCAAAGAGTCAGGGCTCAAGGTGCTAAACTGGGGCAGGGATGCAACTGCAGTCATAATCAAAACCTATTCTAAATTTCTAGAAATTCGAGCTGTCTAGTGTAGCAAATGCCGTCCTCGCTTGGCTGCTGTAGCTTGTTTTAAGCAAGCTCTTTGACAGAGAATCTACACATAATTTCATGAGGCCAACCCTATGACCTATCTCAAGCAACACTCTATCCGCAGCTTTGAAGGCCACCACCCCAACTTGGCAGAAGGGGTATTTGTCGATCCCAGCGCCGTGGTAATTGGCGATGTAACTATCGGTACCGACAGCTCTATCTGGCCCCAGACCACGGTTCGCGGCGATATGCACAGCATTAAAATTGGCGCCCGCTGCAGCATTCAGGATAATAGCGTGTTGCACATCACCCACGCGGGGCCCTATAACCCAGATGGCTTTCCGTTAAATATGGGCGACGATGTGACGGTGGCCCATTCGGTAACCCTGCACGGCTGCACCATCGGTAGCAAAGTGCTAATCGGCATGGGCACCATTGTGATGGACGGTGCGACGATTGAAGATGAGGTGGTGGTGGGAGCTAACTCCTTGGTGCCACCGGGAAAAACCTTAAAAAGCGGTTGGCTCTATGTGGGCAGCCCCGCCAAACCCCAGCGTGAACTCAGCCAGGGCGAGCGCGAATACTTTAGTTACAGCGCGGCCAATTACGCCAAGCTAAAAGACCGCCATATCGCTGCACTGAACAAAGAAAGCTAAACAAACCCACCTTAACTCACGGCGATGGCGGCACCCACAGCACCGGAATCCACCAGTAGATAGCCGAGATAGACAAAGTAAAAGACCAGCAAACCGGCCCCTTCAAGACGCGTGATACGACGGTCTTTTCGGGGTCCGCACGCAACCAGGAAAAACAACAGGGTTAATACCAGCATGATGGGATAGTCCCGGTTAAGCACTTCGGCATCGACCGCCCCGGGTGCCAGCAGGCCAGGCATCGCCATTACCCCTAACAAATTAAACAGGTTGGAGCCCACCACATTACCAATAGCAATGTCGTGCTCATTCTTGCGAGCCGCCGCCACCGAGGCCGCCAGCTCAGGCAAGCTAGTGCCAATGGCAACCACCGTCAGGCCAATCACCAAGTCACTAATCCCAAAATACTGGGCAATATCCACTGCCCCCCAAACCAACAGCCGCGCCGAAGCAATCAGCAACACAAATCCAATTGCCAACCACATCAACGCAGTTTTTAAGGGCATATCTTTGGGAATTTCGTTTTCTAACTCCGCCTCCAGCGCATCACCCTTACCGTGTTTGGCCTCCCACAATTGACGAATCACCACCCCGGCAAAACCTGCCACCAGAATTAAGCCATCCACCAAATCTAGCTGACCGTCCTGAAGCAAAAAGTAGCCCAAGAGCATCACCAGAATCAGCAAGGGGATTTCTCTAGTGATGAGGCGAGATTGCACTTTCAAGGGAATTAGCACCGCGGTGATGCCAAGAATTAACGCGATATTGGTGATATTTGAACCCAGTGCATTGCCCACCGACAAGCCAGTTTGGCCGTCGGCCGCGGCAATAGCCGATACCAGCATTTCTGGGGCCGAGGTGCCAATGCCCACCACGAGTATGCCCACCACAAGGGTAGACACCCCAAGAATAGACGCGGTGGCCGACGCCCCTATTACAAAGCGGTCTGCACTCCAGACCAAGAGAACCAAGCCCAAAATTAAGGCCAGTGTAGAAAGCAACATAAAATGTGTTCCAGATTTAACGAAGAAGCTTAACCAGAGAGTGTTTGCCGGAGCATTTCCATTACCGGCTTGGTATCGGGGCGCACACCGCGCCAAATGCAGAATGACTCAGCCGCCTGTTCCACCAACATACCCAAGCCATCGGACACGGCCCAAGCCGTCTCTGAGGCAGCCCAGCTCATAAATGGCGTAGGCTGATCACTGTACATCATGTCATAGGCACAACCTTCATTACTGAGAATAAAGGAGGGCAGTGGCGGCAGCTCGCCACTCATGCTGGTGCTGGTGCCGTTAATAATCAGGTCAAACTGGCCGCCCGCTAAGTCAGAAAAAGAACAGCCATTCACCTCACCCAAATCGGCAAATTGCTCAGCTAAACGGCTCGCCTTTTCAACAGTGCGGTTAGCGATCAAAATGTGTTTTGGACGCTGTTTCAACAGCGGGCCCAAAATACCACGCACCGCGCCCCCCGCGCCTAATACCAAAATGCGCTGGTTGTGCAGCTCCCAGCCCAAATTCTGCTGAATGTCCCGAACCATGCCGATACCGTCGGTATTATCACCGTAGATTCGGCCATTTTCTTCCAGCGCGAGCGTATTAACCGCCCCCGCGCGCCGAGCCCGATCACTGAGGTCGTCGGCAAACTCAAAAGCATCCAACTTAAAGGGCACCGTAATATTCAAGCCCTTGCCGCCATGCTCAAAAAACTGCTTAGCGGCCTCGGCAAAGCGACCTATTTCCACTTTGTGCGCGCGATAATGCAACTCTTGGCCGGTTTGCTCGGCAAAGGCAGCGTGAATGGGCGGGGATTTGCTGTGCTTAACGGGGTTTCCGAACACGGCGTATTGATCTGTCATATGTCTTTAAACCTGAGCTCTACTTCAACGGGCTTATTGTTTTACCGCAACCAATCCCGGACTGGGAGAAAATCCCGAGTCAGTGCCGCTTCGGGGCTGTTGTCATCAGGCTGCCAATTATACTCCCATCTGACCAGCGGCGGCATCGACATAAGAATAGATTCTGTGCGGCCACCGCTTTGCAGACCAAATAACGTGCCCCGATCATAGACCAGATTGAACTCCACATAGCGTCCCCGGCGATACAGCTGAAAGTCCCGCTGACGCTGCTCCCAGGGCATCTCTTTACGTCGAGCCACAATAGGTAAATAGGCTTTGAGAAAGGATTCACCCACCGACTGCATAAAAGCAAAACTGCGCTCAAAACCCCATTCGTTTAAATCATCAAAAAACAGGCCGCCAATACCACGGGCCTCATTCCGGTGTTTTAAATAAAAGTACTCATCGCACCATTTCTTATAACGGCCATAAACCTCGTCGCCAAAGGGCGCGCAGGCGGCCTGGGCAGTGGCATGCCAATGTTGGCAGTCTTCTGTGAAACCATAATAAGGGGTGAGATCGTAGCCGCCACCAAACCACCACACCGGCGCTTCGCCGGGTTTTTCTGCCACAAAAAATCGGACATTGGCATGACTCGTGGGGACGTAGGGGTTTTGCGGGTGCATGACCAGAGAGACACCCATGGCCTGAAAACTGCGACCGGCCAGTTCTGGACGATGGGCGGTAGCACTGCCCGGCATGGAGTCGCCTTGCACATGGGAGAAGTTAACACCGCCTTTTTCAAACACGGTGCCATCGGTGATCACCCGACTGCGCCCCCGGCCCCAGTCGTCTTCAACAAAACGCGCATTGCCA
The DNA here is from genome assembly GCF_001010805.1 of Spongiibacter sp. IMCC21906. NCBI lineage: Bacteria > Pseudomonadati > Pseudomonadota > Gammaproteobacteria > Cellvibrionales > Spongiibacteraceae > Spongiibacter > Spongiibacter sp. IMCC21906. The sequence continues at coordinate 487,994 of NZ_CP011477.1, read as the reverse complement.
TCGATTTCTTCTAAACGCTGACAAATACGATCTTGTAGAGACATCAAAAACGTTTTTACTGCCGCTATATCGATTTCTTGCACGGGTTAGCCTTTCAAATAGTTGGGCCGCAAAGTCTTAAGGCCGTTAACCGGGACGCAGAATTTCGCCATTTAAAGCATCGCGAATTTCACTGGGCTGGCTGCGTTCACCCGTTGCCCCGGGCAGAATGTAATCAAGCTGCGTGCCAAAATAACGCTGTACTTGGCGCTGATTTCGCGCTGGTGGCAATGCTACAGGATTTGCAGAAGTTGAAATCAGCCAGCTATCAACCGCGTGACACAACGCTGACGTAAGTGGGTGATCACTTACTCTTATAGCAACGCTTTCAAAGGAACCTCGCACCCACACTGGCAATAAGTCTTGGTCGGGAATAACCCAAGTCACCGGCCCCGGCCAGCTTGCCACAACAATCTCCCGTCGATCCTCAGGTAAATGCGCGAGCAGCTCTGCCACCCGCTGCACACTGTCCGCCACCAACACCAAGCCTTTCGCCGGATCACGCTTTTTCATCTGCAGGATTTTACGTACCGCAACAGGGTTGCTCGGGAGGGCTGCCAAGCCCCACACCGCTTCGGTAGGGTGGCTGACCACACCACCCGAATAAAGCACATCAGCGGCATAGCGCAGTCGAAATTGGGAGTAATTGCGTGTCATTACGGGTATCCGGGGGCGATCAACAAGCCGCTGGCTGATAGAGACCGGCAAATTAACCAAGCTGAGCGCACAATGCAAGGCGGGGCGCTTAGGTACCTTTCATTCATAGCGTATTAGCAATAGGACTCAGCGGCAGCGTTGCCACCCACCAGCGGTTTGCTCAACCCACCCCGACAATTCCAGATCTGACAACATGCTCAGCATTTCTGCTGTCGACAACTCGGCTCGCTGAGCCAGCACATCTAATGGCGTGGGCTCAAAGCCCAAGTCTAGCACCACCGCCTCTGGCGGCAACGGCTCCTGAGCTTCCGCTGTTTCGCAGCTATTGCCACTCCAGCCACTAAGCTCTTCAATAATATCGCCCAATGAGTCGACCAATTTGGCCCCTTGGCGAATCAAACTATTGCAGCCTCGGCTGGCAGGGTTGTGAATCGAGCCCGGCAACGCAAACACTTCCCGGTTTTGCTCCAAGGCTTGGCGAGCGGTAATTAACGAGCCGCTATTGATTGCCGCCTCAACCACCAGCACCCCCAAACTCATACCGCTAATAACCCGATTTCGCAGTGGAAATTGGTGGCGGCGAGGCCCGGTGCCCGGCGCAAACTCGCTGAGCAGTAAACCTGATTGACCAAGCTCTTCATAAAGCCCTTGGTTACGACGGGGATAGCAAATATCAATCCCGGTACCCAGCACCGCAATGCTTGCTGATTTACCCGCTAACGCACCGAGATGAGCCGCACTATCAATACCCATGGCCATACCACTCACCACGGTTAAGCCGCTATTACTCAATGCCTTAGCAAAGTCCGTTGCATCTCTCACGCCACCACGGCTGGGCCTGCGACTCCCCACCACCGCCAACAGTGGTTGGCTCAGTAATCCTAACTCACCTCGATAGTAAAGCAGCGGCGGTGGATCATGGATTTCTTTTAACAACAGGGGATAGCCAGGGCAATGGCAACAGATTAGGCCCGCCCCCGCGCGTCGCAACTCCGCGGATAGCTGGTCGCGGATACTGACCGAACTTAGCGCCCGCTCAAGTCGTCGCAGACGTTGGGCGCACAGCAGTAATTCTGAGGCCGTTTTTGCAGGGAGATTGAGTAAATTAGCGGGGTGGGAAACGGTCTGTATCAACCGGCGAAACGCTGCTGGCGGCAGGTCTGTATGGGATTGGGCAATCAGCCAATCAAGGGCGAGGGTTTCCACATCTAGCATCCTTGCTGTCGGTGGTAAAACCCGGTCATATCACAACCGGGCTCTTCACAATTGTCGGTAAGGAATCAGCCGCTAGGGTGGGCTAACACGATCCCCCACTTTCAGCGCCTGCTCCGCTTTCAATACCAAAGCGTAGCTGGTTTTTTCAAAAGTGCGAAACACCATCAATATCCCAGCGCGGACATCCGGCGCTTTTAAGCGCTCGTTGGTGATGGGGTCCCGAACCATGACCCCCGTGGTGTAAATGGCCATGACGTCGCCGGCCATCATATTATTGCGCTCACCCAAGTTAAGGGTCACGACATCCATGCTGCCAATTTGGGAAACACCACCTTCAACCGCAATAATAAAGCCGCCTACATCGTCATTAGGGGCCTTGGGGTCAAAACGCGCCAAGAGCTCACGGCGCTCAAGAGGTAAAAAGCGATCCGCTCGGCGAATTTCTTCAGTGCTGCGATTCAGTTCCAGGGTCGATATTTCACCCTCGCTGCTGAGCAAATTAGCCGTGCCAATATCCTTAGCTTCAATGCCCAGCACTTCGCCTGTCACTGGATCTTGGTATAACTGACCGGCACGATAAACGCCGTAGCTATCTTCTTGGGAAAAATCACCTCGCCCTAACACTTGATCACCCGCACCCGCGACAATATTGCCGTCGCGGCCCGCCAGCACATAAGGCGCTTGCTCTAACTCCTCGGGATTAACCACCCGGCTACGGGTTAGGAAAGGGGCGATCACATCCAGCGGAATCGGCGGAATGGCGTCATTGAGGTCGGATATGCGCATTTGCGGGTTAAGCTTAACCACGCCACCGCCACTGTCTTTTACCAGCACCGGCCGACCATCAACCCACCTCAGTTTAAGAATATCACCGGGGTAGATCAGATGCGGATTATCGACTTGGGGGTTGTAATACCAAAGCTCGGGCCACAGCCAGGGGTCGTCCAAAAACACACCCGAGATATCCCAGAGGGTGTCGTCTTTCTTAACCACATACGTCTCCGGGTGGCCCGCCTTAAGGCTTAACACATCTCCGGCATGAAGCACGGCGGCACACAGCACCAGAGCGAGTCCCAACAACGTTTTTTTCATATTACTCATCGATCCTTACCCTGGCCTTTTTTTATCCCGCCAAATCCCGGCGCGCATAATCAGGCATTTCTTAATCGCTGACTGTATAATATAGAGCATTCGCCATAGCTGGCGAAGCTTTTATAGCCTGATTACCTTATTTGTCATTACCTTAGCTGGGTTAATGACAGTAAAATACGCAAATATACTGAAATGGTCATAGCAGCTTATGGCAGTGCTTGAAATTCTGGAATTTCCCGATCCACGTCTTCGTAATATCGCAGTACCGGTAAAAACCGTGGATGACAGGGTACGCAAACTGATCGACGATATGTTCGACACCATGTACGAGGCGCCAGGTATCGGCCTGGCCGCAAGTCAGGTGGATGTCCACGAACAAATTATTGTCATCGATATCTCCGAAGATCGCAGCGAGCCGCTGGTCTTTATCAATCCTGAGATCACCGTGCTGGACGATGAACACTTTCAATACGACGAGGGTTGTTTATCGGTACCGGGATACTACGAGACCGTAGAGCGCCCCAAGCATATTCGCGTAAAAGCGCTGGATCGCAATGGCGATGCCTTTGAGATTGAGCCCGACGGATTGTTAGCCGTGTGCATTCAACACGAGCAAGACCACCTGCTGGGCAAGCTCTTTGTGGATTACATCTCGCCGTTAAAACGCAACCGCATTCGCAGCAAGCTGGAAAAACAGCATCGGCGCCAAGCCTAATCGGAAATCAGCCTTATGGATACACCCCGTCTGAGGCTGGTTTTTGCCGGCACCCCGGACTTTGCCGCCGCGCACTTGCAAGCGCTTTTGGACAATGGACAACACGACATTGTTGGCGTTTACAGCCAGCCTGATCGCCCTGCGGGCCGGGGCAAAAAACCCAAACCAAGCCCGGTAAAACAGCTGGCAGAACGTGCTGAACTCCCGGTGTTTCAGCCTATTAATTTTAAAGAAGATAGCGCCCGGCAAGAACTGGCTGGGCTCCGTGCCGACTTAATGATTGTGGTGGCCTACGGTTTGATTCTGCCCCAAGCGGTTTTGGATATTCCCCGCTTTGGCTGCGTCAATGTACACGGTTCGATCTTGCCAAGATGGCGCGGCGCCGCACCGATTCAGCGGGCCATCGAAGCGGGCGACCGTGAAACCGGGGTAACGATTATGCAGATGGATGCCGGGCTTGATACCGGTGACATGCTGCGCATCGCCAAATGCGAGATTACCAGCACCACCACCTCTGCCGAGTTGCACGACACCTTGGCAAAACTTGGCGGCCCCGCACTGATTGACGCCATTAATTCGCTGGCGACCGGTACAGCAATCGCCCAGGCCCAGAATGACGACGACAGCAATTACGCGGCAAAAATTGACAAGATAGAAGCCGAGATCGATTGGAGCCAAAGTTCAGCGACTCTAGATAGAAAAATCCGCGCGTTTAACCCCTTTCCCTGTTGTTACACCAACTTGGCAGAGACCCGAATTAAAATTTGGCAGGCTCAGCCTGTAGCTGACGCTGACGCTGACGGCGAAGCTGGCACTATTTTGCAAGCCGACAAACAGGGCATTACGGTGGCCTGTGGCAGCGGCGCGCTCCGCCTCCTCGCCATCCAATTGCCAGGAGCCAGAGCCATGTCTGCCGCCGAAATTTTAAACTCAAAAGCACAACTATTTGCCCCTGGCACACAGTTGGGTCGCGCGTGAAAAACAAAAAAACTGATCCCAGACAAGCCGCTGCAAAATGTCTTGCCGCCGTCCTGGCTGGTGCGTCTCTCAGCCGCCAGCTCCCCATTGATGAAAAACCACTCAAACCAGAACAACGTCCGCTGTTTCGAGAACTGTGCTACGGCACCTTACGGCACTACTGGCGTTTACATGCCGCCCTTATGCCCTTGTTCAAAAAACCCTTTAAAAGCAAAGACGACGACATCCGGTTATTGGTTTACATCGGCGTTTACCAGCTGTTTTACACGCGGGTACCCAGCCACGCAGTTATCAACACCACCGTCGACGCTGCCAAAGCTTTAGGCAAACCTTGGGCAGCGGGTTTGATCAACGCGCTGTTACGGCGCTGCCAACGAGAAGGCGAGGCGCTGTTTTCAAACCTCAAGCCCGCAGCTGCGACCGCACACCCCGACTGGCTGTACAAGGCCATAGCCGAATCCTGGCCCGACCATATTGAGCAAATCACCACGGCCAATATCAGCCATCCACCCATGTGTTTACGGGTTAATCGGCAACAATACTCGGTCGCCGACTATGCCCAAGCGATGGCTGCCGTCGAAATAGACGCCAGCCCCTGTGATTTCGCCAACCACGGCCTGCGCCTACACCAGCCTTGTGGGGTTGATAAGCTACCCGAATTTGAATCCGGTGCGGCCAGTGTTCAAGACGAAGCCGCCCAACTCTGTACCACCTTGCTCGATTTGGCCCCCGGCCAACGGGTATTAGATGCCTGTGCAGCCCCCGGCGGCAAAAGCGGCGCCATTTTAGAAGCGCAACCAGAACTGGCCGAACTCGTTGCCCTGGATATTGACGACAGCCGCTTGGCTCGGGTGGAAAGCAATCTGACAAGGCTGTCTTTTAATGCCACTTTGCTGGCCGCCGACGCCACTGAAACCGATATCTGGTGGGACGGAGAGGGCTTTGATCGAATCTTGCTGGACGCGCCTTGCAGCGCCACGGGTGTGCTCCGCCGCAATCCAGACATCCTGTTACACCGGCGCGCCAACGACATTGCTGCCCTTGCCCAATTACAACAACAGTTGTTGCAGGCATTGTGGGTCACGCTAAAACCCGGTGGTATTCTGGTTTATGCCACCTGCTCAGTGCTACCTCAAGAAAACAGCGACACCGTCGTCGCCTTTCTTGCCGATCACGCTGACGCAGAGTTACTCCCTATTTCAGCAGACTGGGGCATACCCCAAGCTGCTGGTAGACAAATTTTGCCGACAAAAGCCGGGGCCGATGGTTTCTTTTATGCGCAACTACGCCGCAAGGCTTGAGTCCTGATGGACCTTAGTCGCACAATGCACAGCACCACAACAAGCCGGGGCCAGCGCCTGCCATGAAAATCATTATTCTCGGAGCCGGACAAGTGGGCGGCACCCTCGCGGCCAACCTTGCCAGCGAGCACAATGACATTACCGTAGTGGACCGAGATCAGGACCGCTTGCGGGAGCTGCAAGACCGTCTAGATATAGGAACGGTAACGGGTTCGGCCTCGCACCCTGACGTATTGGCCAGGGCCGGGGCAGATGATGCCGACATGCTTATTGCCGTCACCAACAGCGACGAGATCAACATGGTGGCCTGTCAGGTTGCCCAAACACTGTTCAGAACCCCCACCAAAATATCCCGTATCCGCGCCAACGCTTACACCAATGTTGAGAAGCTGTTTGGCAACGATGCCATCCCCATCGATGTCTTTATTAGCCCAGAGGAGTTGGTAACCAAATACATCGGCCGGTTGTTGCAATACCCCGGTGCGTTACAGGTTTTGGATTTTGCCGACGGAAAAGTACAGCTGGTCGCAGTTAAGGCCTATTACGGCGGCCCCTTGGTCGGCAATGAGCTTTCTGCTATCCGCGATCATATGCCCAATGTCGACACCCGAGTCGCCGCCATTTTTCGGCGGGGTACCGCCATCGCACCAGAAGGGCATACCGTGGTGGAAGCCGGAGACGAAGTCTTTTTTATTGCCGCCAAGAAAAACATCATGCCGGTAATGAGTGAAATGCGAAAAGTCGACACCAATTACAAACGCTTGGTGATTGCCGGGGGCGGCAATATTGGCGAAAGATTGGCAATGGCAACCGAAGGTCGCTACCACATTAAAATTATCGAACGCAGCTACGAACGCTGCCGCACCCTATCTGAGCACTTAAGCCGCGCGATTGTATTGCATGGCAGTGCCTCTGATCACGACCTGCTCGCCCAAGAAAACATCGACGAAACCGATGTCTTTCTCGCCCTGACCAACGACGATGAAGCCAACATCATGTCATCACTGCTGGCCAAGCGGATGGGGGCCAAAAAAGTCATCACTCTGATCACCAACCCGGCTTATGTCGACTTGGTGCAAGGGGGTGATATTGATATTGCCCTGTCGCCCCAACAAATCACCATCGGCAGCCTGCTTACCCACGTGCGCCGAGGCGATATTTATAATGTTCACGCGCTACGCCGGGGTGCCGCCGAGGCGCTGGAAATTATCGCCCATGGCGATAGTCGATCATCAAAAGTGGTCGGCCGTCGGCTGGATGAAATTGATTTGCCAGAAGGAGTGAGCATTGGTGCGCTGGTCCGGGGTGAAGAAGTGCAAATTGCCCATAGCCACTTGGTAGTAGAGTCGGAAGACCACCTCATTCTGTTCTTGATTGATAAATCTAAGATCAAACAGGTAGAAAAACTGTTTCAAGTCGGATTTACCTTCTTTTAAAGGTAACCAACGTTTAAAGAGACCCAGCAACCGCCATGCATCTCAACATTATTTCCCGCATTATCGGCGTACTGTTGATGATATTCAGCTTGACCATGGCTGTGCCCGGCGGTTTGTCATTATTGTTCCACGACGGCGCCAGCCACGCTTTTGGCACCGCGTTTGCGGTGACATTTTTAAGCGGGCTTGTGTTCTGGCTTCCCAACCGCCGCAGCCAAAAACGTGACTTGGGCATTCGCGATGGTTTTTTGGTGGTATCGCTGTTTTGGACTGTTCTCGGTTTATTCGGTGCGCTGCCATTTCTCCTCTCTGATCAACCCGATCTATCCATCAGCGAAGCGGTGTTTGAGTCTATTTCTGGCCTGACCACCACCGGTGCCACGGTGATTGTGGGCCTCGATGAACTGCCTATATCCATTTTATTCTACCGGCAGTTTTTACAGTGGCTGGGCGGCATCGGCATTATCGTTATCGCCGTGGCTATCCTGCCTATTTTGGGAATAGGGGGCATGCAGCTGTTTCGAGCTGAAATCCCCGGACCGGTAAAAGACACTAAACTCACCCCGCGTATCGCTGGCACCGCAAAACTTTTATTTCTGATGTATTTGGGTCTTACCATCATTTGCTCACTCAGCTATTGGCTAGCTGGCATGAGTGCATTCGACGCCATCTGCCATGCGTTTTCTACCATCGCCATTGGCGGCTTTTCTACCCATGACGCCAGCATGGGCTATTTTGACAGCTCGTTGATTTTAATGATTTGTAGCGGATTTATGGTTATTTCCGGTATGAGTTTCGCCACCCACTTTCACGCCTGTCGAGGCTTCCGGTGGCGCTATTATCTACAAGATTCAGAGAGCAAGTTTTATCTCTCGCTGCTAGCTATTGCCACGATGGCCATTAGTCTAGAGCTATATCACAGCGAGACATTCAGCCTTAAAGACAGCTTTATCCACGGCATCTTTCACACGGTATCCGTCGCTACAACCGCGGGATTTGGTGCCGAAGACTTCTCGATTTGGCCCAGCTTTTTACCCATGGCGCTGATTATGCTGTCCTTTGTTGGCGGCTGCTCAGGCTCCACTGGAGGCGGGATAAAAGTCATTCGCGTTATGCTGGTGGCCAAACAAGGTCTGCGAGAAATGCGGCAATTATTACACCCCAATGCCGTTATTCCTCTTAAAGTCGGGCGCCACCGAGTAGAGGCCAAGGTTGTTAGTGCGGTATGGAGCTTTGTGGCAATCTATATCATCTCTTTTATGCTCATCACCTTGGCCATGATGGCCTTCGGGTTAGACGCCATTACCGCATTCTCTGCTACAGCCGCTTCAATCAATAATTTAGGGCCCGGCTTGGGCGATGTTGCCCAAAGCTATCGCAGTGTCAGCGACACGGGCAAGTGGATTCTTTGCTACGCCATGCTGCTGGGACGGCTAGAGATATTCACTTTACTGGTGCTATTTCTACCTTCATTTTGGCGCCGCTAAGCGCATGAATGAGCTGCGCAAAAAATGGAACCACCGTCACCGCGATACGCCTCTGCCAAAACCCCCATGCGCGGTGCTGCAAGAGCAGGCCGCACGTTTACCTGCATCACCGGGGACCGCACTGGATTTAGCCTGTGGCCTTGGCGGCAATGCGGTATTTCTAGCTGAACGGGGCTGGCATTGCGAGACTTGGGATATTTCCGATATGGCGTTGCAGCGTCTGGATCAATATGCCCAACAACATCAGCTACCCATAACAAGCCGTGTTGCCAACCTCGACAATATTGATTTAAGCCAACACAGCTTTGATGTTATTGTCGTGAGTTATTTTTTGAGCCGCCCACTATTACCGGCGCTGGCCTTGGCCTTAAAGCCCGGCGGTATGTTGTTTTATCAAACGTTTCTGGCCGCTGAGGGCAAAAATAACGGACCTAGCAACCCCGCTTTCATCCTTCAAAAAGGCGAGCTACCCTCGCAAATTCAAAGCTTACAATTATGTTATTATGAGGAACGAAGCGAGGAAACGAAGCTCGACCATAGCGGCGCGGATCTCGCCCTCATGGTGGCCCAAAAGCTGCGTTGCTGAGCCTGGCCCTGAATAACAATTAAAAGCACCACTATCCTTTTGGTACCACTGCTACTCAAGCTAGGCTATGCTTGGTAATAGTAACAGCAACATCATTTAACAGGTTGTCGATGGGTTTTCTTGTCTTTGCCCTAACAGTAAGTACGGGTATCGCCTTAGCTGGCGCCGCCTACCTCTTACCTCTAAAAACCCTATCGTCTGAACAGCAAGCTCTTGCCGGCGTGGTTGTAAGCTTGTTTTTAAGTCTAATCGGTGTCGCTATTTATCTGCAGCGACAAAGCCGCCAGCTACAATCAGCCAGAAAACACAGTCGCTATCTAGAGCAATTATTAGAACAGGGCTCAACTGCAATAATGCTGGTAAACCGCCAATTTAAAATTACTTACTGTAATTGCTGCTTTGCAGAGATGATACAGCTTGATATCAAAACGCTTTACAATAATTTTAACGTTCTTGAGTTGGGAAAAAACATCCCCGAAAAGATCCAATCTCGAATACAAAAAAGTATAGACCAAGGCAAATCATGGAAGGGTGAACTGCGCTTTCCCGTCTCTGACCACGATAAACATATGTTGGTTACGGTGACACCGTTGCTAGATACCGCCGACCACTGGGAACAATTACTGGTCAACTGCGAAGATATTTCTGAACACAAATCCATTGCAGATAGGCTGTTTATTCAAGAGCATTACAGTGTATTAACCGGCTTGCCTAACCGCCATCTGGCTATCAAAAAACTCAACAATTGCGCTGCCAGCTGTCACAATAGTAGCGATGTTTTTAGCCTGGCGCATATCGATATAGATCGTATTCGCTACCTCAATGACTCGCTGGGTCATATTGTTGTCGATAAATTGCTCAATGCTATAGCCGAACGGCTCCGTGCCTGCATTGGCGACGAGCAAATCCTTGCCCACGTCGGCGCGGATGAGTTTCTGCTGTTATTATCTGAAGGAAGCTCTCTTGGCGAGGCCATGGCCATATCCGATGTCATTCTTGACGATATTAAACGGCCTTTTTACATTGATAATAACGAGATCAACCTCACCGCCAGTATCGGCTTAACCCAGTTTCCCAGCGACGGCAGCGACGCCGCATCCTTGCTTCGCAGCGCTGAAGCCGCCATGTTTGCGGCTAAAGAAGAGGGGGGCAATCGCTACTGCGTGTTTGACGAGACCATGAGTTTCCGTGTCGAGCAACGCATGTTGACCGAAAACCATCTGCGGCATGCTATAGAGCGGGAAGAGCTCAGTCTTCACTACCAACCTGTGATTGACCTGAAAAATAACCAATTGGTTGGGGTAGAAGTATTGTTGCGATGGCACAACGATAAATTACTAAACCCCGGTCCCGACGACTTTATCCACATAGCCGAAGACAGCGGCTTAATTATTCCCATTGGTGATTGGGTCCTGCAGAACGCCTGCCAACAAGCTGTGCAATGGCGGCAGTCTGGCTTGCCACCCATCCGGGTGGCCGTGAATATTTCATCACGACAATTTAAAGATGGCCATATTGTAAATAGCGTCGAAGAGACCATAAAGCGTACGGGAATGGATCCCGCCATGCTGGAACTGGAAATTACCGAAGGCCTATTAATTAATGATGCGCCCTATGTCAGGGAATGCTTTCAACGCCTGAAAGCCTTGGGCGTACGCTTATCCATAGACGATTTTGGTACGGGCTATGCTTCACTCAGCTACCTTAAACGCTACCCTTTTGATACATTAAAAATCGACAAAAGCTTTATTCATGGGATAGAGGCCAGCCAGGACAGCGTCACCTTGGCCAATGCTGTTATTGCCATGGCCCATAGTTTTAAGATGGAAGTGGTCGCCGAAGGGGTAGAAAACCTGCAACAGCGACGAATATTAAAAGAACGCCAATGCGATAAAGCCCAAGGGTTTTTGTACTCTCCCGCTATTCCCGCAGACCACTTTACAACCTGGGCCAAACGCTATCAGGAGATTCAAGCCGCCCAATACATTTGAGCAGGCTGTTATTTTCCGCGACTCTTCTTTATCAGCTCGTAGGCGCCCTGAATTTCTTGGGATTTTTCCGTAGCCAGCTTAACCATCTCATCCGGTACCCCCTTAGCAATCAGCTTGTCGGGGTGATGCTCGCTCATTAATTTTCGATATGCGCGTTTTAATTCTGCATCAGTCGCGCTTTTGCTAACGCCCAAAGCTTGATATGCCTCATCAAGCTCGTTCGGCCGGGGGCTGCTTCCCCAGCCCTGTTGTTGACCACCGCCTTGATGAAAACGCTGCTGGGCACTGGCCATTTGCAAAAGCCGTTCAAAGTCTGCCGCAGAAACCCCTAAATACTGGGCAACTTTTTGTAAAACGTCTTTTTCAGCCGCATCAAAATGACCATCAGCTAACGCCATGGCCAGTAGCGCTTCCAGCAATAAGCGGCGCAACAAGTTTTGCCGTCCAACCACACGCACAAATTCGGCAATCTGTGGCTCCAGCAAAAAGTCACTGCCACTCCCTTCTTTAAAACGGCTAATCGCGTCCTGACGACGTTGGCCACTCAAGCCAAGCTGAGTCATGATGGCTTCGGCTTGAGCAATTTCCGATTCGCTCACTCGCCCGTCTGCTTTGGCCAAGTGACCCATCACCCGAAACACGGTGTCAAAAAACACTTTTTCTATGTGTTCCCGCTCGGCACCGTAATTAAAGCGCATGGCTTTACCCAAGCCGCGATCAAAGAAATGTCCCACTGCCAAGCCCAGCAGCGCCATCAATGGCCCGCCCATCATAAAACCGAGAACCGCGCCGATAATTTTTCCCATCAGAATACCGCCCTTAAAAATGCTAACTGATAGTAACAATTACCCCCGAGTAGGCACCAGCGGCAATGCAATTTAAGCGCAGAAAAGGAAATTCCGCCCATGTTTACCGCTGCCGGGCCCAACTCTGTATAATTCGTCTCTTTGTTTGAACAGCGGGGAAACACTGTGAGCAAGGCAGACCTTGGCACATTTCAAGGACTCATCCTGGCACTGCAACAATATTGGGCAGAACAGGGGTGTGTCATTTTGCAGCCATTGGATATGGAAGTCGGTGCCGGCACTTTCCATCCAGCCACCTTTTTGCGGGCGATCGGCCCTGAGGGCTGGAATACCGCCTATGTACAGCCCTGCCGCCGACCGACTGATGGCCGCTATGGCGAAAACCCCAATCGCCTTCAGCACTACTATCAATTTCAGGTCATCATGAAACCATCGCCTCTGAATATTCAGGAGCTTTATCTGGACTCCTTGCGCATGCTGGGTATTGATCCCACCGTGCACGATATTCGCTTTGTTGAAGACAACTGGGAGTCCCCAACCTTGGGCGCCTGGGGATTGGGCTGGGAGGTATGGCTGAACGGCATGGAAGTCACCCAGTTTACGTATTTTCAGCAAGTAGGTGGCTTGGAGTGTTACCCCGTTAGCGGCGAAATCACTTATGGCCTGGAGCGCATTGCTATGTACCTGCAAGGCGTGGATAGCATCTATGACTTAGTGTGGACACACGGCCCGTCTGGCCCCGTCAGCTATGGCGATGTGTTTCATCAAAACGAAGTGGAAATGTCCCGCTACAATTTTGAAGAAGCCGATGTTGAGCAGTTGTTTAAACAATTTGACCACTATGAAACGGAAAGCCAGCGCCTAATTACAAAAAACCTACCTTTACCTGCTTACGAAATGGTGATGAAGGCCTCTCATGCGTTTAACCTTCTCGACGCCAGACACGCTATCTCGGTTACCGAACGGCAGCGGTTTATTCTGCGGGTGCGTGGGCTGGCAAGAGCCGTTGCCCAAGCTTATTTTGATTCCCGAGCCGCGCTGGGCTTCCCTATGGCAGAGGAATCCCTTCGCAAGGAAGTTCTTGCCAGCTTGGAGGACAAGGTATGAGCCATCGTGATTTATTAATTGAAGTTGGCACTGAAGAGCTGCCACCCAAAGCACTCAAAAACCTGTCTGAAGCCTTCCGCGATTCAGTCAGCCAGCAGCTTGCCGAATTAGCGCTTGAGCATGACGGTATTAAAATCTTTGCATCACCTCGGCGTCTTGCTCTGTTGATTTCAAGCTTAGCCGAAAATGCTCCCGATAAATCGCTAGAAATATGGGGGCCGCCTGTCAAAGTTGCTTTTGATGATAACGGAGAGGCCACCCGTGCAGCCCAAGCCTTTGCCAGCAAAAATGGCATTGCTGTCGAGTCTTTAAAAGACTGTGTGGCTAACGATGGAAAACAAGACAAGCTTTGCTACCGTTCCCTGGCCAAAGGGGCAAGCACGGCAAATATTGTGTCGGAGCTGATCAGCCAAGCATTGGCGAGCCTGCCTATTCCTAAGCGTATGCGATGGGGTGCTTCTCGCGCAGAGTTTGTTCGCCCAGTTCACTGGTTGTTGGTTTTGTTTGGCGAAGAGACCCTTAACTGCGAGCCCGTGCCCGGACTCAAAAGCGGCAATACCACTCGCGGTCACCGCTTTCATAGTCAAGGTGAACTCACCTTAAGTAAAGCCGCTGATTACGAAAACCTGCTGGAACAGCAAGGGAAGGTTATTGCTGACTTCCAGCGTCGCCAGGATATGATTCGCAATCAAGTCTCTGCTGCCGGAGTTGCGCTCGGCGGTAATGCGGTTATTGCTGATGACCTTCTCAACGAAGTTACTGCATTGGTTGAATGGCCGGTTGCTTTATCAGGCAGCTTTGAAGAGCGCTTCTTAAAAGTCCCTGCCGAAGCATTAATATCATCTATGAAAGAACATCAAAAGTACTTTCATGTTGAAGATAAAAACGGCTCACTTATGCCGCATTTTATCACTGTTGCCAATATTGAAAGCAGCGATCCACAAAAAGTTATCGACGGTAATGAGCGTGTTATTCGTCCTCGTTTAAGTGATGCGGCGTTCTTCTTTGAAACAGATTGCAAAACAAGCTTACTAAAACAAAGAGAAAAACTTCACAAGATTGTGTTTCAAGATAAGCTCGGCACTGTTTTTGAAAAAACAGAACGAGTAGCTAAACTTGCTCAACTAATAGCATTAGAGCTGGGCGTTGACGCAGAAAAAGCAACTCGCGCAGGCCTGCTATGCAAGAGTGATTTGGTCACCGAAATGGTGGGTGAGTTTGACGATATGCAAGGTATTGCAGGCTATTACTATGCCCGCAATGACGGTGAAGATGAGTCTGTTGCACTCGCAATGAACGAGCAATATATGCCGCGCTTCGCCAGCGATTCACTTCCCGAGTCTGAAGTTGGTACGGTGCTAGCACTAGCAGATCGCCTAGATACCATTACCGGTATCTTTGGTATCGGCCAGTTACCGAGTGGCTCCAAAGATCCCTTTGCACTTCGCCGTGCTTCTTTAGCTGTACTGCGGTTAATTATCGAAAAGAATTTAGCTTTGGATTTACGACCACTGGTTGAGCAAGCCATCGCTCAACATCCCAAGGTTGAAGCCAGCAATGCGTTAAGCGAGCAAATTCTTAACTATATATTGGAGCGTCTTAAAGCGTGGTATGAAGACCAAGGCATTCGTGGAGAAGTCTTTTTAGCTGTTAGTGCCAAAGGACTTAGTCAACCTAGTGACATAAATGCCCGGGTACATGCAGTGCAAAGTTTTGCCCAACTTCCTGAAGCAGAGGCCTTGGCCGCGGCTAACAAACGCGTCTCCAATATTCTTGCCAAAGCGGAAACCTCAACATTGTCGCTGGATACTGCATTGCTACAAGAGCCCGCAGAAAAATCACTGGCTGACGCTCTAGCAAAGCAATCACAAAGTGTGTCGCCATTATTTGCTGAACATCGCTATGAAGAAGCCTTAAAGGGCTTGGCTGGTTTGCAACAACCCGTTGACCAGTTCTTTGATCAGGTCATGGTGAATGCCGATAATCTTGAAGTGAGGAATAATAGACTGGCCTTATTAAGCCAGCTGCAAGCCTTATTTCTACAAGCAGCTGACATTTCGAGGTTGGTTAACAAAAATTAAAACCGGTCATCCCTCCCACCTCTTAACCGCCGGGCGTGGGAGAGGGTGGCCATAGCTTTGTTTACGCACTGGGAATATGTGGATGACCACGCTCACTAAAATTTTAGCTTATCCTCGGTCGATGCTGTTTTTCGTAGGCTACGCACTATTAACCACTTTTTTCAGCCTCACCGGTGTTGTCTTCACTTTTTATTTACCCTTTCATGTGCGTAGCCGTTACTTTGTTATTGGTAATCACTGGATTATTTGGTGGCTACGAATTTGCTGCGGCGTCAAAATTAAAGTTATTGGCACACTACCCAAACAAGTACCTTATGTCGCACTTTCTAAACACCAAAGCCAATGGGAAACCTTCTACCTTCAATGGTTTTTATCCCCAGTAGCGACTGTCGTTAAACGAGAGTTATTTAAAGTGCCTTTTTTTGGTTGGGCGCTAAAAATGATGAACGCTATCGGCATTGATCGCAGCAACCCACGAGAGGCGCTAAAACAAGCTACCCTGCAAGGTGTCGCTCGCTTAAAGGAAAACTACAATGTATTGCTTTTTCCTGAAGGTACCCGCGTCCCGGTAGGTACCAGAGGGAATTATGCTCGCAGTGGAGCCAATATCGCTGTTGCCGGTCAAGTTCCGATACTACCTATTGCCCACAACGCTGGCTATTGCTGGCCAGCCAAAAGCTTACTTATCTATCCCGGAACCATCACCTTAGTCATTGGCGAACCCATTCCAACCGTTGGGCGCAATAGCAAAGAGCTTATCGTTGAAGTAGCAAACTGGATAGAACAACGCTGCGATGAAATGGTTTAGATAGCAGGGTGTATCCTTCAGAAAATATTTTCCCCACAAAAAACCCCGCAAATGCGGGGTTTTTTGTGGCCATTACATAGTCTGGCTCAAGGGGAGGGCTAACTTAAATATCTAAGTTAGCGACCTTAAGTGCATTGCTCTCAATAAATGCCCGTCGAGGTTCAACTTGATCCCCCATAAGGGTGATAAAGATTTGGTCTGCGGCGATTGCATCTTCAATAGTGACTCTCAACATACGCCGAGCATCGGGGTCCATGGTTGTCTCCCATAGCTGGTCTGGGTTCATTTCACCTAGCCCTTTATAACGCTGTACGTTAAAGCCACGCTCTGCCTGACGCATCAACCAACTCATAACTTCATCAAAGGTATCAATTTCTTCTTTGCGCTCACCACGCTGGATATAGGCGCCTTCTTCAAGTAGACCTTGTAGGCTTTCACCCAAATCTGCAATTGCTTGGTAGTCTCCAGACCCGAAGAAATCACGACCAAACTGATAGTGGGTGCTTACTCCATGAGAAGTAACTTCAATTTCAGGAACAAAAATATGCAGCTCTTGATTATCCACTACCCTGACATCGTAGCGAAAACGCTGATCTTTTGCTTCTAACTCTACAGAAGCTTCAGCAAGCTCCGTTGCCCAGCTATCCACAGCTGATTTATCAGCAAGTGACTCTACTTTTAGGCTCGGCAAATAAATCGTTTCTCGTAAAATTGCCGGTGGATAAATTCGAGATAAGCGATTAATAACCGACTCGACTTTACGGTATTTATTAACTAACACCTCAAGCCCAGTACCGGTAATTGGTGCCGCTTCGGGATGCACATAAAGTGCAGCGCCATCTAGAGCAGATTGGGTTAAATAATTGGCCAGTGCAGGTTCATCTTTTAGGTATTGATGCTGCTTGCCCCGAGAAATTTTATACAAGGGTGGCTGGGCAATAAAAACGTGCCCATTTTCGATCAACTCAGGCATTTGCCGGAAAAAGAAGGTGAGGAGGAGGGTACGGATATGCGAGCCGTCCACATCAGCATCTGTCATGATAATAATGCTGTGATAACGGAGTTTATCAAGGTTGAATTCATCTTTGCCAATACCGCAGCCCAATGCGGTCACCATGGTTCCAACTTCAACGGAGGAAAGCATCTTATCAAAGCGAGCTTTCTCAACATTAAGAATTTTACCTTTTAACGGCAAAATAGCTTGAGTACGGCGATCGCGACCTTGCTTGGCTGAGCCTCCTGCAGAATCACCCTCCACTAAGTAAATTTCTGAGAGGGCAGGGTCCTTCTCTTGGCAGTCTGCTAGCTTTCCTGGCAAACCGGCGATATCCAACGCCCCTTTACGGCGAGTCATCTCTCTCGCTTTTCGGGCGGCTTCCCGAGCCCGGGCTGCATCCAGCATTTTTTGCACAATAAGCTTGGCCTCGCTGGGATTTTCCATAAGAAAATCACCAAACTCGGCACTCATTGCCTGTTCTACAACGGTTTTAACTTCACTGGATACGAGCTTGTCTTTTGTTTGTGAGGAAAATTTAGGATCGGGGACTTTTACCGAAATAACGGCGATTAAACCTTCACGAGCATCATCACCTGTGGTGCTGATCTTGGCTTTTTTGGCTAAGCCTTCACGCTCAATATAATTGTTTAAGTTACGGGTTAGCCCCGCACGAAAACCCGCTAAATGCGTACCGCCATCGCGCTGAGGAATATTATTTGTATAGCAGAAGATATTCTCCTGAAAGCCATCATTCCATTGCAGCGCAACTTCAACACCCACACCATCTTCACTTTCTGTACTAAAGTGGAAAACTTTATTTACCGCACTACGATTTTGGTTTAGGTAGGCAACAAAAGCGCTCAACCCCCCTTCGTAACAAAAAACTTCAGACTCGCCGCTACGCTCATCTTTCAACTCAATATTGACGCCCGAGTTCAAAAACGCGAGCTCCCTGATGCGCTTAGCCAGGTAATCAAAGTGGAATTCAATATTGCTAAACGTCTCTGCAGAGGGCTTAAAGCGAACCTCTGTGCCAGTACGTTCAGTCTCGCCCGTAATACTCAAAGGCGACTGTGGTACGCCGTGTTTATAAACTTGTTCATGTACTTTTCCACCGCGACGGATGGTTAACCGCAATTCTTCTGAAAGCGCATTTACCACCGACACACCAACGCCGTGTAAACCACCAGAAACCTTGTAGGTATTGTCGTCAAATTTACCACCGGCATGAAGTACCGTCATAATAACTTCAGCTGCAGAAACCCCTTCTTCATGCATCTCGGTAGGGACACCACGGCCGTCATCAACGACAGATACGGACTCATCAGGATGGATAGTGATCATTATTTTACTACAGTGCCCTGCTAAGGCTTCGTCAATAGAGTTATCAACGATTTCAAACACCATATGATGCAGGCCGCTACCATCGTCGGTATCACCGATATACATTCCGGGTCGCTTACGGACGGCGTCCAGACCTTTAAGCACCTTGATACTTGAAGAATCGTAATTTTTGTTCTCATCCATACTCGGTAATAACCTCTAAAGTCGCCACCTAAAACACAAATTTGCTCGGTAAATTTTCTTCAACCCAAGCTTCACTCTCTCGCCTATACTGCAAAAAGCCTTTTTGGCCCTACCTCTCCTAGCCACTTACGATAGAAGAGTACTAACTACCCTAAAAGAAACTGCCACGTTCCACGTGGAACCTTTTTAAGGTTTTACCTCCACACCACGACGAATCAAGCTCCGACGATTCAATAGAGGTCGCATAAACCTGAGACTGCATATTTCTTAACTCCGCAAAAAGCGCTGCCCGGCGATTAGCATCCAATTCTGCAGGTAAGTCATCTATCAACATAATACCTGTAACACCCGCAGCCTCTAGCAGCTGGCTCTGGGCAATCTTTAAAGCACACACTACGGTTTTAATTTGTCCCCTGGACAATAATTCTGCCGCAGGGCGACCATTCACTCTAAAATCTATATCCGCGCGATGAGGGCCATGACGGGTAAAACCCTGCCTAAGATCACCCTCAAAAGACGAAGCCAAACTATCAAGCAAACTAATTTGGCTATTATCCCAGCCAGCATTAAAGCGCATATTGAAAGCAGGGTAGTCTTTTTCGCTTGGTTCAATACCGCCCAAGCGGGAATACACTGATTCAAACCTTACAGCCAGGTCATTGAATTGTTGTTGGCGTTGAAGGGCTATTTTTTCGCCAACCACCGCAATTTCGTTATCCCATGCTGCGAGTAAAGCCTTGTCTATTTTACCACGTCTGAGTAAAGAATTACGCTGTTGTAGCGCTTTCCGATAACGTTGCCAAAACATATAGAAGTCTAGATGTTTCACGTGGAACACCGACCAGTCTAAAAACTGTCGTCGCACGGAAGGGGAGCCCTCGATTAGGGCAAAGCTATCAGGGTTAATTAGTTGAACAGGGAGCAACCCTGCCATATCACCCACAGAAGCTAAGCGCTCCTGTCTATATTTAACCAACGTTCCTCGGCTTCGAGAACGTTGCACGGCCAACCAGTCTTCGCCATTTTCAACAGCTTGATTATTAGGTGACAATGCCCCTCGTACAAGCAAAGCATCTTGGTCTTCAGTAATTACCGATTTTATTTTACGACTACGAAATGAGTGACTTACCGATAATGTGTGCAGGGCTTCCAGCGCGCTAGTTTTGCCACTGCCATTTAAGCCATGAATAAAGTTAAAATCAGCAAGCCCGGTCAAATCTGCTTTAATAATATTACGAAAATGACGAATACAAAGCTGCTGCAACCTCATAAAACCGCCCAAGAAGAAGCCCAGCATTGTTGGAAGACAATGACCACCGAAATGAAATAAAAAAGAGGGGAGGAGAGGGGGCAGCGAAACCTTAAATACTTAGAAGATCGCAAAGTAGCCTGCCCAAAAAAGAAAAACGAGGAGATGGTGGATTAAAGCCGCATTGGCATTACAACGTACTGGCAATCTTCACTCTCAGATTCTTCTATCAAAGCCGAACTATTGGCATCTGACAAAGAAAACTTAACCGTATCTCCTGATACAGCAGATAAAACATCCAGCAAGTAACTTACATTAAAACCGATTTCCAAGCTCTCACCTTGATAATCGACAGCAACCGTCTCTTCAGCTTCTTCCTGCTCTGGGTTATTCGCAATAATTTGTAAATTACCAGAGCTTAAGACGATACGAATTCCGCGGTATTTTTCATTGGATAGTATCGCGGTGCGCGCAAAGGCTTGTTTTAATTCAGACCGTGAACCCAACACCAGCTTAGTACTACCACGGGGTAAAACTCGCTCATAATCCGGGAATTTTCCATCAATGAGCTTTGAGGTAAACGTGAAATCTTGAGTAACCACCCGGATATGATTGTTACTAACAATAACCTCTGCATCTTGATCTTCATTCATCAAAAGGCGAGACAACTCAATGACACCCTTTCTAGGCAGAATAACTTGAGAGGGTTGATCGACGTTGATATCGCAGGGCAGGGTAGCCATGGCAAGGCGATGACCATCCGTTGCTACCACGCGTAAATGCCCACTCTCTACCTCAAACAACATACCATTGAGATAATAACGAACATCCTGCTGGGCCATAGCAAAATTAGTTTTTTCAATCAGCCGCTTTAAATCACCTTGCTTAACAGTAAAGCGCTGCCCACCTTTACCTTGCTCAACACTGGGGAAGTCACTCGCAGAAAGCGTCGACAATTGAAACCGGCTACGGCCGGATTTAATAATCAGCTTTTGCTCATCTAGCTGTATATCTACCTGAGCACCTTCTGGTAGTGCCTTACAAATATCCACCAACTTCTTAGCAGGTACCGTAATCTCACCAGGGACGGCGCCCGATGACGGTTCTAGCGACACCCGGCCAATCAGCTCGACTTCCAAATCTGTTCCAGTAAGAGACAGCTCATTGCCATCGGTAACAATTTGAACATTTGCGAGTACCGGCAGGGTTTGTCTACGCTCAACCACGCCCGCAACCAAATTTAATGGCTTAATAAGCGCATCCCTAGGAATAGAAAATTTCATGTCTCCAGCGTTCCTTATATCGAGTCCGTCTAGGTAAAGAGTAATGACTAAAAGTCTATTGGAGTTTTCAACTCACACCGCAACACCCCACATGGTAGCCGTGTGCTGTCGCAATGCTTGAAGCTATAACGACACTTTATTATATTCTTGGACGACAGGCATCAAGTTGTCAGCAGTCTTATCAAATTTTGATAATCTTCTCGAATATCACCATCAGATTCGCGTAACTCTTTAATTTTTTTGCAGGCATGCAGCACTGTAGTATGGTCTCTGCCACCAAAACTCTCGCCAATTTCAGGCAGACTGTGGTTAGTCAGCTCTTTTGACAGCGCCATCGCTACCTGCCGTGGGCGCGCGACAGAGCGACTTCTGCGTTTCGACATTAAATCAGAAATCTTAATTTTGTAATATTCTGCAGCCGTGCGCTGAATATTCTCTAAACTCACCAGCTTATCTTGTAGCGCAAGCAAATCTTTCAAGGAATCTTTTATCAACGGAACATCTATGGGCTTTGCCATAAATCGGGAGCTGGCAATCACTCGCTTCAGCACACCTTCCAACTCTCTTACGTTAGAGCGCACCCGCTGGGCAATAAAAAAAGCCGCATCTGAGGGCAGGGTGATTTTTTCTTGTTCTGCCTTTTTAAGCAAAATAGCCACCCGGGTTTCAAGTTCTGGCGGCTCAACGGCGACGGTTAAGCCCCAACCAAACCGAGACTTTAGTCGTTCTTCTAAGCCCTTAATTTCTTTGGGATAACGATCACAAGTCAAAATCATTTGCTGGCCGCCTTCTAGCAGCGCATTAAAGGTATGGAAAAATTCTTCTTGGGAACGCTCTTTACCTGAGAAAAACTGAATATCATCAATAAGCAAAGCATCTACCGAGCGATAATAGCGCTTGAACTCATTGATCGCGTTGAGCTGCAAAGCCTTAACCATATCGGCAACAAAGCGCTCAGAATGCAAGTACACCACTTTAGCGTTTGGGTTTTGAGCCAACAAAGCATTACCGACAGCGTGCATCAAGTGAGTCTTACCCAGACCTACCCCCCCATACAAAAAGAGCGGGTTATAGGCCTTACCAGGGTTTTCTGCAATCTGGCTAGCCGCAGCTCGTGCTAACTGGTTAGACTTACCTTCGACAAAGGTTTCAAAGGTATAAGCCTCCATTAAAGAGCTTTGATGTCGAATGCGGCCTTCAACTTCGACCGAACGCCGTCCTCCGCTTCCATTTCCCCGCAGCTGCATTCCCGGTAATTCTGGCGACTCTTGAGCTGCTGCAGGGCTAGCAGCAGCGTCAGAGACAAAGTCTTGCCGAGAATCATCTTCAGATTGAGGTAACGATGAAGAACCAATAGAAAATTTATTATTTATAGAAGAAGAGGACAACACTCCAGATGGTTCAAGCGGAGAGCTGCTGGTGCTGGCTACCCGCATAGAGCCCACCGTTGCCGCTCCAGTTTGCAAATTGCGCTGACCAACACCCAAGGCAACTTCTGGGCGACTATCCGCCGGCGCCAATTCAGCCACCAACTCCAAAATTCTTTCGAGAAAACGGTCACTCACCCAATCGCGCACAAAACGATTAGGCGCAATTAAATCAATACGCCCTTCTTGAGCATCAAAGCGTAACGGCTTGATCCAAGTATTAAACTGTTGACTGGGCAACTCATCACGCAAATGCGCCACGCACTTTTGCCAAGTAGCTTCTGACACTGCTTTCTCCATATGAACAGGGGTGTAATGCAGCCTCCGGCACTAAATATATAGCGGGAGCTGTTATTGATTTTAATGCTTGGAACGTGGATTCGATTTAAGCCAAAAAGACGTAATTAAGACTGAATTCTACCTTCGAAACCAATACTTATCCACAATTAATTAACAGATATTATTATTGGCTTAAAAATAAAAACTTCTTTATATTCATAACGATACAGGTTTTTTTAAAACTTTCAAGCGCTAAAATCAAAACAACACACACTGTGTATAACTATGCTTGATAGCTGTGGATATCTAGTGCGTAATTTGTTTAAAAGTACAAATAACACTAAGAGCTGCTAAGCCTTAGCTTTTCTTTTAATAGGGAAGGGCTTAGCCGTTGCTATTCACGCGCTACTCAACTAAAATTCGCGATCCAATTTTACTGTGTCCAGCGCCATACCGGTGTTGGGCCATGCGCCAAACTAGGGTGCAAAAGACAGATAGACGGATTAAGTCATGAAAAGAACATTTCAACCAAGCAACCTGAAACGCGCCCGTACCCACGGTTTTCGTGCGCGCATGGCAACAAAAAACGGCCGCAAACTGATTAACCGCCGTCGTGCAAAAGGCCGCGCTAGCCTTTCTGCATAAGCCAGAAACCGATAGGGATTCCGCTGGCGGCGCAGTGAGTTTTCAATTTGGTAAAACACTGCGTCTTCTTCAATCCAGCGATTATCAATCGGTGTTTGATCAGTCTCGCCTGAAGGTTTCTTCACCCGAAATTCTCTTCCTTGCACTACCCAGCCAGAACAACCATCCTCGTCTGGGATTGGTTATCGCCAAGAAAAATGTGCGTTTAGCGGTGCAGCGTAATCGAATAAAGCGTATTGTGCGGGAAACTTTTCGTTTGCAGCAAAACCAATTAAGCGGTCTGGATGTAATCGTGCTAGCAAGACGTGGCTTAGATAAAATGGATAACCATCAGCTTCACGACATCTGTAACCAACTTTGGTCGCAACTACAACGACGCGCAGAAAAGCAGGTTAGACGCGACAAAAAAGAGGTCTAAAGCTCCATGAGGCGGCTGCTAATTTTGCTGGTTAAAGCCTATCAATTACTTCTTAGCCCCGTAATGGCTGGGCGCTGTCGGTTCTATCCCAGTTGTTCCCACTATACTGTTGAAGCGCTCCAGGAATACGGTGCGCTCCGTGGCAGCTGGCTGAGTATTTGCCGCATAGCTCGTTGTCACCCCTTAAATGACGGCGGTTACGACCCCGTTCCGCCCTGCCAATGCAAAAAACCACAATTCCAACTTTCTAGGCCCTCACACAATGATTGATTTTCAGCGCTATCTATTGATCGCCGCTATTGCCGCCCTGTCATTCATGCTGCTGGTAGAGTGGCGCAACTTTGAATTGCCTGACTCAACCACACAAAGTGCAGCGCTCAAAAAGCAAAGCCCGAGCGAAAGCGACTCCACTGGCACAAATGACTCACCTTCTTCTATAGATATACCCGTTGCCAGTGAATCAACCGAGGTCCCAGAAGAAAACGGCCCTGTGGTCACTGATGCTGACCGCATCAAAATCACCACCGACGTGTTGAATATAGAAATTGCCTTACAGGGTGGCGATGTCGTATACAGCGCTTTACCTAATTTCACCGCAAAACTCGAATCTAATGACCCCTTTGTCGTATTGAGTAACAACGCGGAAAGAACGTATGTTGCACAAAGTGGCTTAATCGGTAAAAACGCCACCGATACCGCAAATGGTCGACCCACATTCTCAACCAGCGCCACTCGTTTTTCACTTCAAGACGGCCAAGATACACTAAACGTTGATCTCCATTATCAATACAACCAGGAAGTGAGATTGGTAAAACGCTTTATCTTTGAGCGTGGAAAATACCTTATTAACGTTGAGTACCTGATCGATAACGGCAGCAGCACTGACTTCCAAGCCAAGTTTTTTGGTCAATTAAAAAGAGACAACAGCGTCGACCCCAGTGTTGATGATAAAGGCGGGCTATTCTCTATGAAGCCCTTTATGGGCGTCGCCTATGCCAATAACGAGGACCTCTACAGCAAATTGGCTTTTCCTAAAATGAAGGACAAGCCACTAAAAGAAAGTGTTGACGGTGGCTGGATTGGTATAAGCCAACATTATTTTCTGAGCGCTTGGGTGCCACCCCAGGACCAAACCAATCAGCTCAACACTGTGGTTACTAAACAGGGTATGAATATCGCCCGCATGACCGGTGCCGAAGTATCTGTCCCCGCTGGCCAGCAAGGTAAAATAGGCGCGTCTTTATATACAGGTCCTAAAGACCAATACCGCCTTGAAGGCATTGCACCCGGTTTAGATTTAACAGTCGATTACGGCTGGCTGTGGTGGATAGCCCAACCGTTGTTTTGGTTACTCACCAAAATTCATGGCTTTCTAGGTAATTGGGGCTGGTCAATTATTGCCGTTACGGTATTAATTAAAGCCGCATTCTTCCAGTTGAATGCTAAGGCCTTTACCTCTATGGCCAATATGCGCAAAGTACAGCCCAAGCTTGTGGATATTAAAGAGCGCTACGCTGACGACCGTCAAAAGCAATCCCAAGCGATGATGGAGCTATACAAAAAAGAGAAGATAAACCCACTTGGCGGCTGCTTACCTATGATTGTGCAGATGCCAGTATTTATCTCTCTGTACTGGGTATTGATGGAAAGTATAGAGCTTCGTCATGCCCCGTTTATGCTGTGGATTAATGACTTATCTGCTATGGATCCCTATTTCATCCTGCCAGTAGTGATGGGGATTTCCATGTTTATTCAGCAAAAGCTCAATCCGCCACCACCAGATCCAATGCAAGCCAAAGTAATGCAGTGGCTGCCATTGATATTCACCTTCTTCTTCCTGTTTTTCCCCGCAGGGCTGGTGTTGTACTGGGTTGTAAACAATACCCTTTCAATTATTCAGCAATACATCATTACCAAAGGTATTGAGAAAAAAGAGCTGGCGAAAACGTAAAGGACTGGTAAAGCCATTATGGCTGGCACGATATCTGACACCATTGCTGCAATTGCAACAGCCCCAGGAAAGGGCGGTGTCGGTATCGTGCGTATTTCTGGCCCAGCTTGTATTGATATCGCCGATAAACTGCTCAACCTCCCTTCGCTCAAACCCCGTTATGCACACTTTGCTAGTTTCTACCGACAGCTAGAAAACAAACCGTCTGAGCTAATAGATCGCGGAATTACTCTGTATTTTCCTGGCCCCAACTCATTTACTGGAGAAGATGTACTAGAACTTCAAGGCCACGGCGGCCCCGTAATTATGGATCTACTCCTTAGAGAAGTACTGCGCTCAGGTGCCCGAATGGCAAGGCCAGGTGAATTCTCAGAGCGAGCCTTTCTAAACGACAAAATAGATTTAGCCCAAGCTGAGGCGATTGCCGATCTTATCGACAGCGCCTCTGAACAAGCCGCCAAGCAGGCTATGCGATCCTTAGAAGGGGAATTCAGTCGGCATATCTACGCCTTGGTAGAAGCCATCACCGTACTGCGTATTTATGTAGAAGCTGCAATTGATTTCCCCGAAGAAGAAATCGATTTTCTTAGTGACGGTAAAGTCGCCACTGATCTTTCTGTTATTCGCCAAGAACTAGAAGCTGTTTTTAAATCAGCAAAGCAAGGCAGTTTACTGCGAGAGGGAATGACCGTTGTCATTGCCGGCCAACCCAATGCTGGGAAATCCAGTTTACTTAATGCTTTGGCTGGACGAGAATCTGCCATTGTTACCGACATAGCCGGTACCACAAGAGATGTTCTCAGAGAGAATATTCTTATCGATGGTATGCCCTTACATATCATCGATACCGCCGGTCTGCGAGACAGTGCAGATCCTGTAGAACAAGAAGGAATTCGGCGCGCCTGGTCAGAAATAGATAAAGCTGACCGAATCTTGCTTGTTGTCGATATCACCACCACGCAAGATCATCGCGCTATCCCTAAAGAGTTTCATAACGCTGCGCAAGATGGCAGGCTCACCGTATTATTTAATAAATGTGACTTGGGCTATGACATCACAGCAGAAATTGACGGCATCCCATCCTTGAAAATTGCTGCCAAACAAGGCGAGGGCATCGATGCTCTTCGTCAACACCTTAAGAATTGCATGGGTTTTGAAGAAAGCGATTCTAATTTTATTGCCCGTCGCCGCCATCTCGATGCGCTAGAGCAAGCCCGCCAACATCTACAAGCCAGTGATGAACAACTCAAATATTATCAAGCTGGTGAGTTGCTGGCCGAAGAACTTCGCCTCGCTCAAAACGCCTTATCAGAAATTACCGGTGAATTCAGCGCCGACGACCTTCTCGGCCGAATATTTTCCAGTTTCTGCATCGGTAAATAACGCGACTCCCCCTATAAAAATAACAACGACTCACTATCGCCACTAAATATAAGTGACAGGCCTAGCCGTATTCCAGCAACAAAGGATAAACTGCTAAATATCACTTTATAAAAATGAAAGGAGAGAGGATGCATTGCCCGCGTCTTCCAGGCAGTTTAGTGCTGCTTTTTGCTATTGGTCTTACCACTAATAATACGTCTGCCAGTTTACTCGGCGACGAAAACCTGCCAGTCGTACTAACACCAGCAAGATTGAAACAAAATAGAACCGAAGTGCCTGCCAGTGTATCGGTTATCGACAGAGACATGATAATTGCCTCCGGCCTGCGAGAAATCCCCGAATTATTCAGATTAATCCCCGGCACCTCCGTAGGTGCCAGAGACGGTTACAATTACGTAGTAAGTTACCACGGGAGCAATTATCGGGATTCAAGAAGAATGCAGGTGCTGATCGATGGTCGCTCAGTGTATCAGGCCGGGTTAGCCACCGTGGACTGGACTGATATCCCTATTAGTATTGAAGACATTCAACGTATCGAAGTTGTACGCGGCCCCGCCACTGCAAGTTACGGCGCCAATGCCTTTCTCGGCGTCATTAATATAATTACCCGACATCCCGCCGATAGCGAAAAACTAATAATGAGCGCTCGACGGGGTACAGAAGATAGTGAAGATTATCGCATTAGTCACGCTGGAGAGTATGCAGATGGCTTTTATAAAATAACTGTAAACAGCCGTAAAGATAATGGTTTTGATAGCAATAAAGATGGCGGCGAACGAATAGATTCAAAAAGTGTAAAACTGATTAATAGCCGTTATGAAAAACAGCTTTCAGAATCCATAAATGGCAGTTTTGGATTTGGTTATAAGAAAGGTTGGACCAATGATGACCCTTCCGATATAGATACAATTATACCGAGATCAGACAATGTAGATTATTATTTTTCTGGAAAATTGGATTGGGATTTTTCTCCGTTCCATACCCAAAGTTTACGTGTTGATTTTTCCAGTCAAGATCAAGAAACAAAATTACTTGTTGCTATCCCACCTGCAGGATTTAATCTCAACGATAACCCAAACCCGCTTGTTTTTGCCGATGCAGATGAAGATATTGCCATCAATCGAAAAGACATAGACTTCCAAGATAGCTATATATGGAGCGAGAAATTTCAAACAATTGCAGGATTCCATTTAAAACAATCTCGGGTAAGTTCAGAAACGTACTACGACGGAACTATTGATAATCATAGTTACCAACTTTTTTTTAATGGTGAGTTAAAAATAACAGAAAAAATAACGCTTAATGGCGGAGGTTCTTATGAATATGAAGAAAATAATGGGAAAAATTTCTCACCTCGTATCACACTTCATTACCATATTTCACCCGATCACAGTTTTCGGGCAATTTACTCGGAAGCAATACGCACACCTGATCTTTTAGAAACCTCTGCAAAATGGCAATACACTGGCCGAAATATTCGGCCCTCTACAAATAACAACACAACTGCAAAATTTTATTTTACCGCTGAAGGTAATCCAGACTTAAAACCCGAAAGAATAAAATCAAAAGAGATTGGTTACTACGGAAATTTTCGCCATTACAATTTGCAATGGGATGTAAAATTATTTGACGATAAGCTTGATCGACTAATCTCTAAATCGATCGCTCTTTTTTCCTTCGATCCCACTAATGAGAATGAGCTTTCTCAAAGAGGGATAGAAACAGAGGTCGATTTCCGACCCAATCACAAATGGTTATTCCATTTTAGTTACGCCTACATCGACGCCCAAAGTGATGTATACCAAGAACTCAGTTTCACCCCAACATCCGCTGGTAGTACTTTGCTATCCTATTCCTTTACACCGAGCTTACAACTATCAATAAGTCAGTATTACGCGCGACCAATTGGTACTGATTTAAACAAATTTTCGCGTAGCGATATCCGGTTAGCTAAACGATTTCGTCTTGGCCACAGCCGTATAGAAGTAGCTTATACAGCGCAGTATCGGCATGACAACGATACAGAATTATTGGCAAACAATATTTATGATAATAAGCTAAGACAGTGGCTCAGTCTTAGTGTCCAGTTTTAACGCATTGTTAAATTTTAAAAGCACGAGGACTAAGGATTAGTCTCTTGAAAATTTACCGATCGATAATAACGGCACTCGTATTTTTTGTGTCGCAGATATTTTTTAGCACTACTCTTCAAGGACAGGAGAGTAGCGCTGCTGTGGATTTAATTTTACCTGTTAAAAATCAGGTATTGCAGGCTATTGCCACAAAGATAGCAAAAGATAGTCATTTAAATATCAGAACCTATATAGGAAATCTTCCCAAACCCGAAGAGCGAGGCAATATACTACTGGTGGTTTCCGATGCTTTATTGCCTCTCACCCAAAGTAATTCATACGATGCTAAATTTGCCTTATACGTTAATTCTGCCAACTTTCTCAGTACAACAACTCCACAGGATAAAACCACCGCCGTATATTCTGACCAACCCCTTTCCCGGCAACTGGTATTAATAAAAACTTTGTTTTCCGGACAAAGTATTCAGATCGGTATGGCCTACAAAAATGCCTATTACTATGAACACTTACTAGAAAATATAAATAATCAAGACGAAATTCACTTAGATGCCAGGCAAATAGCGAGTGCTGACAGCACTCGAAAAATTAATCAAATTATTCAAAAAAACCAAGTATTGTTAGCGACTCCAGAACAAGACTTATATAACCCCCAAAGTATCCGGGCGATTTTATTAAGTAGCTATCGACACCAAACTCCTCTGATCGGACCTAGCCAGGGTTTTGTTGATGCTGGCGCACTGGCATCGGTGATATCTCAAACACATCATTACACCAATGAAGTGATACTCATGATCAATCATTTTATTCGCTCTGGAGAAATTCCTCCTCCCAGGCCTCCCAGCCAGTTTGAGGTCAAACTGAATTATTCTGTGGCACGATCACTAGGCCTTGTTTTACCTAGTGAAGCAACGTTGCTAACTCGAATGTTGGAACAGTAGACAATGCCACTACTAAACAGCTTGCGAAAACACAGCCTCTTTCAACAAATTCTGTTGGTTGGACTGATACCAATGCTGTTAATGTTTATTTCACTTTTCAGCTATAGCCTGGCTGCTCGACTCAACGATGCTGAACAAAGTCAGCGGGAGATAGGCCGACGAGTAGCAGAGAATATTGCAGCTCTTGCTGAGCTGGCTCTTATTAGCGGTGATCAACAACAAATAAAAGATCTTCTACCGTCCGTTTTATCCGAAGACATTATCTCCATTACGGTTAGCCAAGTAGATAGTAACCAGCAATGGCGGGTAGTGAATAAAAAGCGCTTCGACGAAAAAAG
This sequence comes from Spongiibacter sp. IMCC21906, assembly GCF_001010805.1. Lineage (NCBI taxonomy): Bacteria > Pseudomonadati > Pseudomonadota > Gammaproteobacteria > Cellvibrionales > Spongiibacteraceae > Spongiibacter > Spongiibacter sp. IMCC21906. The sequence continues at coordinate 457,167 of NZ_CP011477.1, read as the reverse complement.
TGAGATGGTGTTTGCCAATATTTTTCAACGTAGTGTGTTGATGGAAGACGCCATAACAGGCGAAACATTAAATAACGGCGAGTCCAAATTACTGGGGTCGGTAGCCGTAGAACAATCTAATTTGGAGCTAAGACGCCTTCAGCAGCAAATTTTTCTTGTTTCCAGTTCAATTGCCATACTGGTAATCATAATCAGTATTGGTTTGGCATGGCGAATTAGTCGACGTCTCGCCAGTCCTCTTGATGATATCAATGCCGCAACCCGAGACATAGCAAACGGTCGCACTGGAGTGCGTATTAATAATGTTCAATCGGGTGAACTCGGTGAACTACAGAAACACATCAATAATATGTCAGCCAGCCTCGATGAACAGCAGCTGGCTATCAAAACCCATGTTAGCCAGTTAGAACTGGCCAAAGCAGAGGCCGAAGAAGCCAACCGGGCAAAAAGCTTATTTTTGGCAACGATGACCCACGAACTCCGCACACCAATGAATGGCGCTCTGGGTATGTTGCAACTGCTGGAAGAGACGTCACTTAACCAAGAACAAAGTCACTATGTGGCAGTAGCTCGCGATTCCAGCGAATTACTGCTTGGGATTGTAAATGACATTCTCGATTTTTCTAAAATAGAAAAAGGAGAACTCGAAATCATCAATGACTTCTTTAATATTGATGAGCTTCTGGAAAAAACTGTTAACGCCCTCCGCTATGAGGCCAATAGCAAAGGTATTGGTTTAAAGCTGAATATAGAGACAACACTCAACGAGATACAGCTATTAGGGGATGAGACTCGACTTAGGCAAGTACTACTTAACTTAAGCAGTAATGCTGTTAAATTCACTGAAAATGGTCAGGTTACGCTGGGTATTGCTTGCAAAGAGAAAACCAGTAAACAACTGCTAGTTGAAATAAGTATCGAAGACACGGGTATAGGCATTAGCCCAAATCAACAAAAAGTTATTTTCGACAGCTTTCGCCAAGCAGACAACTCAACTATACGCCGTTACGGTGGCTCCGGCTTAGGATTGGCGATAGTAAAACGGCTCTGCGAGCTAATGAATATATCGCTGCAATTAAATAGTAATGTAGGGAGTGGCTCCACATTCACGTTGCAGTGGCATTGTGAATACCGGACAAAAAGACCACTAAAAACCGCTAAACCTACCGTCAATAATAGCTTAGTGGGGCTTTCAGCCTTAGTCGTAGAGGATAATCCCGTTAATCTAATGTTAGTGAGTCGTGTACTCGAAAAGTGGGGTATACAAGTTACTACCGCAAACCATGGCGGCGAAGCACTAGCGGTATTGGCGCATCATATGCCCGATGTCGTGTTAATGGATTTGCAAATGCCCGTCATGGATGGTTTTGAAACCTGCCAAAAAATAAGACAAAACCCCGATCTAGCATTACTGCCTATTATTGCCTTAACAGCCAATACCCTTCAGGAAGATAAAGACCGAGCACTTCAATGTGGCATGAACGATTATTTAAGCAAACCTGTTTCATTGCCCTTACTTAAAGAAAAATTGCTAAATTGCCTGGGGAAAAACTAGGGCATAAGCTCTCTCCAGAATGTATACAAACCCTTAAAAATGAGTGGCTTACCCACAAGCCACAGAAAACAGCAAAGTTATCCACATTTCATCCCCAGTTACATCCCAGCCTGCCAACAAGAAAAATGTGGATAAATCGCAGGGTTATACAATGAATTTTGTTATATAAATCAATTATTTAGGTAAGTTACCAACAAAAAGAGCACTCAGTAATAATTACTACAAGAATAAAAAAACATATATATATCAACATATTTATATACTTCTTTATTCTTAAAACTAACTGATTAAATTTTCATCAATTTCATTGCAGCAGCCTCTGATACCCGTATAATTTCGCCTCTTTCCATCCAGCTAAAATCAGGTGCATCGTGGATTATCCGCAAAGCTTCGACGTTATCGTTATTGGTGGTGGTCACGCCGGTACTGAGGCTGCACTGGCGGCCGCTCGAATGGGCTGTGCAACGCTGTTGTTAACCCACAACATAGAAACCTTAGGGCAAATGTCCTGTAATCCTGCAATAGGTGGCATTGGTAAAAGCCATTTGGTGAAGGAAATTGATGCCTTGGGTGGTGCCATGGCTAAAGCTACTGACTTAGGTGGCATCCAGTTCAGGGTATTAAATGCCCGTAAAGGCCCCGCTGTAAGAGCAACTCGTGCACAAGCAGATCGAGTACTTTACAAAGCCGCCGTGCGAAATCAGCTAGAAAACCAGCAAAATTTAGCGATCTTTCAACAAGCCGTCGATGACCTGATTGTTGAGGGTGAAACTGTTCGCGGCGTGGTTACCAATATCGGCTTGAAATTTTTTGCCAAAACCGTCGTCCTGACAGCAGGAACATTTTTGGGCGGTAAAATCCACATTGGTCTTGATAACCACAGTGGTGGTCGAGCAGGGGATCCACCGTCTATTGCCTTGGCTGATCGCCTTCGCGAGTTACCGTTTCGAGTAGATCGTCTAAAAACCGGTACCCCACCTCGAATAGACGCCAAAACCGTTAATTTTGATGGTCTAGAGCAACAGTGGGGCGACACACCAGAACCGGTTATGTCCTACCTTGGCAACCGCAATCAACATCCCCAGCAAGTTTGTTGTTGGATTACCCACACCAATGAGCGCACTCATGAAATTATTCGTGGTGGTTTAGATCGCTCACCCATGTATACCGGGGTGATTGAGGGTATTGGCCCACGCTACTGCCCGTCGATTGAAGACAAAGTGCATCGCTTTGCGGATAAAAACAGCCATCAAGTGTTTATTGAGCCAGAGGGAATTGGTACCCACGAGCTATACCCCAACGGCATCTCTACCAGCCTGCCTTTTGACGTGCAATTGAGCCTGGTGCGATCTATTAAGGGCTTCGAAAATGCCAATATGACCCGACCGGGTTATGCCATTGAGTATGATTTTTTTGAGCCACGAGACCTAAAATCCTCGTTGGAAACCAAATTTTTGCACGGGCTATTTTTCGCAGGGCAAATTAACGGCACCACGGGCTATGAAGAAGCGGCTGCACAGGGGCTGTTAGCCGGTGCCAATGCAGCATTGCAGGCTCAAGGCAAAGACCCTTGGTGTCCTCGTCGGGACGAAGCTTACATTGGTGTCTTGGTGGACGACCTCATCACCATGGGTACCAAAGAGCCCTATCGCATGTTTACTTCTCGGGCGGAATATCGCTTATTGCTTCGGGAAGATAATGCCGATCTGCGATTAACCGAAAAAGGCCGCGAACTGGGCTTGGTAGACGACGAGCGCTGGGCCGCGTTTTGCGAAAAACGCGAGCAAATCGCCAAAGAGCGTCAACGCCTTGCTAGCAGCTGGATTCAACCCGGTACGCCAGCGGCAGAAAAACTCTCAGAAAAAATCAGTAAACCTCTCAGTCATGAATACAACTTACTGGAATTGCTAAAGCGGCCTGAGTTGGATTATCACGATCTGGCAAATTTGTTGGGCAGTGTTGAGGCAGTGGACGAAAGCGTCGCTCAACAGCTAGAGATTGGTGTGAAGTACGCGGGATACATAGACAGGCAAAAAGACGAAATTGAGCGTCTGCGCCGGCATGAGAATACCTGTTTGCCGGTGGATTTTGACTATAGCATTGTCGAAGGGCTTTCCAACGAAGTGAAGCAAAAGCTATTGGATACCCGGCCACAAACACTGGCCCAGGCGTCCCGAATTCCCGGTGTCACTCCAGCTGCGGTCTCGCTATTACTGGTTTATTTAAAAAAACGCGGCTTGCTGGAAAAAAGGAAGTCAGCCTGAGTGAATGCCCTGGAATCACGCCTGCGTGCTGGTTGCACTGCGCTGAATCTCGTTCTTAGTGACGCGCAAATACAAGCACTGCTAGCGTATTTGGCGCTGCTGCAAAAGTGGAACAAGGCCTATAATCTCACTGCCATTCGCGACCCTGAGCAAATGCTGATTAAACATTTGCTCGACAGTCTCAGTATTACTGATTTGATTGAGGGGAGTGATTTTCTCGATGTGGGCACCGGACCGGGTTTACCCGGTATTCCTTTGGCCATTGTTTTTCCACAGCGTCAGTTTGCATTGCTGGATAGTAACGGTAAAAAAACCCGCTTTTTAATTGAAAGCAAAGCGCGTTTAGATCTAAAAAATGTGAGTGTTCACTGTCAGCGAATCGAAGACTTTGAAAGAACGCAGCAGTTTGATGGTATTCTGTCCCGGGCTTTTTCCTCTCTGAGCGATATGGCTCAGGCCTGTGGCCCGCTGCTTCGTGAATCGGGGTATTTATACGCTATGAAGGGCTTATACCCAGAGCAGGAGTTGAGTCAGCTGCCAAAACACTTTATCGTCAAGCGCTATCATTCGCTCAGTGTTCCAGGTTTGGACGAAGCTCGTCATTTGCTGCTACTCGTTCCCGACCGCGCAGCGTTTCCTGTTTGACTGCATAACCAAAAGGGACGGCTCGTGGCCAAGGTCTTTGCAATCACCAATCAAAAAGGCGGTGTCGGTAAAACGACTACTACCGTTAACCTGGCTGCGTCGCTGGCGGCGACCAAACGTCGGGTCTTGATGATTGATCTCGATCCCCAAGGCAATGCCACTATGGGTTGCGGTGTCGATAAAGACGACGTTGAATACTCTGTTTACGACGTGTTGGTGGGCGGGCGAAGTATTGCGGATACTTTGACCTACGCCGAAGACAGCGGTTTTAGTGTTGTACCGTCAAACCAAGATCTAACCGCGGCAGAAGTTGAGCTGATTAATGAAATTGGCCGGGAATTTCGTCTTAAAGAAGCATTACATCCGATATTAGATGACTATGATTATATTTTGATCGATTGTCCTCCATCGCTGAATATGCTCACCGTCAATGCTCTTGCTGCAGCTCACGGCGTAATCATTCCCATGCAGTGCGAATATTATGCCTTGGAAGGTTTAAGTGCCTTGCTCAACACAGTGAATCGGGTCAAGCAACTGATAAACCCCGAGCTGGAAGTGGAAGGTATTTTGCGCACCATGTATGACGGTCGCACCAGCTTGACCAATCAGGTTACCGACGAATTAAAACGCCATTTTGGCGATAAGGTTTATAGCACCGTTATCCCCAGAAATGTGCGGTTGGCAGAAGCCCCCAGTCATGGATTGCCTGTGTTGTATTACGACAAGCAGTCCAAAGGTGCCCTAGCCTATCTGGCATTGGCTGGAGAAATGCTGCGGCGACTTAGTACCACGCCGCCAAGTGGCGTCCTTGAAAATAACAGTGCACAGGCTGAACAGATCGATGGCTAAAAAACGAGGATTAGGACGGGGATTAGATGCCCTGCTGGGTGCATCTGCCGAACCGGTTGCGGTACAGCCCGCGCCATTGCCAGATATCACTGACAGCGGTGATGCGCCAACGCCCGCTATAACGGAACATTCGGTGTCAGAATCAGTGGTCGAAGGTAGCATGCGCAATTTGCCCATTGAATTTTTACAGCGGGGTAAATATCAGCCACGCCGGGATATGCAACCCGAAGCGCTGGAAGAACTGGCTGAATCCATCAAGTCCCAAGGCATTATGCAGCCAATTGTGGTGCGTTTGCTGGGCGTGGACCGATACGAAATTATTGCCGGCGAACGGCGCTGGCGCGCCTCCCAGCTGGCCGGATTGGACACGGTACCGGCCTTGATCCGAGAGGTCCCCGACGAGACCGCAGCGGCAATGGCGCTGATCGAAAATCTCCAGCGGGAAGACCTCAATCCGATGGAAGAAGCCCTCGCCATGGTTCGCCTGCAAAAAGAATTTGAATTGACCCACGCGGAAATAGCCCGTCTGGTGGGCAAATCCAGAACCACCATCACCAATTTGCTACGTCTGACCGGTTTGCGGGAAGAGGTACAAAAATTGCTGGAGAATGGTGATATTGAAATGGGCCACGCCCGGGCGTTGTTAGGTTTGCCCCCGGAACAGCAGTCTTCTGCGGCGAATACAGTGGTAAGCCGCGGCTTGTCGGTGCGCCAAACTGAAGCGCTGGTACGAAAATTGGTCGAAGAAAAGTCAGCCGATCAAACCAAGCCAGCAGAAAAAGATCCCGATATTCTCAAGCTTCAAGAAGAGTTATCGGAGCGAGTCGGGTCTCCCGTAGCGATTCAACATGGCAATAAGGGTCGAGGAAAGCTGGTAATTCAATACAGTAGTCTCGACGAGCTGGACGGAATTCTCGCTCATATTAAATAGCTTATATAGTATAGGGTTGTTAGCAGATACACCTGATCTGGTATAACTTTTTAAAAATGACAAAATTATGATGCTAACTACTTGATTGTAGCGGGCAAATGAAAGGGCCCAGCTTCATACTTTAGGCGCGATGTAGCTGCAAACTGGTTGATACTTAGCCAAACAGACCCTATAATTCGCCCCGCTTTTTAGACAAGCCGTTTCATCACCAAAACAGATGCCGCATCGGCAAATTGGTTAGCAATACGCAGCGTATGACACTAGTAGAGACACATATCTCAGCGCCGCACGCTGCCCATACGATTGCCAGACCGCCGTTGTTTAAAATCTATGCTTTGCAATTATTGTTGCTGGTGATGGCGAGCGTCGCAGTTTTATTTCCCTTTGATTGGGTAGAGGCGTACTCAGTATTTGCGGGCGGGTTGATTTCCATTGGACCCAATGCCTATTTTGCACGCCAAGCGTTTCGTTATTCGGGAGCGCTGTATGCCCGGGAGATTAGCCAATCCTTTTATCGAGGAGAGGCGGGGAAATATATCACCACGGTGGCTTTGTTCGCCGGGGTTTTTGCTGCGCTTTCTCCATTAAACGTGCTTTTCTTATTTTTAGCCTATTTAGCTGCGCTACTGTTAAACACTCTGTTGGTTGCCTTTTACGGCCGGGTGGAAAAACAACGTGAGCGCCGAACCGCGTAATTCAATACGAGAGTGACACATGGCAGGTGAATCCCAAACCACCGTTGGATATATCCAACACCATCTAACCAATCTCACTTTTGGCAAGCTCCCTGCCGGTTATGAGCGTGTGGACGAATCCGGACACGTTCATGAAGTGCTCAAAAACGACACCTGGACGCTGGCTCACAGCAGCGCCGAAGCCTCCGATATGGGCTTTATGGCCCTTCATGTAGATTCCATGCTTTGGTCCATTGGCCTAGGCGCATTATTCCTACTGATTTTTGCCCGCATTGCCAAGCGTGCGCACAGCGGCGTTCCTCGCGGCATGCAAAATTTTGTCGAAATGGTCGTTGGTTTTATCGACCAGACAGTAAAAGACGGCTTCCACTACAAAAATGCCATGATTGCACCGATGGCACTGACCATCTTTGTGTGGATTTTGTTGATGAATACCATGGACTTGGTACCTGTCGACTGGCTACCGTGGGCCATGGGCCAAATCACTGGCAACCCGCATTTCTTCTTTAAAGTCGTACCGACTACCGACCCCAACGTAACTTTGGGCATGGGCTTTACCGTATTTGGCTTAATGGTGTATTTCACCATCGCCAAAAAAGGTTTGATGGGCTTTGTCAAAGAACTGACCTTACACCCATTCCACCACCCCAAGTGGTTCGTGAATGTGTTCCTGGTGCCCATCAACTTTGCATTGGAAGCAATTTCTTGGGTATCCAAGCCAATCTCACTCGGTTTACGGTTGTTCGGCAATATGTACGCTGGTGAGATGATTTTTATCCTGATTGCGACTATGTTTGGTGCAGGTTTGTTACTGGGCGCATTCGCAGGTGTATTGCAGTGGGCGTGGGCCGTATTCCACATCCTCGTCATTACATTACAGGCCTTCGTCTTTATGGTGTTGACCATTGTTTATATGGCAACGGCTCACCAAATTGAAGAAGAAGACCAGTTCCACTGATTTTTTAAGCTTTACTTACTTTTTAACTTTAAATGAACTAGGAGAACTACCATGGGTTTGGCACTGATCGCTGTTTCTTTGATGATTGGTTTTGGCGCACTGGGTACTGCTATCGGCTTCGCTCTGTTGGGCGGTAAGTTGTTGGAAGGCTCTGCACGTCAGCCCGAATTGGCCCCTATGCTGCAAGGCAAAATGTTCCTGATCGCAGGTCTGCTTGATGCGGTTCCAATGATCGGTGTAGGTATCGCTATGTATGTGTTGTTCGTCGTTGTTCCCGGCCTGCCTGCCTAAGGTATCGCACGTAAACACTACGTCCAGCAAACACACATAGCAGAGGTATCGGCGTGAATATTAATCTCACACTGATTGGACAATCGATAACCTTTCTATTCTTCGTATGGTTCTGCCACGCTTTCGTTTGGAAAGCTATCCGCAGCGCGATGGAAGAAAGAGAGAAGCAGATTGCCGACGGTTTAGATGCCGCAGATCGTGCCGGCCGTGATCTTGAGCTCGCTCAAGAAAAAGCCGCCAAACAACTGCGCGAGGCAAAAGCAGAAGCAGCAGGCATCATTGATGCTGCTAATAAACGAGCCAGTCAAATCGTTGAAGAAGCAAAAGACACTGCACGCACTGAGGGCGATCGCCTGAAAGCGTCTGCACAAGCTGAAGTTGAACAAGAAGTGAATCGTGCAAAAGAAGCACTGCGTTCACAGGTTGCGACACTGGCTTTTGCGGGTGCTGAGAAGATCCTCGAAGCGTCAATCGATGAGTCTGTTCACAAAGACATGGTCGACAAGCTGGCCGCAGGCCTATAAGCGAGGTTGATCATGGCTGAATTGAGCACAATGGCAAGACCGTATGCCAAGGCGGCGTTTGAACACGCCCTGGCATCATCTGCGTTAGCAGAGTGGTCTACTATGCTGGCAACTGCAGCGGCAGTTTCTAGCAGTGAGGCGGTAGAAAAATTGCTGTCATCACCGTCAAAGACTACTGACGAACAGGCGCAGAGCTTTATAGAAGTCTGTGGCGACGCGCTTAACGCAGGTGGTCAAAATTTCATCAGGATTCTCGCAGAGAACAAACGCTTGAGTTTGCTACCGCTAATCAGCGAGTTGTTTGAAGCACAAAAAGCCATCCAAGAACAAACTGTAGATGTGGAATTAACCACTGCACTGGCACTAGACCCCGAGTCTGAAAAACGCCTAGCAGAGAAATTGCGTGAGAAGTTAAAGCGCGAGATCAAAATCCACAACCAAGTCGACCCCAAGTTATTAGGTGGTGTCGTGGTACGGGCAGGTGACTTGGTAATTGATGGCTCGGTGCGCGGTCGCTTGGCGAAACTCGCTGAAGCATTAACTTCCTGAGCGTTTAGAGAATAGGATTGAGGAACAGAGCATGCAGCAACTGAATCCATCCGAGATTAGCGATATTATCAAGCAGCGCATCGATCAGTTAGATGTATCTGCCCAAGCCCAAAATGAGGGCACGGTAGTATCGGTATCCGACGGTATCGTACGTATCCACGGTTTGACCGAGGTAATGTACGGCGAAATGATCGAATTTGAAGGCGGCCACTTTGGCATGGCCCTTAACCTAGAGCGCGACTCCGTCGGTGCTGTAGTGTTGGGCGATTACCTCAGTATCGCAGAAGGCCAGACCTGTAAATGTACTGGCCGTATCCTGGAAGTTCCCGTTGGCCCTGAACTGCAAGGCCGCGTAGTGAACGCTCTGGGTAGCCCTATTGATGGCAAAGGCCCTGTCGACGCCAAAGAAACTGACGCGATAGAGAAAGTGGCCCCCGGTGTTATCTGGCGTCAATCAGTAGACCAGCCTGTACAGATTGGTCTGAAAGCGGTTGATTCTATGGTACCCATCGGCCGTGGTCAGCGTGAGCTGATTATCGGTGACCGCCAGATTGGTAAAACCGCTATTGCGGTTGACGCCATTATCAACCAAAAAGATTCTGGGATTAAATGTATCTACGTTGCGATAGGCCAAAAAGCTTCATCCATCGCAGCCGTAGTACGTAAACTAGAAGAACATGGCGCGATGGACCACACGGTTATCGTTGCGGCCACCGCGTCTGATCCCGCTTCTATGCAGTTTATTGCTCCCTTCACAGGTTGCACTATCGGTGAGTACTACCGTGACCGCGGTGAAGACGCGTTGATCATCTATGATGATTTGACTAAGCAAGCATGGGCCTATCGTCAGATCTCCCTGTTGCTGCGTCGTCCGCCAGGCCGTGAAGCTTACCCCGGTGACGTTTTCTACCTCCACTCGCGTCTGCTAGAGCGTGCTGCTCGGGTATCTGCTGATTACGTTGAGAAATTTACCGACGGTAAAGTGACAGGCAAAACCGGTTCTTTGACCGCACTGCCTATCATCGAAACTCAGGCAGGTGACGTATCGGCTTTCGTACCGACTAACGTTATCTCTATCACCGACGGTCAGATCTTCCTTGAAGCTGACATGTTCAACTCCGGTATTCGTCCGGCAATGAACGCGGGTGTTTCGGTATCGCGTGTAGGTGGTTCTGCTCAGTCTAAAGTAATTAAGAAGCTGTCTGGTGGTATTCGTACCGCGCTGGCTCAATACCGCGAGCTGGCGGCATTCTCTCAGTTTGCTTCTGATCTGGATGAAGCAACCAAAGCCCAGCTGTCTCAGGGTGAGCGTGTTACTGAGCTGATGAAGCAGAAACAGTACAGCCCAATGAGTATTGCCGATATGGCACTGTCTTTGTACTGCGCAAACGAAGGTCACCTGAAAGATATCGACGTTGCCAAAGTACTGGATTTTGAAAGTGCGGTTATTTCTTTCGCCCACGCAGAATACAGCGCGGTAATGAAAGAAATTAACGATACAGGTAGCTGGAACGACGACTTGGAAGGCAAGTTCAAAGAACTGGTTGAGAAGTTCAAGTCAACGCAAACTTGGTAATTCGGATCTGCTGCAATGACTGCTAGTCGCTGCAGCATTTCTGCTTTGAGGATTTTGAATCATGGCAGGTGCAAAAGAAATACGCACCCAGATTTCCAGCATCAAGAGCACGCAAAAGATTACTAGCGCCATGGAAATGGTGGCCGCCAGTAAAATGCGCAAAGCTCAAGATCGTATGGAAGTGGGTAAACCCTACGCGCAGCGCATGCGCGCGGTGGTTGGGCATATCGCCAATGCAAATCCCGAATACCGCCACCAGTACATGGAAGAGCGCGACGTTAAGCGCGTTGGCTTTGTGATTGTTTCTACAGACCGCGGCCTATGTGGCGGCTTGAACACCAATATGTTCAAAGCTGCGCTCAAAGGCATGAAGCAGTGGTCTGAGCAATCTGTAGAAGTTGACCTCTGCTTGGTGGGCGCCAAGGCGCAAGGCTTCTTTAAAAATTTCGGCGGCAACGTGGTTGCCTCAGTGAGAGACATAGGCGAAGCGCCTTCGGTTTCAGACCTGATTGGCAGCGTTAAAGTCATGCTAGAAGCCTACAGCGAAGGCAAAATTGACCGCTTGTTTTTGGTAGGGAATGAGTTTGTGAACACCATGACTCAAAACCCGTTTGTACGTCAGTTATTGCCCCTGGAAGCGGAACAGGATGATGCGCTTAAGCATCACTGGGATTATATCTACGAACCTACTCCGGAAGAATTACTGGAAGGGCTTTTGACTCGTTACGTTGAGTCGCAGGTTTACCAGACCGTAGTAGAAAACGGCGCCTGTGAACAGGCTGCACGAATGATCGCAATGAAAAGCGCTACCGATAATGCGGGCGATATCATTGACGGCTTGCAGCTGGTTTACAACAAAGCCCGTCAGGCAGCAATTACCCAAGAGTTGTCAGAAATTGTAAGTGGCGCGGCGGCGGTATCGTCTTAATCCTTGAGATTAGACGGGCCCGGAAATAGATTTCGAAATTTTAAGGTTTTTAAGAGGAACCGGACATGAGCAGCGGACGTATCGTACAAGTCATCGGCGCCGTTATCGACGTGGAATTTCCACGCGATGCGGTACCGCAGGTTTATGACGCGTTGACAGTGACTGACAGCGGTTTGACCCTTGAAGTGCAGCAGCAGTTGGGCGACGGCGTAGTACGCGCCATCGCACTAGGCTCTTCAGAAGGTCTTCGTCGCGGTCTTGACGTCAACAACACCAAAGAAAAAATCAAAGTACCCGTGGGTGTTGAAACCCTGGGACGCATCATGGACGTACTCGGTAACCCTATCGATGAGTGCGGTCCTATTGGTGAAAAAGAGCGTATGGAAATTCACCGTAAGGCACCTGCCTACGAAGAATTAGCCGCCTCTTCAGATATCCTCGAAACCGGCATCAAGGTTATCGATCTGGTTTGTCCTTTCGCCAAGGGTGGTAAAGTTGGTTTGTTCGGTGGTGCCGGTGTTGGTAAAACCGTCAACATGATGGAACTGATCAACAACATCGCGACTGAGCACAGCGGCTTGTCCGTATTTGCCGGTGTGGGTGAGCGGACTCGTGAAGGTAACGACTTCTACCACGAGATGCAGGAAGCTGGCGTTGTTAACGTTGAAGAATTCAGCAAATCTAAAGTTGCGATGGTTTACGGCCAGATGAATGAGCCCCCAGGCAACCGTCTGCGCGTTGCTCTGACAGGTCTGACCATGGCGGAGAAATTCCGTGATGAAGGTCGTGATGTACTGTTCTTCGTCGATAACATCTACCGTTACACACTGGCCGGTACCGAAGTATCTGCACTGTTGGGTCGTATGCCATCAGCGGTAGGTTATCAGCCAACACTGGCAGAAGAGATGGGTGTTCTTCAGGAGCGTATTACCTCCACCAAGACGGGTTCTATCACGTCTATCCAGGCGGTATATGTACCTGCAGATGACTTGACTGACCCCTCGCCAGCCACCACCTTTGCTCACTTGGACTCAACGGTAACATTGAGCCGGGACATCGCGTCTAAAGGTATTTACCCTGCGGTAGATCCACTGGACTCTACATCTCGTCAGCTCGACCCGCTGATCATTGGTGCTGAGCATTACGAAGTGGCCCGTGGTGTACAGATGGTCTTACAGCGCTTTAAAGAGCTGAAAGACATCATCGCCATTTTGGGTATGGATGAACTGTCTGAAGAAGACAAAAAGACTGTTGAACGCGCTCGTAAAATCGAACGCTTCCTGTCTCAGCCTTTCCACGTTGCAGAAGTCTTCACCGGTAGCCCAGGTAAGTATGTATCTTTGAAAGATACCATTACTGGCTTTAAAGGCATTCTTGCTGGTGACTACGATCACCTGCCAGAGCAGGCTTTCTACATGGTCGGCACCATTGAAGAAGCAGTTGAGAAAGCAGGTAAATTGTAAGCTCGCTTTGCGAGCTTCACGCCTAAGAGGCAGAAGATATGGCTATGACTATTCACTGTGACATTGTAAGCGCCGAAGCAGAAATTTATTCTGGCCGTGCCAAATTAATTGTCGCGAACGGTGTTGATGGTGACCTGGGTGTCACCTACGGTCACGCGCCTCTGCTTACCTCGTTAGAGCCTGGTCCGGTTCGTGTTGTGTTGGACAGCGGTGAAGAATTGATCTACTACGTATCCGGTGGCTTCCTGGAAGTGCAGCCCAACGTAGTCAGCATTCTTGCCGATACGGCACTGCGCGCCGGCGACTTAGACGAGGCCGCTGCCCTGGAAGCCCAGAAGCAGGCACAGCAAGATATGATGAACCAAAGTGGCGACATCGACTACGGCCGTGCGGCCGCTCAGTTGGCCGCGTCTTCGGCTCAACTTCGTACCTTGCAGCAGATTCGCAAGACTATGAACAAAAGCTAATTTATTTAGATTTTGTTTAAAAAGGCAGCTTCGGCTGCCTTTTTTTATGCGAGGAAATTAGAGAAGAAATGGCATTATTGTTATAGAAATAATTGGCTACAACGACAAAAAATAATTATAAAAAGCCTGAAGTCGGTTAAAAACCAAAGCATCCAGGCTATTAAAAGGCGTACAGAAACCGTAGATAAAGACCATGATCCATGCGGAAACCATTCTCGACCTTTAAGTCACGTTTATAGAGGGCGATGATTTGATGCGCCGGAGTGATATTCAGGGTAGCTCCCACTTCAAAACGCCAATCATTTTTCTCATTCTCAAGCGCAACCCCAGATACTTTTTCTTCGCCGCCATAGGTATACGTTAAGCCGGTACTAATTTTCCAATGGCCATTAATGATGCGACTTAGCTTTGTTTGCAATTGATACAAGGGAGCTTGTTCAAGTAACTGTGATGTCGGTCCAAACTCATCATTGTCACCAAAGTAGCTGACATCAGCGGCATAATCCACAAGATAACGTGGACCAAGCGCAACAGTCCCCCCGGCTTGCAAAGCCACTTTGTAGCGGTTTTCACCAAGATTTAAAGGGGAGCGTTTATCGTAGCTGCCAGTGGGTAAAAACAGGTAGGGGATAATAGTAAAGTATTGGCCACTGGCAGGCTTATTAACCAACCAGGCTGCTGCAGTAATTAACAGGTCGCCAGTGCCACCTTCACCGCCTAAATTCGAGTTATCTCTACGGCCCTCCAGGCGACCAAAAGGCAGGATAAATTGGGGATCAAAGGTTATCCCCTTATATTCCATAAAATGTACGACCCGGAGCAGATTAACATTAGTACGAAGCCCTGCATTAATGGGCAGTTTGTTGCCATCACTGTATAGAGAATTGAAGCTGGAAAACTGGTTGTACATTAGTACTAGGTTGGTACCGGGTGGTGCTGCAATAAAATCAGCCGGATCAAGTTCCAGTGCGTGAAGCGAAGATGAAAGAAAACCGTTAACGATAAAAATTGGAAGAAAAAAGTGGAGGAGAAAACGTTTCAAGCCATGCATTAATATTTGCCCTATAAGGTGCAATTAAGCACCGTCCTTTTCATGTTTGCAGATGAGTACGACTGCCACCCCCAAGGGCACCTGCAGCTGCGTGGCGCATCCTACACAAAGCGTTAGAAACGAGAAAGAGTTTTGAAGAAATAACGGGTCATATTCGGAAATTAATTAATTTTAAAAAATAGTGTTTTAAATCAGTAGTTTGCAAAATCTGCTTAACCGAAGTCCGTCACCAGTCAGAAACAAGAAAGACCTGCCTTGAAAAAGCGACGCTAATAAAATAGAAACTGTTGGATAATGGCGACAAATGCACAGATCGTGGCAATAATAGCGGGTTTTTAGCGCAGATCATGGATAACTTTTTTCGTGGCATTGTGTCCAACACGGCGATGAGTTGAAACCGCGACCTTATTGCTGGGTGAAAACCTGGTCTGCAAAGCTGCAAAGACGTGGCCAGCTAGAAGAGCATTGGTTACCATTCCTAGCTTTGGGTCGCCTTTAAGCAAGGAACTGTTTTATGTCACTGGAAATCGTCATCCTCGCCGCCGGAAAAGGCACCCGTATGAAGTCAAGCCAGCCCAAGGTGCTGCATAAACTTGCTGGCAAATCCCTGCTGCAATGGGCAATCGAAGCTGCGTTGCAAGTAGGTGCAGAAAAGATCCATGTGGTGGTCGGTCACGGTGCAGATCAGGTAAAACAAGCGATTGATATACCCCAGGTAAACTGGGTGGAGCAACGTGAACAGAACGGCACCGGCCACGCCGTGGCACAAGCACTGCCACATATCTCTAAGGACGCAACGGTTGCTGTATTATACGGCGATGTTCCCTTAATCTCGGCCGCTACGCTGCAGGATTTATTGAACAAAGTAAGCGATCAGAGCTTGGCGCTGCTGACGGCAAGCCTCGATAATCCCAATGGCTACGGACGTATTGTTCGCAATAATAATGGCGATGTTATTCGCATTGTTGAGCAAAAAGATGCCGGTGCAGAACAGCTGACCATCAATGAAGTGAACACAGGCATTCTTGCCGCGTCGGCGTCCTCCTTTAACCGCTGGTTGCCTGCCCTGAAGTCAGATAATGCTCAAGGCGAATATTATCTTACTGACACCATTGCAATGGCTGTGTCTGAGGGCTATCAGATTGCAGTGGCGCAACCCACTAGCGAACTGGAGATTCAGGGTGTCAACAGTCGGGTGCAGCTTCAGGAGCTTGAACGAGCATTGCAGTTGCGCCGTGCCCAACAATTGATGGAAGCGGGCGTCACCCTGGCAGATGCTGGCAGAATTGATATTCGTGGCACCTTGTCCTGCGCATCTGATGTGAGCATAGATGTGAACTGTGTGTTTGAAGGCAATGTAGAAATTGCCGAGAACTGTAAAATAGGTCCCAACTGTGTATTGGTAGACTGCAAGATAGAAGAGGGGGTAGAAGTGAAAGCCAACTCCATGATCGAAGACAGTCACCTTGCCGCCAATTGTATCATCGGTCCCTTTGCTCGATTGCGTCCTGGCACCGTGTTGGCTGAAGAGGTTCGCATTGGTAACTTTGTTGAGGTAAAAAAATCCACCTTTGCCAAAGGCAGCAAAGCCAATCACCTAAGCTATATTGGTGACAGTGAGCTAGGCAGTGGTGTCAATGTTGGTGCCGGTACCATTACTTGCAACTATGACGGCGTAAACAAACATCAAACTAAAGTGGGTGACAATGCCTTTATCGGCTCTAATACGGCATTGGTTGCGCCGGTCAATGTTGGTGTCGGCGCGACCATTGGCGCAGGCTCCACCATAACCGGCAATATTGCCGACGGCGAACTGGCCGTTGCCCGAGGCAAACAGCGTAATATTACAGGTTGGAAGCGGCCAACTAAAAAACAGCCGTAACTACCGTTGTCAAAGTAGCCACCGTTGTAAAAACAGATGTAAAAAGGAATCACTATGTGTGGAATCGTAGGCGCTGTCGCTCAGCGTGAAGTGTCGGCAATATTGTTAGAAGGTTTGCGGCGCTTAGAATATCGCGGCTACGATTCTGCAGGCATGGCGGTCATCGATACCGACAGCACTATGTCGGCCTTAAAGCGAGTCGGCAAAGTATCGGCGCTGACCGAAGCTTTAGATAGCAGTCCACTGCCGGGGCATACTGGCATTGCTCACACCCGCTGGGCAACCCACGGTCAACCCTCAGAGAAAAACGCCCATCCCCACCAATCCGAAAAATTATCGTTGGTGCACAACGGCATTATTGAAAACCATGCAGCCCTTAAAGAGCGTCTTGAAGGACTGGGTTACGAATTCCAATCGCAAACCGATACCGAGACGATTGTTCATTTAGTGCATCACTATTATCAACAACAACGAGATTTGTTGGGTGCAGTAAAGTTGGCGGTTACAGAACTTGAAGGTGCCTATGGTTTGGCGGTGATCCATGCGGATCAACCGGATCGCTTGGTGTGTGCTCGAAAGGGTAGTCCGTTGGTGATTGGTATTGGTATTGGTGAAAACTTTATTGCCTCTGATCAACTGGCATTACGACAAGTTACAGATCGTTTTGCCTATCTTGAAGAAGGTGATATTGCCGAAGTAGCGGCAGGCCATTTTCGGGTATGGGACGAGCACAACGAACCAGTTATTCGCACCGTAAATCAGATTGATACCGCGGCGGAGTCTGCAGACAAAGGCAGTTATCGCCATTACATGCTAAAAGAAATTTACGAGCAGCCCGAGGTGATTCGCCGCAGCTTGGCAGGCCGTTTAGGAAGCCGTAAGGTCTTGGCCGAAGCCTTGGGTGCAAAAGCGGGAGAGATACTTTCTTCAATAGAAACTGTACAGATTGTAGCCTGCGGCACTAGCTATCACGCCGGCATGATAGCTAAATATTGGATAGAGGGTTATGCGGGTTTAACTTGCCGTGTTGAAGTGGCCAGTGAATTCCGCTACCGAAAATTTAAAGTTCAGCCCAATACCTTACTGGTTACTATCTCCCAGTCGGGTGAAACCGCCGATACCTTGGCAGCTTTAAGGCTGGCAAAAACCTTAAATTACGCCGCTACTTTGGCTATCTGCAATGTTAACCAAAGTTCTTTGGTACGGGAGTCAGATTTATTTTTGATGACAGAAGCCGGGCCAGAAATTGGTGTGGCCTCTACCAAAGCTTTTACCACTCAGTTAGTCGCCCTGATCTTGTTAACGGTCGCCCTTGGTCGTTACCATGACCTGAGCGAACAACAAGAAGAAACGATTGTTGCAGCCCTTCATGCCTTGCCGGAGCTGCTTAGCGAAACCCTGACGTTGGATGACGATATTAAAAACATGTCCAATGCCTTTGCTGAAAAGCAACATGCATTATTTCTTGGCCGGGGTGTGCAGTGGCCGGTGGCAATGGAAGGGGCGTTAAAGCTGAAAGAAATTTCGTATATTCACGCAGAAAGCTATCCGGCGGGTGAGCTAAAACACGGTCCATTGGCACTAGTCGATGGCGATATGCCGGTTATTGCAGTCGCACCCAATGATGAATTGTTAGAAAAACTGAAGTCGAATCTTCAAGAAGTGCAGGCTCGGGGTGGACAATTATTTGTTTTTGCCGACAAATCGACGGGTTTTAAAGAAGCGCCGGGCTTAGATATTATTGAGTTGCCCCATGTAGACGATATTATCGCACCAATTATTTATACTATTCCCCTTCAGTTATTGTCTTATCATGTTGCGATTTTAAAAGGCACAGATGTCGATCAACCCAGAAATTTGGCCAAGTCTGTAACAGTAGAATAAACAAAAAATCGCCTCACAGTGTTGTGTAGATTGACAAAAAACCATCATACTAAACAAAAAACTATCATACTAAACAAAAAACTATCATACTATTGCGTTTTCAAGCTATGCTTAATCTATATGGCATAGCTTGGATGCTTCAATATGAACCCTAAAACTTCCTTCCTAAGTCCCTTTCCTAAAGAGATCAAAGGCCTTCTTAAACCGGCCATACTAAAAAGGTTACAGAAGGAAAAGTGTGGCCAAGGATTCGGCAAAGATTATAAGCCCTTTGTTGGAGGAAGATCAGATTTTATTTAATCCGGAGGACGCACAACGCTTATTTGAGGAGGCGGGTGTCCTTTTCAAGGGGCAGGTCAAGAAGGACTTTCAGCAATTGATCGCCTTCAATCGGGCGATAACGGATGAGCGCCGTGGCTATCTTCAGGAGGAGCGTGGTGAGATCGAAGCTGAACTGAAATGTGTTAGCGCTGAACTTGGGGCGCTGGGGAAAAAGCGCTCGGACATGCTTTCATTTTTGAGCGAAACCGACGTTTTCGGAAAATTTAGACAAGTTTCTGACGAAATGGTAACACTGCGTGCAGACATCACATCCTTAGAGCGCCAACGAGGCTTTTTGCACCGTTTACAAGAGTTACGCACAGACATTAGAGCGTTAACTGAAT
Source organism: Spongiibacter sp. IMCC21906 (assembly GCF_001010805.1). Classification (NCBI taxonomy): domain Bacteria; kingdom Pseudomonadati; phylum Pseudomonadota; class Gammaproteobacteria; order Cellvibrionales; family Spongiibacteraceae; genus Spongiibacter; species Spongiibacter sp. IMCC21906. The sequence continues at coordinate 437,990 of NZ_CP011477.1, read as the reverse complement.
CGCGTGGTCATCTGTAAACCCAAATAGAGGTTGATGTCGAGAAACAGAACTCGGACCCGGATAGTTTGTTTTCGTCGATTCGAGTTTTTTTCAGCGAAATTGTTGAAGAAATGATCGACAGAAAGGCATTGTTGAGTGTTTCTCCAAATCAGGCGGGGCACCTTGAGTTCAAGGCGGAGATTTTGGATGAGTCGGGTAATGCGACCAGCGCCGACCTTGGGTACACTTATCGCAAGTTACTGTGTATTGCCTTCGATCTTGCAGTTTTACGTGCGCATCTCGACGACAAATTCCCACGTTTTGTCTATCACGATGGTGTATTCGAGTCATTAGATGATCGCAAGAAGGAGAATCTTATAGCGGTCATTCGTCGATACACTGAACTGGGGTTACAGCCTATCATCACGCTGATCGATTCGGACTTGCCGGGGCGTACCGATGATGAGCCAGTTTTCGCGGCAGAAGAAATCGTCGTGACATTGCACGATGAAGGTGAGCGGGGACGGTTATTCAAGTTCAAAGCATGGTGATGGTCGGGAGCCATCTTTCTACATTCCGCACCACTGACGGATGCCATATGATATAAAGTAGTGAAGATACTTTATATCAAGTCGATGGCTTCAAGCTTACCTACGATATGTTTTTCCATCAGTTTTTCAGCAATATCTGCGTTCCGAGATGCTATCGCGATAGCAATGTCATTTCTCTCGTTTGTCAGTTTAAGTGCCGCCTTATGAGTAACTGATGGGTTACCTTGCCACAAGAAAAAGTTTGAGAGTTTACGGAGGCTGGATAATTTATATTCCAACAACGGAGTTTTTGCCATTTTCCAGATAAAGTCATGATATTTGTCTATATACTGAATGTAGGCTGTTCGGGATACTAGTTTATCGAGGCTATCAATGGTTTGGGCTGGTTTGATGGCTTGTAAAAGCTGAGCCTCGCCGTCTTTATGTCTTGAGCAAGCCATTCTAACTACGCAGCTTTCAAGTTTGCTTAAAACCATAAAAAAATCAATTACTTCAGATGCTTTTGGACGCACGACATGGCAGCCTACTTGCGGAGAGACTTCTAGGTAGCCGGACGCTCTTAAATGAGAAATTGCCACACTAACTGGCTGTCTACTAACGTTAAACTCCTCAGCAATTTGTTGAAAGGACAGTTTTTGCCCGGCATCGTAGTAGCCAAGAGTGAGCCTTTGCTCAAGTAATGATGCAATTTGTCCCGCTTTTCCAGTTGGAAAGCCTATGCGACTTCGATCAGGTTGGATGCTTGAAGCATCTAATAAGTAATTTGCCATTAGGGTGGAGTCCAACATTGGAAGCAGACGCATGGCTACAATTTGTAGCTTAGATTTAAAGACGATAAATCTATCATGCATTCAGCTATTTATCACTAGGAGAACGTGTAGTGATGCAAGAATCCTATTGTGTAGCGCCAGCCTACAAATATAATCGGTATAGATATTATATGGCTGGTTGAAGCGCGACACGCAAAATTGATGCCTGCGGATAAAGTCATATATCGATTTTTGAAACTGAGGTGAGCAGTGTATTGACCAATCCCAGTGGCAGTGGCAGTGGCAGGTTAGTGGTATGAAAATTCTAACTTAGCGTGAGGTCGGAATCATAACTTTAGGAAGTTTGACAGGCGCCAAACTAGCATGCTAGCATTTGTAAGAACTTAAGCAGATGTTGTTTTGAGTTAAATGAAAACGACGATAATTAATAATAGTGAGTGAGAAGTGTATGGCAAAGGTAACTGAGCTTGGGTATATGGGTTTGAGTATTTCGGATGCTGATGCTTGGAAAAGTTATGCTACGAGTTGCCTTGGTATGGAGCTGCTGGAAAGCGAAGTTGCCGATACATTCTATCTAAGGATGGACTATTGGCATCACCGTATAGAATTGCGTGTCGGTAGTGAGGATGACCTCGCCTATTTGGGTTGGAGAGTAGCTGGCGCAGCTGAGTTAAGTGCTATGGCGGTTAAGCTTTCAGAAGCGGGAATCGCATATAAGGTAGGAAGTTCGGCTGAGGCCAAAGAGCGGCGTGTTCTGGGGTTGATTAAGACCCGGGATCCAGCGGGTGTTCCAACGGAAATATTTTACGGTCCACAGGTTGATGGTCATCTGCCGCTTTACCCTGGTCGTCGAATGCATAGTGGGTTTGTTACCGATGATATGGGGATGGGGCATGCGCTCGTAGCAAGTGACGATCCAATCGCGTCATATAAGTTCTATGAGCTTCTGGGCTTGAGTGGGTCAATCGAGTATCACTTGAAAACCCCTGATGGAGTGGCGAAGCCAATATTCATGCATTGCAATAATCGACAGCATTCTATTGCATTCGGAGTTCCAAGCCAAAAACTACTAAATCATTTCATGATCGAATACCGTTCTCTTGATGACTTAGGTATGGCCCATGACATTATTCGTACAAAGAAAATTGATGTTGCGCTTAATCTTGGAAAACATGCAAATGATCAGGCTTTAACTTTCTATTCGGCAACGCCTTCTGGATGGTTGATGGAGTTGGGGTGGGGTGGCGTGGTGGCGTCATCGCAGCAGCAATACCACGAGAATGATGTTTTTGGACACCAAATTGAGGCGTCCGGAATGGGATTGGATGTCGAACTTTAATTTTTAATCAAATAATAATATTTCTTATGTGATTAATGATAAATAGAATTTGGTGATAATAATGAAAGATTACATAATATATTACCTTTCCCCGCTGACAATATTGGTAAGTGTTGTTGGTCTGGTTTTAGGGGGAGGATATGTCTGGCTAGGATTAGCAACGTTACCTGCTTTAGCGTTGGGTGATGCAATTCTCCCCAGAGATTTAAGAACACGAAATATCAAAATAATGTGGCTAGCCTACGTTCCAGTAGTTATTACTTCGATACTGGCTGCATCCGCCTATTTTCTATTATCTATGCGAGTGGGTGAAGGTGGTTTAACGGCCTTTAATACAATTGGCGCTGTGATTTCTACAGGTTGGACAGCAACTATCGTAGGTATACCTGCTTTCCATGAAATGTTCCATCGCAGAGATTCTTTTTTAAGAAATTTTGGATTGTGTTTTCAGGTGTTCTATATGGATCCCACTCGGGACATAGCGCATGTGGTTGGGCATCATATTGATGTAGGGACCAATAAAGATGGTGATACTGCAAGGCGCGGTCAATCTCTGTATGCATTTGGAGTTGAGGCGATGATACATAGTTTTGTGACGTCGCAGCGCATGGAGTCTGATTCAATGGAGAGAAGAGGGTTTGGCCGGTGGTCTATCCGTCATAGAATTTGGAAAGGGCTTGCAGCATTAATTGTGTTTGGGGTTGTGATGTTCCTAATTGGTGGGTGGCAAGGAATGGCGGCTTGCTATGTAGCTGGTATCCTCGCTCGATTTTTATTGGAAGCGTTTAACTACTTTCAGCATTATGGTCAGGTGCGAGTAGAGGGTGAGCCTATAGAAAAGCGCCATGTATGGAATCATCTTGGTGCGTTAAGTCGTGCAATGACATTTGAGATCACAAATCACGCTGATCATCATCTAAATTCATATATGCCATATTATGAGTTAAAACCTGATGTGGATGCGGTGAAGCTGCCTAGTGTATTTACTTGTTTTATGGCGGCAATTATACCGCCAGTGTGGACAAAATTTATCATTATGCCGGCGCTACGTGAGTGGGATCTAAATCATGCGAATGATAGTGAGCGTGCTATCGCCAAAACTCAGAATAAGGCGGCGGGCTGGCCCGATTGGTTTGCTAATTAAAAATATCTTTAACTTTATAGGTATCAATTTTAAAAATTATACAGGGCTTGCTATGAATGACTTGCGTGGAAAAGTAGTAGTAGTGATGGGAGGGGCGAGTGGTATCGGCGAGTCTTGTGTAAATAAGCTTTCTGATCTTGGTGCAAAAGTGATGATTGCAGATATAAATGAAGGGGTTGGTATAGAGCTCAAAAATCGCATAAAAAGTAAAGGCGGCGAAGTTGAGTTCTTTAAATTAGATATTTTTTATGAAGATCAAATAAAAGGTCTATTCGATTTTACAGCAATGACATATTCAAGAGTGGATGTACTTATTAATAGTGTGGGTGTGCCTCGTACAGTTGCTCCAGATAGTGAAATTAAAGATATGTTGGTGGAAGACTGGAATAAGACATTATGGGCCCATGCGACTAGTGCAATGTTAGCCTGTAAATATGTATTGCAACATATGATAGATGCTGGTGGTGGTGCCATTGTCAATATTTCTTCCGCTGCATCGCGTTTTGCTACGGTCGATTTGGCAGCTTATAGTGCTTCAAAAGCGGCAGTGAATCAATTAAGTAAAGAGGTTGCAGTCACGTATGGCCGCAATAATATTCGCTGCAATGTTGTGGTGCCAGGCGCTGTATTAACAGAGCGAGGACGAAAGACATTGGATAATGGAGCATTTGAATTGTTTGCAACAGAAACTCCGTTACCACGAATTGCGTCGCCGTCTGATATTGCAAATGTAGCTATATTTTTGGCGTCAGATATGTCAGCTATGGTGACGGGGCAGGCCATCGATGTTGATGGCGGTATGATGAGTAAGTTGCCTTATTGGTTGCCGAAGATGAGAAGTAGCCGAGGAGATTTTTTTGATAAGACTACTTGCCAGCTTTAATTAAATATCGGAAGCCGATGTATTATTTCGTAGCAAACTATGTACTACAATAATAGAAAATAAATAAAATTCAGGCTAGTCACCCATAAACTGACATGCTAGCATTACTAAAATAAAATCGAGATTCTTTGTAAGGTATATCTATGAGCGTCGATAAAATTTTAATAGAAGATCTTCTGTCTGAGGATGAAGAAAGACAAATTTATAGAGTGAAGCGTTCTATGTTCACAGACGAAGATATTTTTAATTTTGAAATGGAAAATATCTTTGAGGCTGGTTGGGTATATCTTGCTCATGAGAGTCAGTTGCCGGCTCCAGGTGATTTTGTAACAAGTAAAATAGGTCGGCAGCCGGTAATAGTTAATCGTAATGAGCAAGGCAAAATAGGTGGCCTCCTCAATGCGTGTGCGCATCGTGGGGCGAAATTGGCCTTAACTGCGGCGGGGAATAAGCGCCGGTTTGTTTGCCCTTTTCATTCGTGGTCGTACGATGCAGATGGCAAGTTGCAAAGTTGCGGCGATGTGGAAAAAGCCGGATACAGTGATAATTTTGATAAAGCAAAGTTAAACCTAACACCTATAGCAAAAATTGAAAGTTATCGTGGGTTCATTTTTGGGAGTCTTGCGGATGACGTTCCGAGATTGAGTGATCATTTGGGCGAGGCGAAAAAATTTATAGATCTCATTATTGATCAGGATCCTAATGGGGAAATAGAAGTGATTCCGGGTGTCCAGAAGTATACTTTTGATGGCAATTGGAAGCTTCAGTGTGAAAATGGAGTTGATGGATATCACATAGGCTCAATACACGGCAATTATGTGATGACCGTTAATAATCGCACTAAGCTTGAATCTGAAAGTGCCGTAAAGCCCATGGATGTCAGTGGGTTTTCAAAGCTGCCGGGTGGCTATTATGCATTTGAAAATGGTCATGTTGTACTCTGGAATCAAACGCCTAATCCTGATGCGAGACCGACTTGGGCTAGTAGAGAAAAGCGTGAGGCCCGAGTAGGAGGTGTGCGTTCGTGGTGGATGCATAATTGTTGGAGAAATTTGTGCCTCTATCCAAATGTATTTCTTATGGATCAAATGAGCACTCAGATTCGAATTATTCAGCCTATTTCTGTGAATAAAACAGAAATTCAGACATTATGCTTTGCGCCAAAAAATGAAAGCCGAGAAGCAAGGGCCCTTCGGATTCGTCAATATGAAGACTTTTTTAACGCAGCCGGAATGGCAACGCCGGATGATCTTGCTGCGTTTAATTATAGTCAAGAAGGGTTTATGGCTATGCGCGCTGAGTGGAGTGATATTTCTCGTGGCGCTAAAAATTTACTTACAGTTCCAGATGAAAGAACTCTTCAATTAGATTTGAAACCTCAGTTTTACGGCACTGGTCTAGAGGATGAGGGAATTTACCTGAATCAACATAGACGGTGGAAAGATATGCTGCTTCAAGCGCTTAACGACTAGACTAAGAAACTAGGAATAAATCATGAATTTTGAGAATGAACGATTGGCAACGCGTTTAGTTGTGTCTGAGGGTCAGTTGTTGGATAGCAGAGATTGGGATGGTTGGTTGGATTTATATTTGACCAATGCCGAGTATTGGATTCCATGTTGGCGCGACGAACTAGACAGCACCAACGATCCTAAAACCGAGTTGTCGATGATCTATTATTCCGAGCGAGCTGGGCTAGAAGATCGTGTTTATCGGATAAAAACTGGGCGATCTTTGGCGTCGACTCCTTTGCCGCGCACATGTCATATTATTACACCCACAAGCTTTAAAGATATAGGCAACTCATTTTTTGAAGTGAAGTCAAACTGGGCGACTTTTAGTTATAAAAATGGGACTGAGCATTATTTTTTCGGCGGTCAAATACATACCCTGTTTTTAGACAACGATAAAATGAAGATCGCTAAACGTAAAGTTCTGGTGATGAATGAAATAATTCCCAATGTTTTGGATATCTACTCAGTGTAATTTATTTGTACAAATTATACGTAAATTAAGGTGCGTAAATGTGAGCAATCTAAACCCGGAAATGGGAAAACGAGTTGAATTGGCAGACGGCTACGAAGCGAACTATTTAGAGTCGGGTGACCGCAGTAATCCCACCGTAATTTTATTACACGGTTCAGGCCCCGGCGTAACGGCTTACGCTAATTGGCGTTTGCTTATTCCAGCTTTAGAAAATGATTTTCACGTGATTGCACCGGATGTCATTGGCTTTGGCTATACCGACAACCCAGACGGCTTTGAATACAATTTAGATAACTGGTTGCGGTTTATGTGCCAGTTCATGGACGCGATTAAGGTTGATAAAGCGCATTTTGTGGGTAACTCCTTCGGTGGTGCAATTAGTCTTGCCATGGCCGCACGCCACGGCGAGCGCGTTGACCGATTCGTAATGATGGGCGCTGCGGGTATTCATTTTGAAATAACCGATGGCCTGCGCGAAGTGTGGGGTTATAAGCCCTCGGTAGACGCAATGCGCAGCCTAATGTCTATTTTTGCGTATAGACAAGATCTGGTCAGCGAAGAAATTATCAAGTCGCGTTATGAAGCTAGTATTCGCCCCGGCTACCAAGAAGCTTACGAGAAGTTATTCCCAGAACCCATGCAAGAAAAGCTGGACGGCTTGGGTATACCTGAAGACGAAATCGCACAAATTCAGCATAAGGCCTTGATGGTTCATGGCCGAGAAGATGTCATTGTGCCAATGGAAAACTCCATCAAAGCACATCGCCTAATAAAAAATTCACAGATACATATATACGGTGAATGCGGGCATTGGACTCAAGTTGAAAAGCCAGCTGAATTTTCTAACTTAGTAAAAAGTTTTTTGATTCTTTAAATATTGATCTCTCAATATTCTAGGATTAATCATAGGTGAAATATGAATAAGAAGCTGAAAGCAGTCATTATTGGTCCCGGTAATATCGGTACCGATTTGTTGATAAAAATGCTGCGTTCGGAGTGGGTTGAGCCGGTGTGGATGGTGGGTATAGACCCCGAGTCCGACGGTCTAAAACGCGCTGCAGAAATGGGCATTAAAGTCAGTGCAGAGGGCGTGGATGGCGTGCTGCCATTTATTAAAGCAGATGGTATTACTCTCGCCTTCGATGCGACCTCTGCCTATGTCCACGCGGAAAACAGTCGCAAACTGAATGAGCTTGGGGTGACGATGATCGATCTCACACCTGCAGCCATTGGCCCTTATTGTATTCCTCCCGTTAATTTAGACGCCTTAAGCCAAGGCAATATTCAAAACGTCAATATGGTCACTTGCGGTGGTCAAGCGACTATTCCGATGGTGGCGGCGGTGTCGCGGGTGCAAGCGGTTAGTTACGGCGAGATTATAGCCACGGTATCTTCGCGTTCAATTGGTCCGGGTACTCGCGCCAATATTGATGAATTTACCCGTACCACCGCTAGCGCGGTGGAGAAGGTAGGCGGCGCGAAACAGGGTAAGGCGATCATCGTGATTAACCCTGCTGAGCCACCACTCATTATGCGCGATACCATTCACTGCTTGGTTGAAGGCGAGGCGGATCAAGCCGCCATTACCGCATCGGTGCATGAAATGGTAAGTGAAGTGCAGCGCTATGTACCGGGCTATCGCTTGGTGAATGGGCCGGTATTTGATGGCCAGCGTGTCTCTATGTATATGGAAGTTAAGGGGCTGGGTGATTATTTGCCTAAGTATGCGGGCAACCTCGACATCATGACGGCGGCAGCATTGCGCACAGCGGAAATGATTGCCCAAAAGCTCGCGGAAGCGAGTGCTATTACGGCCTAATAATTTACGCCGCTACCTTGTAATAGCCGACCAGTGAAAGGTGCAGAGTATGACAAATAAATTTGTGAAATTGCATGACATGAGCCTGCGCGATGGCATGCATTCAAAACGCCATCAGATTTCCATTGAGCAAATGGTTGCGGTATCAACGGCATTAGACGCTGCGGGTATGCCGCTAATAGAAGTCACTCACGGTGACGGCTTGGGTGGCGCGTCGGTTAACTATGGTTTTCCGGCGCACAGCGACGAAGAATATCTCAATGCGGTTATCCCCAAAATGACACAGGCAAAAGTGTCGGCCCTGCTATTGCCGGGAATTGGTACGGTTGACCACATTCGCATGGCGCAGGCCTGTGGCGTAAGCACCTTAAGAGTCGCAACTCATTGCACAGAAGCTGACGTGTCTCAGCAACATATCGCCTACTCAGCAAAGCTGGGTTTAGACACTGTTGGCTTTTTGATGATGGCGCATATGATTTCTGCAGACGCCTTATTAGAACAAGCAAAGCTAATGGTGAGCTACGGCGCTAACTGTCTTTACTGCACAGACTCGGCGGGCTTTATGTTGCCAGAAGAAGTCACCGAGAAAATATCAACGCTTAGAAATGGCTTGCCAGATAACGTCGAGATTGGTTTTCACGGTCATCACAATCTTGCGATGGGCGTGGCTAATTCGGTTGCCGCCATTAACGCGGGTGCGGCGCGGATTGATGGTTCAGTAGCTGGGCTTGGCGCTGGGGCAGGCAATACCCCGTTAGAAGTGTTGGTCGCGGTTTTACAACGTATGGATATGAAAACCGGCATAGATTTATACAAAATCATGGATGTGGCGGAAGACCTCGTCGTACCCATGATGGATAGCCCGATTCGTATTGATCGGGATGCGCTCACGCTTGGCTACGCCGGTGTTTACAGCTCGTTTTTGCTATTTGCTAAACGCGCCGAGCAGCGCTACGGCATTTCGGCTCGCGATGTATTGGTTGAATTGGGACGGCGCGGCACGGTCGGTGGTCAAGAAGATATGATCGAAGATCTGGCACTAACGATATCAGCAAATAAATAAAAATAATGTTAGTATTATTAAATTAATTATAAAAATAAGGGTTAAACTATGAAGAAATTTATGGCAGTCTGTTGTTCGATATATGTTTCGTCACTAGCGATTTCCGATGAGATTGGACGATCTAGCAGGCTAATAGAAGAGGTTATGGTTACCGCGCAAAAGAGAGAAGAGAATTCACAGGATGTCCCAATAATGATTACGGCATTTAGTGAAGATAAACTAGATGCTTTTGGTATAGAAAATACGGCTGACTTGGCTAGAATCACACCTGGATTAACCTTTACCTATACGTATGGATACGCAGTTATCTATTTAAGAGGAGTTGGTACAGATGCATTTCTAGCTAATACTGATCCTAGTATAGCTACTTATATTGATGGGATTAATTTACCTGCGAGTCAAGGAAAAATGGATTCCCTTGGGCCGGTACAGCGTGTGGAAGTATTAAAGGGCCCGCAAGGCACATTGTTTGGTCGTAACGCAACAGGTGGTGCAATTAGTATTGTAACGGCAGATCCTAGTGAAGAATTTATAGGTAATTTAAAGGCCGAAAAAAGTAAATACAATTCAGAATCATATCAATTGTTTATGGGGGGAATGGTAACAAGCAGTCTGGGTGCGACGGTTGCGTTATTCAAGGATTCAAATGATCCGTATGGGAAAAACTTAGCTATAGTTAATGGTGAGCCAGGGCCCATAAGAGATGAATTTTCAGAGGGAGCAAGACTGAAATTAAAATGGGATATTTCAGATACTATAAGTGCAACCTTCATAGGGTCTTATATCAATCAATTTAATGGAAAATCATTGATGAGCCAGGAAAACTCACGCCCAAGCGCAATTTTAGCGGGGGGTGTTCCTGCAGAAGAAGAAGACAGAGATTTTAAGCATAACTATGACGGTGGAAGCGCAAATATAAGCACATTATACGGACTTATCGTAGATTGGAGTCCAGGTCCAGTTGATCTGAAATTTATTTATGCAGACACAAATATGGACGTCGATTGGACACAGTACGACTTTGACTCATCAGAAAATAGTCAAGCAACATTCTCATCGTACGATCAATATAATATGCAAACTACCTATGAGCTTCAGTTGTTGTCTAACGAAGACTCATGGCTAAGCAGTAATCTTGAGTGGGTGGCGGGACTTTATCGGCTAGAAGGGGAGGGAGGTTATGGGAGATTGCTTTTATCTCTGAATGCCCTAGGCTTCGTTTCAAATGTTGTTGGGTTACCAGAAATAGTAAGTGATCTTCTCGTAAATCAAAACCAAGATATAATATTGGAGGCTGCGGGAATTTTAGAAACGGAGTCAAATTCTGCTTATCTCCAGGGCACATGGTCATTTAACAGTGAATGGTCGCTTACGCTTGGTGCACGTTATCAAGAGGAAACAAGAGGTATCAGTGAAAGCTACTTGGATTTGGTAAACACCCTTCCTACACCGCCGCCGGCTTCATACTTCGAGGGAAATGATTATTCCAGGAATGTAAGGTTGGCAGAGTTCGAGGTTGATGATGTTGAGGATAAAACATTTTCTCCTAAGGTATCTGTTCAATATTTCCCTGCAGACCAAGTGCAGATGTTCGCATCGCTTCAGCGTGCATATAAAAGCCCAACTTACAATATTGTGAATTTCTTCTCCAGTCCAGAGAGCGTCGACAGGGAGGAGGTGACAGCCTTCGAGATCGGTGTGAAAAGCGATCTATTTGATGGCAATCTTCGTTTAAATGCAGCTTATTTTAAAACGGAAACAAAAGATCTTCTGACTGCAGTTCTATCGATTACTTCCGGAGGCATTGTCCGGTTTGATAATGCAGGAGAAGCAGAGACGGAGGGTGCTGAAGCAGATTTTATGTGGCAGCCAATGCCGGTCCTCAATCCCGGTTTGGCTATAGCGGGAAATGCAACTTATATTGACGCGACATACACCGATTATAAAAATGGTGCTGGATTTGACGATGATACTGGATTGTACTTTGGGCCAGACGGTGTCGTGGGCGATACTTCTCGAGATTTTACCAACAACAGAGTAGTTCGAACTCCGAGATTTAGTTCAAGTATGTCAGTTAATCAGTTCGTTGGCGTTACTGATAATTCTGATATCGAGCTAGGTCTGGACTATTATTATAACAGTGGATTTTACGCTACTCCGCAAAACTCAGAATTCTATGTGCAGGATCAGTATGAATTGTGGAATGCAAGAGTCTCATATTTTTATAACCCTACCGGTATTCAGCTTACTGCTTTTGTAAATAACATAAAAGATAAAGATTATTATAGCGCAATATTACAACATGATTTTGGAAGATCAGTTACCTTAGCTCCGCCTATGACATATGGAATGCGAATTAAATGGAATTTTGATGTTCTGCTATAGCAGTCATGTTGTATTTATAATATGAAAAGCTCTAATAAAAACAGTTAGTTTTAGAGTTAAATTTACTATTAGTGGAGAGTTAGACGATGAATAAAATAAAAAAGGCATTATTGTTTATGGTGTTGTCTATTATGAGTTTCTATACATTTTCTCAGAATCTAGTTCAACAATTAGGTGGAATTCTAGTTCCACAATTAGGTGAAATTCCTATTGTTGGCAATGTATCTACGGGTACATTGAGTCTACAAAATATACAATCTTCATTGACCGATATACCTTTTCTGTTAGATCGGGGGGGGCTACTTATTGGTGCAGTAGAAGGTATTCTTGGAGATCCTAGCGCTCAGGTCCCGTCATCAATTGGTTCAACGTTGATTTTTGGCTTTATACCTGGGGTCGAGGTTTTATTTGATCGACCTTCCGATATAGTTACGTATCTCAGCGGAGGTGGGACGCTGCTATCTTCATCGCTTATAGTATTACCGCCAATTCCGTTAATATCGTCTCCCTTGCCCCTCGCTGGAAATGGAACGCTTTTATTGGATTCATTCGATATTTTTAATGAGTTGTCTGTTTTGGTTTCACCTGATAATTTAACCAAAGAGATTCTTGAGAGCCTTCATTGAGTGTTGAATCGATTCGCGTTGCCTACCTATTCAAACTTGAGATTAAGGTTGTCTATGTATATAGAGGTGATTGCGAAATTTGAATTTATAAAAAATCGTTTACATTGAATATACAGGATTATGAGATTTGTCGTTATTTCGATTTTTAAAGTCATCAAGTAACCGTGTAACTATTAATCCGTCAGGCGTTAGTTTCTCGGTGAAGCCGGGGCAGTCCATACTAGAGGCAGGCTTGGCCGCAGGTTATGCAATGCCGCATAGTTGTACTGTAGGAACTTGTGGTACATGTAAGTGTAAGTTGCAGCAGGGGCGTATTCGTGAGCTAAGTAATTTTGCTTATATATTGAACGGGCAAGAACTTAAAGATGGCGTTATATTGACCTGTCAGGCTGCGTTGAAATCGGATGTCACCTTGAGCGTCCCTGATTTTGAAATAAAAAAGCTTACTCCTCCCGAAGATTTTGATGGTCAAATTGTTGCAATAGAAGATCTAACCCACGATACCAAACGCGTAAGGATTAAGCTTGATCGGCCGATTCATTTTGATGCAGGACAATATGTTCAAATTCATCACGAAGCTATATATGGTGCGCGGTCATATTCATTCGCGATGGCGCCTAAAGATGCGGGATGTAGAGAGATAGACTTGTTTATTCGTCATGTGCCAGGCGGCGAATTCACTGGTATGTTGTTCGACGGGAAGTTGGATCAAGGTACAGTTAAAGTTCATGGTCCTGCGGGAAACTTTTGGTTGCGTGAAGGTCTTGGCCCAATTGTTTGTGTTGCTGGCGGTAGTGGGTTGGCGCCTATTGTGAGTTTACTAGAACAAGCTGCAAAAAGTAGCCAGGGGCGCCCTTGTGTTATGTTCTTTGGCGCACGTACTCGGGAAGATCTTTATTGTCTTGATAGAATAAATGAGATTGAAAAATCTTGGGACAGTCCGTTCAAGTTTATACCGGTGTTGTCCAATGAACCTGAAGACAGCGATTGGACAGGTATGCGCGGGTTTGTAAATTCTGCGATAGAGTCAGCGGCAAGTCAGTATTTAAGTGGTGAAACGCAAGTTTACGTATGTGGCCCGCCGCCAATGATTGATGCTGTATCGGAGACGGTTGGTGCATTAGGTGTTACTGCCAACAATATTCATGCAGATAAATTTCTAGACGCGAGCCATGGTCTTTCTCGCCACAATTAATGAAATGAAAATCCAATTATAAAAATGGAGATTAAACACGGGATGTATAATCTAGATAACATAAAAGCACCTGCAGGAAAAATGTTGATTGGCAGTAGTTGGGTAAGCGCGCAGTCGGGTGAGACACTCGCTGTGGAAAATCCCGCCAACGGTGATATTTTTGCTCAGATTGCTTCGGGGAGCGCGTTGGAGGTCGATCTCGCAGTTAAATCGGCTCGTGCAGCATTTGAATCGATAGAATGGTCAAGAATGCGGCCGCTTGATCGTAGTCGGTTGCTAGAGCAGGTGGCGCTTAAGTTGGAACAACATGCAGACGAGTTGGCGCTGCTAGAAAGCTACGATAATGGTAAGCCCAAGCATTTGGCTCTGATGGTAGACGTGCCCACAGCTGTAGAAGTGTTTCGCTATATGGCGGGTTGGTGTACTAAGATCTATGGCAAAACATTGCCAGTTTCTGGTGATGGGAGCCGGTATCATGCATATACAATTCGGCAACCTGTCGGCGTGATTGGCGCGATCACTCCTTGGAATTATCCATTGCCGATGGCCGCCTGGAAGGTTGCCTCAGCAATGGCTGCGGGATGTACAGTAGTATTAAAGCCATCAGAAATTACCTCGTTAACCACATTGCGTATGGCTGAATTAATGTTAGATGCCGGTGTTCCCCCTGGTGTACTGAATGTTGTTACGGGTAAGGGTGAAACCGTTGGTGAAGCGTTAATTACGCATTTGGATGTGAATAAAATTGCATTTACAGGCTCCACTCCCGTTGGAAAACACATTTTACGTACCTCTGCAAATGATTTGAAAAGGGTTAGCCTTGAGCTCGGCGGGAAATCGCCCACTATCATTATGCCAGATGCAAATTTAGAAAAGGCGATCCCTGATGCCGCGATGGCTATCTTCTTTAATTCGGGACAAACCTGCTTTGCGGGGTCTCGCCTTCTCTGCCATGACTCAGTTTATGACGAAGTAATTGCCGGTATAAAGGAGGTAGCTAAAAACTTGCCTATTGGCCATGGTCAGGCAGCTGAGACAATGATTGGTCCGGTAGTTAATAAAAAGCAGAAGGATCGGATTGAGAATTATATAAGGATTGGTCAAGAAGAAGGGGCCGAAGCAATTAGTGCTAATAGTAAGATTCCTGAGCAAGGATATTTTGTGGCTCCTACAATTTTGTCTGGGGTTTCTCCTGATTCTCGGGTGTTTAATGAAGAAATTTTTGGCCCCGTATTGACGGCTACGAAATTTAAGACAGAGGACGAAGCGATAGCACTCGCGAATCAGAGTTGCTTTGGTTTGGGTGCAAACCTTTACTGCAGAGATGGTCAAGCCAGCCATCGTATGGCTAGTGCAATAAATGCCGGTACAGTATGGGTGAACTCGTATTTTGTCCTTGATCCAGCAATGCCATTTGGTGGTTTCAAACAGTCAGGTATAGGTAGAGAAGTTGGTGAAGATGGTGTGCTCATGTTCACAGAGTCAAAATCAGTTTGCATGTCGTTAGAAAGTTAAGTTTTAGAGTGATTAATTAGTTGTGTTGAAACTTCACCCAGCTTGCGACTTTAATATTAAGTTATAAATTTGGTGTTACAAGTCGCTTTTTTATATCTAGAGTAAGATTTTATTATTGTTAATTAAACTTTACGTAACTAGGATTTATTATGGAAATCAATGCTGCAGTTGTGCGAGAAGCTGGTAAAGATTTTTCTATCGAAAGCCTCCAGATGGAGGAACCTAGAAAAAATGAGGTATTAGTAAGAATAGTTGGTGTTGGAATTTGCCATACTGATATTGTCGCGCGAGATCAGCAGCTCCCTATACCACTGCCAGCCGTTCTTGGGCACGAAGGGGCGGGTATTGTAGAAAAGGTTGGTAGTGAAGTGCGTTCTGTTAAGCCTGGTGACCATGTCGTTTTATCTTACTCGCATTGCGGGATTTGTCGAAGTTGTAGCAGAGATAATTACAGTTATTGTGAGAGCTTTGCACCTCTAAATATGTCGGGTGGACGTGCTGATGGTAGCTCCGCGTTGTCTTCTGGTGGGAAGAGGATATCGGGCCACTTTTTTGGCCAGTCTTCCTTTGCTAATTTTGCCTTAGCGTACGAGGATAATGTTGTAAAGGTTAGAAATGATGCACCCTTGGATCTCCTTGGTCCGCTGGGATGTGGCATCCAAACCGGTGCAGGTGCAATCATGCGCGCCTTTTCCTGTAAGGCAGGTACCTCGGTAGTGATTTCAGGTGGTGGCGCTGTGGGCCTAAGTGCCGTATTGGGAGCCGTTGTCCAGGGCTGTAATCCAATTGTTATTATTGAGCCACATCAGAATCGGCGGGAGTTAGCGCTGGAGTTGGGAGCTACTCATGTAGTCGACCCGAATAACGTAAGTAGCCTAAGTGACGCTTTATTGGAAATTGCTGTTGGCGGTTTTGATTATGCGCTAGACACTAGCGGTATTCAGTCGGTGATTTCAGCCGTATTTAGCGCGATGGGATTTAGTGGCACGCTAGGTTTAGTTGGCATGCCTAAGCCAGAGGCCAGCGCCGCAAGTTTTGATGTTTTAACGATGATATTAAAGGGGATTAAAGTTAAGGGGATTTGTGAGGGAGATGCAGATCCTCATGAGTTTATTCCGACATTGGTAGACTTATATTTGGATAATAAGTTTCCATTTAACAAATTGTGTCAACAATTTCCGTTCGAAAAAATTAATGATGCGGTCGCAGCTCAGCATAGTGGAAAATGTATTAAAGCAGTTTGTTTAATCTAGAGTTGAATTATTGATATGCCTAAAAATTATATTGAGAGTATTGGCGACGAGCTGTATGGCGCTTTAAAGGACGGCGCCGCCATAGAGCCAATAACCGACCGCTATCCCGATTTAAGTATAGATGATGCGTATAAAATATCTCTCCATTTTCTTAGCAAACGTGAATCAGATGGAGAGCGGGTCATAGGGAAAAAAATTGGGGTTACCAGTCGGGCCGTTCAAGAGATGTTAGGGGTTCCGCAACCAGATTTTGGCTTTCTTACTAATCAAATGCTGTGTGAATCCGAAGCAGATATTTCGAATATGATTGCACCGCGCGCGGAAGGTGAAATCGCATTTGTGTTGAAAAGCGACTTGGTGGGGCCAGGGGTAAGTGAATTGGATGTTCTTAACGCAACGGAATGGGTTATGCCTTGTTTCGAAATTGTTGATTCCAGAATTGATAATTGGAAAATAAAAATTCAAGACACTATTGCCGATAATGCCTCATGTGGTTTGTTTGCCGTTAATCAAGATTGTCGGATTGACCCAAGAACCGTAGATCTTGTGAATTGCAATATGCAGGTTTACAAAAATGGTCAAATTATTAGCGAAGGGCGCGGGATTGAGGCAATGGGTAATCCCCTAACGTGTGTCGCGTGGCTTGCAAATACGTTAGGAAAATATGGAATCAGTCTTTGTAAAGGCGATATTATTTTATCTGGGTCGCTAGTACCGCTAGAGCCAGTTTCAGTTGGTGATCAAATGTCGTTAGAAATAAGCGATATTGGTAGCCTAAATTTAAAGTTCGTTAACTAGATTCGTTTATCATTTTTATGTTGCGTGTGGTTTTCGAGCTAATGACTAATATTGAGTTGGAAAATAGGAATGGATCAACAACAAAATATAAAAATATGGGCTGAGGCTGCCAAATCAATTGACTGGTTTAAGGAGCCCTCGATAACACTTGACGACAGTCAGGCGCCACTCTATCAGTGGTTCAGTGATGGCGAATGTAATACCTGCTACAACAGTCTAGATAGGCACGTACAAAATAATCGTGGCGATCAAACTGCTATTATTTATGATAGCCCTGTTACCAATACTATTGAGCATATTTCGTACAGCACGCTCTTGCATCGAGTTAGTCGATTTGCAGGTGCACTTAAAGAGCTGGGAGTCTGTAAGGGCGATCGTGTTGTAATTTATATGCCGATGGTGCCCGAGGCTGCAGTTGCAATGCAGGCCTGCGCCAGAATAGGCGCAATTCATTCGGTGGTCTTCGGGGGATTTGCGGCTAATGAGCTAGCATCACGAATTGACGACTGCCAGCCAAAACTCATTTTATCGGCGTCTTGCGGTATTGAACCTGGTCGATTAGTCCCATACAAACCACTGCTTGATGAGGCAATAAATCGAGCTATGCATAAGCCGGAGCATTGCATAATTTTGCAGCGACCAGAGTTGCAGGTAACAATGTTAGCCGGTCGTGACCTCAATTGGCATGATGTAGAGAAAGGTGGTGATCCATGTGATTGCGAGCCTCTTAAGTCTACTGATCCACTCTATATAATCTATACCTCTGGAACTACGGGGAATCCCAAGGGTGTGGTAAGGGATAATGGTGGCCACATGGTTGCCATGAACTGGAGCCTCGAAAATGTCTATGGAATTAATCCCGGTGACGTATTTTGGGCGGCTTCTGATATCGGCTGGGTAGTTGGGCACTCCTATATCGTTTACGGACCACTCATTCGCGGCGCTACAGCTATCATGTTTGAAGGGAAGCCGGTTGGAACGCCAGATGCGGCAACTTACTGGCGATTAATAGAACGCCATAAAGTTAAGGCTATGTTTACGGCACCAACAGCAATAAGGGCAATAAAGCAGCAAGATCCAGCGGGTGAAGGGCCGCAAAACTTTGACCTATCTAGCCTTAAACATTTGTTTTTGGGAGGCGAACGCGCAGATTCAGACACTATACAGTGGGCCGAGAGGCAATTAGGTATACCGGTTATCGACCATTGGTGGCAAACAGAGTTGGGCTGGCCGGCTGTCGCGAATTGTATTGGTATTGAATTGTTACCGGTTAAGTATGGTTCGTCAGGGAAGCCAGTACCGGGTTTCGATGTAGTGGTGTTGGCGGAGGACGGCCGCGAATCAGAGTCGGGAAAAATGGGAGCACTCGCAATTCGCCTGCCATTGCCACCAGGAACATTGCCAAGTTTATGGAAGAATGACCAAGGATTTATTGATAAATATCTTTCAGAATACCCCGGCTATTACAGCGCTGGTGATGCTGGATATATAGATTGCGACGGCTACGTTTACATAATGAGTCGGACTGATGATGTAATAAACGTAGCAGGCCATCGCCTATCGACCGGCCAGATGGAAGAAGTAATTTCTAAACATCCAGATGTTGCAGAATGCGCAGTGTTTGGAATTAAGGATGAAATGAAAGGGCAGATACCGCTAGGATTGCTCGTTTTAAATTCAGGAACACTGCGAGCGGATAATGATATTGTTGCTGAAGTTGTTTCTAAGGTTCGCGATGAAATAGGACCAGTAGCATTCTTCAAAAGAGCGATTGTTGTAAAACGGTTGCCAAAAACAAGGTCAGGTAAAATACTCCGCGCGACGTTACAAAGAATTGCAGATAAAGAAGAGTTTAATGTACCTGCGACAATTGATGATCCGATTATTCTTGATGAAATTGCGTTATTAATTGGATAAATTAGTTACGTGATTCATAGAGACCGTTTCAATCTTGTTAGCTCCGGCTTTATTTTGGAATTGGCATTTCGTATACGCTTATCAGATCGATGACCATCACCGTAAGGCTTGATATGTATGTTCTACATATATATCAAGAGTCACTAGTTTGTTTGTGAAGGCACATCGACACAGTCAGCTTTGCTGAAATTCTTTTTCTATGTAGCCATATGATAGTGAAAGGATGTACATGAATTACATGCGTAGGAGTTTACTCCTCAGTTTAAAACTGAAGAGTAAAGCCATCGCGATATTGATAGATGATTACCTTGATGGGATGTTGTGGAGTGCCTGCCCATGGAATATGCAGAATAGACATATTCCATGCTCGTACAGAAATGTTCTACGTTATTCAGCATTGTGGTTAGACGATAACGCAGTTAGGAATTTCAGCTACATTTTGTAATAAGTTGGTTAAACTTTTTCTAGGATTACTTGTAACTCCTAGGGAAGGTCTGCACAACCTCCCGCTTTCATAAAATATCGCCAAATTTCCGCTTCAGCGGCGTAAAACGCAGCAATCCGCGGTTTATTTCAGCCTGTAAGCAGCCATTTGGCTGACTACAGGCGCACCTACCCTATGAGGGCAGGTATTTCTCCGCTCTCAGCAGGTTGGTAAACGCCGATAACACATACAGGCGGTTAGTGTTTTTCGCCAGCCCACGGTAGCGAACCTTCGCATAGCCAAACTGTTGCTTGATCGTCCGGAACGGATGCTCAACCTTGGCGCGAATGCTGGCCTTGATCCCCTCTGCCTTCACGCATCATCAGGCCTTGCTGGCGGAGCTGTGCGCTGACGGTATCGAAGATCACTTTGCCCAGCTTGTAGCGCTCAAGGAAATGGCGGAAGCGGAGAATGGTGCTCTCGTCTGGCAGGCGATCAGACAAGCGGAGCCCGGCAAAGCGGCGCATCGACTCGATCTCATACAGGGCATCTTCCATCGCAGGATCACTGAGGTTGTAGAACAACTACAGGCAGTGGACCCGAAGCATTATTGCCAGCGGGTACGGCGGATTCCCGTTCTCACCCTTGGGATAGTGCTTGCGGAGTTTCTTCTCCAACTTCGCCCAGGGAATCAAGCCATCCATTTTCTCGAGGAACAGCTCCCGCCGCGTCTTGCGCTTCTTGTTTTGGTATTCGGCTTCGGCGAAAGTCAGTTGGCTCATGCTATATTCCGGTTGAAAGGGGCGATCGCGAAATTATCTCAAATTTTGGGGGTTGTGCAGAGATTCCCTAAGTATGATACTTTTCGAATTTGACGAAATATGCACTGTAATAAAATCAATAAGTTAGAGCTTTCAAAGTATGATACTTTTTTGTCAATTTACATGTTGCTGTTATAGAACAGCTCGACACTAGGGGTAATCGTTAAGTTTGACCTGCAACACAGCGTGAGAAAAAATAATAAATCACCCTTGCGCTACAGGGTAGTAAGTTTTTAGGCTTACGGGAATGATAGTTATACAAAGGCGCTAGGGCCTTTTTATAATTGTAAAATTCTACATTTTCGCCTTGTCGATCCCTTGGTTTTATCCATCCGATTTTAAATTTCTGGTAACACAATGTAATCAGCTGATGTGCTGGATATTGCGGCCGATTTTAGTATCTGAAAATAAAAAGAAGGCGCTGCAAGACCTGATTGGACCCGGTCCCTATGAGAACCATTTTCTGTAAATCATTTTTTCTGGCAATAATTTTTCTGCTTTCCAATATTGTTATAGCAGAACCGCTGTCTGGATTAACCCCATTTCAAATAGAATCCGTGATCGCTGGAGAGAGTGGTCCAAATGGCGATCGATATTATTCCGTAAGAGCGTTTAATAAAGGGGGCCACGATTTAATTTATGATGTTCCTGCAGCACAGCGAACAGGTAATAAAGTACTGTCTGCGTATTTTAAAGACACAGGGCGTCGCTGGGTTTACCTCGCGACTCGAAAAAGTGGCGTGATTCATCGCAGTTATTTTGATTTACTCAATGGCTCGCTTGGAGCAAGCAGTGCCGAACATAATGCAGCAATCACTCAAATAGGCGGCGGTTGGTATCGGGTCAATATTCGTTATTCTGCGATCAATGTCACTAGTGTGCATTTCGGCATCGCCCAAGGAAATTCAGCGCCGTATTTCAATGCCCAAGCCAGTATTGACCGAGTCTTTTTTTCGTCGCCACACATTACGGATTCCACTGCGGGCAGTCATTTAAATGCCAGCACCAGTCAGCCCAGCACTTCCTCCAGTAATGTCTCTCAGAAGGGATTATGGGTGTGGCGTGCAGATCCGGTTTTGGATGTGCAGAAGCGAACCGAACTGCTGACGTTTATGCTTAACAAAGAACTGAATACCGCCTATATCGACGCCAGAATTCCGGTGCTCTATAACCACTATATGTTATCGGAATTTATCCGCACGTTTCAGTCCCGGGGTATTGCTGTGGAGCTCATGTTTGGCAAGCCTGAGTGGGCGTTGCGGGACAATCATCACGAAGTGTTAGATTTGGTCGATCAAGCGGTTGAATACACTCGTCGATATCCGGACGCTAAACCAACGGCAATTCATTTGGATATTGAAGCGCATTTGGTTTCCCAGTGGCAAAATCAGCGGGCTTGGGTTGCTAATCAGTTGGTGGATTTAATCACCTTGGTCAAGGGGCGTGCTGCTGACGTGGCCTTGCAGCTGGTGGTCGATATGCCAGTGTGGTGGGATAGCTTTAATGTTAGCCGTTCTGGTGTGTCGCGGCCGCTGCACCAATGGGTAATTGATGCCAGTGATCGAGTTGCGTTGATGGATTATCGGGATACGGAGCAACGTATAGTAAATGATGCAGATGCCGAGCTGCGATATGCAACAGCGCGTAACAAAAAAGTGGTGGTCGGTGTAGAAACCATGTGTATTCCACCAGAGTTAATTACTTTTTGTGAAGAGGGCAGCACAAATATGGAGTCAATTTTGCGTAGCGTAGATAGTCAGCTTCCACAAAACCACAGCAGTTACCTGGGTTACGCTGTTCATCACTATCAGGCATACAAAGACCTGCGTCGGTAGTGGCTTCTATAAAGAAGATACTGCTGGGATGGACCGCGCCGTTAAATTCAATTTTTAAAGCATGTTAGGCCAGGTGAGAAAATACGGGTTTAAAAAGTACTTTTAAAGGGTACCCAAAGCGAAAGGTTCAATATATGAGTCATGTTTTTATTATTGGCGCAACCGGTGGAGTCGGCTCTAGGCTGACAGCTATGCTGATAAAAGCGGGCCACAACGTCACAGCCCTTCATCGTAAACCGGAACAGGCCAAACAATTGTCCGAGGCCGGTACCACGCCTTGTCTTGGCGATATTATGACGATGACCAGCGATGATTTGGCAAGCGAGGCAAAGCATTGTGATGTGATTGTTTTCACCGCCGGTGCGGCTGGCAGTGGTTTAGATCGAACAACGGCAATAGATGGTGAGGGTGTTGTTAAAGCCATTGCAGCAGCAAAGGCGAATGGAATCTCCCGTTTTTATCTTGTCTCTGTATTTATGGATGCCGGCCGCGACAAACCCAGAAAAGACGGCTTTGAACATTATATGCGCGTTAAAAAACAAGCCGATAACGCATTGGTTGCCTCTGGTCTTGAGTGGGTGATACTTCGACCTGGCACCTTGCTTAGTGAGGAGGGTGATGGCTTGGTGAATGCAAATTTTGCCATCCCTTATGGATCGGTTGCCCGAGGTAATGTTGCAGCTATGTTGGCGGCACTTATCGATACTCCCGAAATTAAACGCAACATTATTGAGCTAACCGACGGCGATACACCTATTCACGATGCCGTAGCTTCATTGCAAAAATAATAAGCTTGTTGCTATGAATTGCGGGTAAACCGCTGGCATTGCTGTTCTTAATTAGCGGCTAGAAGTGCGGAGCCAGCCACATTGGCTTACCATGACGACCCTTGGTAACTTGCAATGTGTTTTTATGAATACTTATTTGCGCAATCCCTATCTGGTCATGACAACGGTCTGCATTATTTGGGCAGGCAACGCTGTTGCAGGAAAGCTTGCCGCAGGGCATGTCTCACCCATGCTACTGACCCTGCTGCGGTGGATATTTGCGGTGCTGCTTATTGCGCCCTTTGCCTGGGGAGATGTACGCAGGGAGTGGCCAATACTGCGTCGACATCTGGCATTGATGTTTGTCTTCGGGGGTGTGGGGTTTACGGGGTTTAACGCCTTGTTTTATTGGGCGTTAAACCATACCACCGCAATTAATGTCACCATTGAACAGTCAGCAATGCCGTTGATGGTTTTTTTGGGAAATCTGCTGCTATTTCACATCCGTTTTACCTTGCTACAGGTAGTGGGATTTTTGCTCACGGTGGTTGGTGTCGTGCTGACGGTGACCCATGGCCATCCCCAGGCATTACTGCAGCTAGATTTAAATCGCGGCGATGCTCTAATGTTGATAGCGGTGTTTATGTATGGCAGTTATACCTTGGCGCTGCGATACAAGCCGGCATTACATTGGCGTTCGACCATTTTTGTTCTGGCGCTGTCAGCACTGATTACCGCGATACCTTTTGCGGCATATGAATGGACCGCAGGCTATGGACGTTGGCCCGATCTGCAAGGCTGGGGTGTGGTTCTGTATATCGCCATCTTTCCATCCTTGTTTGCTCAATCACTGTATATTCGCGGGGTGGAATTGATCGGGCCAAACCGCGCTAACCTCTTTATTAATTTGGTGCCAATTTTTGGTTCATTGCTGGCGGTGACGCTATTGGGTGAATCGCTGGAGGGGTTTCATATGCTGGCGATTTTGTTTGTATTAAGCGGTTTGTTTTTGGCAGAACGCGGTGCACCAAAACCTATATCTTAATTGACTTCCTGTGTTGCACCCTCAGCGGTGAGCTTGCTTTGTAAACATATTAGCAATACCACTATCAACAGCGCTGCGGAACTCAGTAGCCCGATAAGAGGGAAGCTGTGAACATGGGTGTACAACCAGCTGCCCAAGCCAAAGCCGATGGTAAAGCCCCCAGTGTGGACCATCGATAGCTGCCCAAAAATACGACCTTGCTTGGTTCCAGCGCTGGCGCTGATCAGGCTGGTGTAAGCCGGAATCATCAAGGTTATTCCGGCGACAATAAGCAGCAAGCCCGGTAACGCTCCCCAACCACCCAACAATGCTTGCATGCATATCAATCCAACAGTTAGCAAGCTACCCCCAAGGATGAGTCCAAATCGTGCAGAGCGAATTCGGCGTACAACAGTGAGCTGAATGGTTGCAGCAACAACCGCAATGGCGACTAACAGCGCAGCACTGCCTTTACTCGCAGCCAGTGCAGAAAGGTGATAAAAATCTTCTAATACTGGCCCCAGCAGCACCTGTAATTGGGATACGGTGATTGTGCAGCAAGCGGCCAGAAAGAATAATAAATACGGGGTGACAGCGAATGGTTCTTTCGCCGTTGACTCTTTGCTATCGTCGGTATTGACGGCCTGACCTTGCAGGCCACCCAGTGCCCATAAACCAAAGAGAGGCAGAATTAAAATCCACAATAAGGTGGTGAGTTGCAGTGAAGGAGGGAACTGCTTGAGTAAAGACAGCAGCGCCAATGTTGGCAGCGCCAGTAGCGGGCCAATCACGCGACCAATGTTGACCGCTGCGGACAGTGACGATAGCACCTTCATTCGTTGTTCTGGCGGTGTGTGGCTTACCCCCCAGCTTTGGCAGGAAGGATAAATACCCGCGGCGCCAATGCCGTTGACGATGCGACTGCAGATTAAGATAGCAAAACCTAGACTTGGATCTAAACGTTGTAAACCTAGCAACAGAATAACGCCAACAAAAACAACATTGGCCAAAAGGCTTGTGATTAAACCAAACCGTAAAACGGGTTTGGCACCTAGTCTGTCAATGCGCTGCCCCCAGTAGGGTCCGGCAAACATAATGCAAGCCGTGCCGATGGCCACCAACATTCCCAATTCGGCAACGCTGAGCCCACAATACTCACTAATTAAGCTGATTTGACTGAGGATAATCATTTGGCTGGCGCCAATGGTGATCACCAGCGCGCTAAGCCGCTTGATTAATGCTTTGCCATAACTGGCTTGATTCATGAAACATCTCATTGTGGGTGGTAGATAGGCCGGGGCAGCCTGTGGCAAAGCGTATAAAAGATCAAGCTTGCAAGGCTATATCGCGCTGCTAAGCAATGCTGTTCTATGCGCTTGGTCACAAAAGGCACTAGGATTGTATGACAGTAGTTGCAAATGAGAACAGTTATTATTAGCATGATTGGCCTATGAATACTATTACACAGCCATATTCCGATCAACGACAGTCTGGGTTGCCGCTATCACTTATCGACAGCGGAGAATCAGCGGTAAAGCATGGTGCAGACCAGCTTTCGGCAAACAGTTTTTTTAATGCGTTTATACGCGAAACGGCGACGGGTCAATATGTAAGCTGTATGCAGAGTCGGCAGTTATTGCTGGTAGTGCCGCTCACAGAAAGCCACCGCAAGCTGTATTTACCATTGGCCAGTCGCGGTGGTAATTCTCGGCATCAATTTAAACTGCCGCTATTTATTGTGGAAGAGGGTGGTGATTGGCAAGAGATTGCGTTGCTGGATGCAATGGCTGAGCTATTGGCTGAGTCCAGCTATTTCCCTGATGCTAGCGCCGGGCAGCGTGCTGCATTTTTAAATCGATGTCGCCAGAGTATCGATAATATGCGGGAGGTTATGGCTCATCGTCAGGATGATCTTGATAAGCTGTTTTCTGAGTCAATAAACTTTCAGCAAGCAGAGCAAGGTCTGCTCTGCGGCCATTCAATTCATCCAGTCCCAAAAAGCCGCGAGCCGCTTTCCACCCAAGAGGCGATACATTATGCGCCAGAATTTGCTGGGAAATTTTCGATTATTTGGTTGGCTGTCGCCAACGAATGTTGGGTGGGTGAAAGCAGTGAAGGGGGAAGTGAAAGAAGTAGTAACGCGCAAGCAGTGGTAGCTGGTGATTTTTATGAACTATGGCGAAATGACAAGTCAACCCATCCGGCGACGGAATTATTAGATAATTACAGCGTTTTCCCCGCTCATCCGTGGCAGTGGCAGCAACTGCAGCGTCATTCCATTATTAACGACATGCTGGGACGTGGTGATATTTATGTGCTGGGTCATTCAAGTAATGACTGGCGCGCAACCTCGTCACTACGGGCAATATATTCGCCAGACAGCGATTATATGCTTAAGTTTTCGCTTAGTTTGCGTTTAACCAATTCTTTGCGCGTGCTACTACCCAAGGAGATGCGTCGCGGCTTGGAGGTTCGCCGGATAAGAAATACGACGGTGGGGCAAGAGTTTTCCCGTCGCTATCCATATTTTCAGATATTAGCTGAGCCTGCCTATGCCATGCTAAAGCCAAAAGGCGCCACTGAAGGCATTCCAGAAACCTTGGTGTTGCTTCGAGAAAATCCTTTTATAGGATCCAGCGCGGATAATGTGTGCTTGTTGGCGACGCTTACTCAAGATCATCCTTATGCAGAAGAGTGTCGAGCAGCGCGTTTGGTTAGACAATTTGCCATAAGCCAAAATTTACCGATAGAAAAAGCCGTTAAAACCTGGTTCCAGCGTTATTTAGAACGGGTCGTTGAACCCTTGATGATTGCCCAAGCAGATTACGGATTGTTATACGGCGCCCACCAACAAAACCTCATTATCCGTTTTGATAGGCTATTGCCAAGCGGTGCTTATTTTAGAGATTGTCAGGGCACCGCCTATAGTAATTTGGGCATTACCTTGCTGAAACCCGAACTACCCGAATTAGGAAGAGCCAGTGAGAACACCTTAGATGAGCGTATGGCGAATCTTCTTTTTGTTTATTACCTTTTCATCAACAGCAGCTTTGGTCTTGTTTCTGCCTTGGCGTCTTATGGCCTCTGTTCAGAAAAAAAGTTATTTCAGCAGATGCGAGATTTTTTAATTGCGCTTCGAAATGGTCCACGCCAGGACCGGAGTTGCTTTGATTACCTTTTGGAGTCAGATCAACTTTGGTCCAAGGGCAATTTCTTATGTTCTGTTGTGGGTATGAATGAAAGTACAACTGAAGACCCGTTGGCCATCTATCACCCTATGGCCAATCCGCTAAAGATTTAAGTTAGAAGGAGTTGTTATGTCTGCTGTAAGTGCCTTAAACATGGAGGCCCCATTTTCACCAAGCCAAAAATCCAGTATTGCAAGCAAAGAAAAACAGGCCAAAATTTATCGTGTTTTAGAAGATGCTTTAAAGATGGATATCATAGGGAGCGTGGCTTCAGTGAGTTTAGATGAGGAGCCAAACTCAAGCATTGATGGTCTTAATCATCGCGAGCTATCTAATCATATTGCTCAATGGGTATTTAGTCGAAATTTAGATATCAAAAATCTGTCCATTCGCAGCAAGAGTGATCAAATTGGTGATCAAGAAATCTCTCGCAGTGCATTTTTTGAATCAGCGGCGCTTTGGTATCGCGGTGATAATGGTGGCAGCCACCCTGAGATATGGGTAACCGCAGAAAATGGCCTGCGTCACCCGCAACGAAAATTTTTGCCAGAGGGCGAACTTTATCGGCGCCATATTCACAGTCTTGATCTTGATATCAGCTTGCGACTGCTCAATATAGATAGCGATTTAGACATATTCACCGAGTGGATGAATCAACCCAGAGTGGCCGAATTTTGGGAGCAAGCCTGGCCCAAGTCGCAGCAGCGGGAATATCTTCAAAAAACCCTGGCTGACCCGCATAAACAACCTGTTATTGCCTGTTTTGGCAATCAGCCCTTTGCTTACTTTGAAGTTTACTGGGCAATGGAAGATCGTTTAGGACCCTATTATAACGCCAAGCCCTATGACCGAGGAGTGCATTTATTAGTAGGTGATAAGCGCTTTTTAGGGACAAAATATTTTTATGCCTGGATGCACAGCATCAGTCATTTTATGTTTTTGGATGAGCCCCGTACCCAGTGTTTAGTTGGCGAGCCTCGCTACGACAACAAAGCTTTGCTTCGTTATATTCCCAAATTACCCGGTTGGACTTTAGATAAAGAATTTGATTTTCCTCATAAGCGCGCCCGGCTTTTGCTGTGTGATAGGACGCGATTTTTTGCGGAGGCCAAGCTGGGATGATTGATTCGACACTTTGGAAACAGGTAAATCTAGCGCTAATTGCGAAGAGTATTGCCGAGCTGCATTACGAAAAAGCCCTTTCAGTTGTCAGCTATAAGCCGGGTGAGTATGCGTTGCACTTAAAATCAGGTCGAGCATATTGCTTTAGTGCCAATGAAGGAATTTGGGGTCGTCTCAATATTGATCCGGGCAGTTTGATAATGACATCCACTTCAGCAAGGCAAGCAGAAAATCAAGCCGGTGGTGATGCTTTGGATGCCGGGCAATTTTTTGTAAATGCCCAGTCTGAGTTAGAACTCAGTGATGCCGATTTAGGCAACTTGCTACATGAGACCGCAAACACGTTAGCGGCAGATATGTTGTTGCGCCAAGCCCGCAAAAATCATAGTGCCAGAGCTATGGCGTTTATGGCTGACGAGCAGTTGCAGTGCTTGTTGGACGGTCACCCCAAAGCCATTGTTAACAAAGGTAGGATTGGCTGGGGGGCAGAGGACTACCAGCGCTATGCGCCTGAATGCTCAAAGCCCCGGGCCTTGGTATGGTTGGCCGTAGACGCCACGCTATGTAAGTGGTATTGGTGTCGAGCTCGGTTGGGCGTCGTTATTGGATGACAGTTTCAGCACTGGCGATCCGGTCGCAGCCAGGTTACAGAGCTTGATTGGACAAGGTTATTTACCTTTGCCGGTGCATCCTTGGCAGTGGCAACACTATATTCGCCATCATTACGCGGCCCTGTTGGCCACGGAGCAATTAATTTATCTTGGTCCGGTTGGCGACGAATATTTACCGCAGGTGTCATTACGTACCTTGTCCAATCATGATCGCCCCGGCGCGCTGCATATCAAACTGCCGATAACCATTTTAAACACCTCTTGTTTTAGAGGCATTCCAGGCGACTTTATTCACTGTGGTCCTGAGTTGTCTGCATGGATGGCTTCGCTGTGTGCAAAAGATGCTGAGTTGCAGCAGCGGGGAACAGCAGTGATGGAAGAAATCGCCGGGGTCCATGTTCCGCAAGTGCTGCACAATCAGCTTGATGCCAGTCCTTATCGTTATAAAGAAATGCTTGGCGCGACATGGCGACAAAGCCCCGCTAGCCACTGTAAAGCCGGTGAGCGACATATGTTAATGGCCGCCCTCTTACAGTGTGACGAGTCTGGAAAGTCCATCGCCTCCGCATTGATTGAGGAATCGGGAATCCGCCCGGAGCAATGGTTGTCCGAGTTGTTCACGGCGGTCATGGTGCCCCTTTATCATTTGCTGTGTGCCTACGGTGTGGGATTAGTGGCCCATGCCCAAAACCTCACAGTAATGCTAGCGCAGCACCGTCCAAAACGTGTGTTACTAAAAGACTTTCAGGGCGACCTGCGGGTGTTGGACTCTGGAGTTGCAGAGCGGGCGGGCCTACCGGCAAGTGCCGATGTGGTGAAGCGCCTCCCCAGCAATTATTTGATTCACGATCTTTACACCGGCCACTGTGTCACGGTGCTGCGTTTTTTATCGGCTCAGTTGGCAAAAGAAGGGGTGATTGCGGAGCTGGATTTTTATCGACAGCTTGCCAAGGTGTTGCGAGATTATCAGGGGCGGCATCCGGGCTTAGCTCCGGTTTTTGCGGAGCTAAATTTATTTGCCGCCAAAATTGAACGGGTGTGTATCAACCGGGTGCGGCTTAAAGAGGGTTATGGCGACAGCGCCCAGCGTCCAGTACCGATTGTCGATGGCTTTGTTGATAACCCGCTGTATCTCGCTGATTGCCATTTGAAAGCAGATTCTGAAACAACATTAAAGGAGGTATCAATATGAGTGAGATATTGGATTTTGCTGGTATAGGTGCGGGTCCTTTTAATCTGGCTGTTGCCGCCTTGCTACAAGGC
The DNA here is from genome assembly GCF_001010805.1 of Spongiibacter sp. IMCC21906. Classification (NCBI taxonomy): domain Bacteria; kingdom Pseudomonadati; phylum Pseudomonadota; class Gammaproteobacteria; order Cellvibrionales; family Spongiibacteraceae; genus Spongiibacter; species Spongiibacter sp. IMCC21906. The sequence continues at coordinate 407,712 of NZ_CP011477.1, read as the reverse complement.
CAAGCCTGCCGTAGTCAGTTTTTTGAGGCCAAGCAACAATTTGATTGGCACCCCGGCTTGATGTTGCCTAATGCCATGATGCAGACCTCCTATCTGAAAGATTTGGTGACCCCGGTTGACCCGACCAACCCCTACAGCTTCTTAAATTACTTGGTGGCCAAGCGGCGTTTTTATGATTTTATGAATGCAGAGCAGGACGCGGTGAGTCGTCAGGAATATGCAGACTACTTGGGGTGGGTGGCCAATAAGCTGCCCAATTTACAGTTTTCCAGCTCGGTGGAATCTGTGGAGGACCGAGGCGACCACTTTTTATTGCAGCTGCCAGAAGGGCAGGTTCGTAGTCGACGGCTTTGTGTAGGGGCGGGGAAACGTCCGTATGTACCAGAAAACTGTAAGCACTTACTTTCACCAAAGTGCTTTCATGCTATAGATATAGCCAAGCGAAACCTAAACGTCGCGGCTAAACGGGTGGCGGTGATTGGAGGTGGTCAAACCGGTGCCGAAATCGTATTAAATCTGCTCAATCATCATTGGGGTGAGCCAGCCGAGGTTAGTTGGGTGTCACGCCGCAGCAATTTTTTGCCCTTGGATGAAACGCCATTTAGCAACGACTGGTTTACACCCAATTACGTTGCCTGCTTTCGACAGTGGAATACCCAGCAACGTGCAAAACTGCTTAGGGAGCAAAAGCTGGCTTCTGACGGTATCTCCCCTATCACCTTAAAGGCGTTGTACCAGCGATTTTATCAACTCACCCATTTGCAGAAAGACGGCACCCGCTTGGGGCTATATCCGGGACGCTGTTTGGAAAAGCTGAGCCACAGCGGTCAATATCAATTGGCTCTGCAAAATAATTTTAATGGCGATGCAGAGTTATTGAATGCCGATATGATTATTCTCTGTACGGGATTGGAAGAGTGTCTGCCTGCCTGCTTGGGGGATATTGGCTACCTACTTGCACGAGACGAGGGTGGCCAGCTACAGCTCCAAGATGATTTTTCGGCAAGGCTACCCGGCCAGAAACAAAGTCGGCTCTATCTTTTAAATATGGGACGGCACTCCCACGGTATTGCTGAGCCTCAGCTGAGTCTTTCCGCATGGCGGGCAGCCTGTGTGGTGAATAGTGTGCTGGGTAAAACGCTTTACGACACGGGTCAGGCGACGGGTTTCACCCATTGGCAAACACCTAGTTTGCGTAAAGCTCAGGTCGCATAATTACTGGCTGGCAGCGGCGGTATTTGCCGTCGTTGTTGGGCATATTGAACCTGGCATTGTTGCCTATTCTTCGGTATTGATTAGACATTCCCGCCAACGCATTGCAGTATTAGAGCCATACCGTCGCGCAAGCAGCCCATGGAATGGGCCCGTTTTTTGCTGGTTTTTTAAGAAACCCGATGGTGGCTTGAGGGGCCTGCGCGCAGCTAGGCCTTTTAAGTACTGAGCACAGCATTGATTCACATCCAATAGGATTGAGGAGGCGAAGCAGTGGGCAGTGTCGTTAAAACGCGCAATGAGAAAACTACCTTTAAAGGCAGCCCCTATGCTGTTTTTGAAGCCTTGTTAAACAAAGCGGATATCGAAATCAACGGTTCACGCAGTTGGGATCTTCAATTGCATGATAAACGCTTTATTCCCAGGTTAATCACCCAAGGCAATCTGGCGCTGGGCGAAGCCTATATGGCAGGTCTGTGGGATGTGCGACGGTTGGATGAATTCTTCTTTCGAATATTACGCCACGGTATCGATCGGCAAATTAAACCCCGACAGATGTTGATTGATTCACTGCGAGCGCGCTTGTTTAACCTGCAAAGTTTATCCCGCGCCTTTCAGGTGGGTGAGCAGCATTACGATATTGGTAATACCGTGTATGAGGCCATGCTGGACTCTCGGCTAACCTACACCTGTGGTTACTGGAAAAATGCCGCCAATCTTGAACAGGCTCAAACCGATAAGCTGGATCTGGTCTGCAAAAAAATGGCCCTGCGACCCGGCATGAAAATATTGGATATCGGCTGTGGTTGGGGCAGCTTTATGGCCTACGCCGCCGAGCACTATGGTGTGGAGTGTGTCGGAGTCACAGTGTCAAAAGAACAGGCGGATTGGGCCAAGCAACAGTATCAAAGTCTGCCTTTAACATTCTGGTTGCAAGATTACCGAGAGGTTCAAGGCCAGTTCGATCGCATCATCAGTCTGGGCATGTTTGAACATGTGGGACGCAAAAATCACCAGACGTTTATGAATGTCGCCCGGCGTTGTTTAAAAGACAACGGCTTGATGTTATTGCATACCATTGGCAAAAATAACCGTCGCTCGGTGCCCGATGCCTGGGTAGACCGCTATATTTTTCCCAACGGGGATCTGCCCAGTATGGGACAAATTGGCGATGCCGCCGATAATCTGTTTGTCACCGAAGATGTTCATAATTTTGGGGCCGATTACGACAAAACCTTAATGGCATGGCATCGCAATTTTGAAATAGCTTGGCCAGAAACACTCGCCCCAAAATTTGATACGCGCTTTTATCGCATGTGGCGTTATTATCTACTGAGTTGTGCGGGCGCGTTTCGGGCCAGGGATATTCAATTGTGGCAGTGGGTGTTTTCTCCCTCGGGAGAACTAGGTGGATATAAGCGTATAAGCTGAGGTAAGACCTTGAAAAAGAGTGTGCCATTGAACGCAATTGCTCAAAAAAACACTGAGCAGAAAATGCTAACACCGCAAACCCGTAAAACGGCTTAACTGGGCAATCATACTTTTTTAAGAGTATTAGGAACATGACACAGCGGTCAAAAATTCTGCTCAGCGGCTTTGATGCTTTCGGCAAGCTGCATCGTAATACCTCGCAAGCCATTGTTGAAGCCATTATCGCCACGCAAACAAGCGGAAGCATTCTTTATAGCGCCATTTTGCCAACCTCGTATGAGAGATCTTTTGTTACCTTAAGCGCGCTGATCACAGAGTTGCAACCCGATTTTATCGTTATGCTCGGTGTAGCCTCAAGCAGCCAGGATATTAGAATTGAGCAGCAGGCCCATAACCGGTTATCCACCAAAATAGAAGATAACGATGGTTATGTACCCCAGGCACCCTATATTTCTGCGAGTGCTTGCGACGTTTTGCACACCGCTGTTGATACTAAAAAGCTCCAAGCTACATTGGCCAATCAGAAGCAGCATTGCGTGATATCGGAAGATTGTGGTGACTATGTATGTAATTTTCTTTATTACAATGTGCTGTCAGATATCAAGGAAAAGCAACTTTCCAGCAAAGCCTTATTTGTGCATGTTCCCCATATTCTTGACGGCAGGCTTAATGAACAGGCTGAGTTCGACAGCTTGACCAAAAGCATTAAGCACATTCTGTTAACGTTCACAGAATAATTTATCGAGTTACTTTAGAAAATAAGTAAGGACGCTTTATTAATAAAAAGGTTTTCAGGGTTTTTTATTCTTGCTGTTATTGTCACTGCACTGTGGATCGGCTCAGGATTATTTTTTATAAAAGTATGGGATTCCACTAAATGCATCAAAGGCAGGCGACATTTTTGCTAGGTAATTTTTACGGTATGGCTTCAGTCGCTGGATGTAAAAACGAATCAGGAGAGCCTAAATAAATCAATGTAAGCTAATCGTCAGTCATTAGAAATCATGGCTTTAAGCGCATTAATTCAAGAGGCTGACTGTGCTCTGTTGCCTTATGAGCGATGGGAAAAATCTGACAATGCTGGCGACTATAAAAATGCTAAAGCAAAAGTTCGTGAATCACTTAGTGATCATCGGGTTAAGCTGGAAAAATTATTAAATAATCTTGAAAGCACCTAAAAACAATATGAATATCACTGCGGCAGCAATGCTACCGCAGTGAAGTAAGTTTGCTTAATTCCCCCAGATTTCACTAACCAGTTCAGGGTGATCGATAAAGGGGTTGCGGTTACCTTGATAGGAATAAGCAGCGTTATTACGGTCGATTTCTTTCTGGCTGACGGGGTCTTGAGCGTGCCATCTTTTCAGCATATCCAGAGCCCAAGGTTCAAATACGGTATTGGCATTTCCGTTTAGTACGGCATCGCTGCTGCTGGTATTATTTTCCCATCCAGCAATAACATTTTCGTAGCGTGTTGCCATGTAAAAATACGCGCGAGCTAAGTCGCCTTTGAATTCATCGATGGGTTCGAATACGGTGCCGCCGTATCCTAGGTTTGAAGTCGCACTTCCAAGTTTGGAGGCATTTTGTGAGGTAAAGCTTGCTGATGCCACTTCACCATAAGGGTAGCTACCTCGCTTGGAGTTGACATAGCCGTCGCTGGCAAAAATGTGATGAACGTCAGAGTTCATGGGTTCTAGGGAGCCGCCAAACCAGCTACGTGGAAAGCTGTGTTCACGGTTATAGCAGTCAGATTCACTGTTGTAGTTTCCACATTGTGAGCCACTGTTGCTGTAAATGTAGGGGTCACTACCAGTAGGATTTTCCGAGTAAATATCCAGTAGAGAACCGTCATTTTCAAAGTAGTTATCACGCTCGTTGTTATTATAAAAACTCCACAACGCGCTGTAACCTTGAGATGAATGTCCCTTGATGATGTTATAGAGTTCGGTTTTAAGCGCGTATCCACTAAGCCCGTCAGCACTGGCGTAATAGCCGCTGAGATTAGCGCCGTCGCCAGAAGGGCTTCCCCCAACATTAAAGCTTGTGGTTTCTGCACTCGCAAATTGACCGCCATTTGCGACGATATTACTGTCTATTGTAAGGGTATAAGCACCGCTGCCTACATTGCAGCAAATACCATCGCCATAGCTGTCAAAGATGGTAAAGCGGTAGTTGTCATTGCTCAGGCAGAATTCTTCAGTGTAGCTCGTATTGCTGCTGTAGCCGCTGCCGTTGGCTATTATGGCATTGACGCTATTGGCAATTTCCCAACTGGTTTCGCCGCCGTAGTTGTCAGTGTCTAGTGCCAGTGTTCCTACAGTTTCGTTGCAACTACCACCGCTGGAGCTGCTGGTTACGGGGGCATAGTCGTCAACGTAGACGTCCTCACTGCCGTCAAATCCGCTTACGTCATAAAATCGTAGCCCCACTTCTATGGTGCCAGTGGTGTTAGCCGTGTAGCTATACGAAATTTTTTGCCACTGATTAACTTCGGAAGGGTCAGAGTAAGCTTGATAACCATCGACATAGAGGCGAGCTTTTACACCGCCTTCGCTGTGTTTTACCCAAACACTAAAAGTATAACTGCTGCCGGAGGTGATGCTGACATTCTGACGAAAATCGGTATTACTCTGAGTGGCAGTATTGACAGTCACTTTAGCGGAGTGGCTGCCAGTATGAACTTCCGAAGAAGATGGGCTTAGGCTGATACCACTGTCTACTGTGGTCCAGCCGTCTGCTGAATTACCTGTCCAGTTTTCAAAATCACCATTACTGACTAGGGCTTGCGTAGACAAGCTGCTTAGCATCAATGTAGTGGCTAGTAGTTTCTTCATTATGGCCTCCCCGTTTAATTCTTATCAGCACGCTGAATATTTTTGAACGCTTGAGTTTATAGAGCGAGTGTGACAAAGAGGCAAAAGAACTGTGACAGCAGGGGAAATATTATCTCTAATAAGATAGTTAATAATTTCCGTTAGTATATTGAATAAGCAAGCCTGATTTTTGAGAAATCAAAAACCGTATTTGGGTTGGGAGAATAGAATATTATTAGGGTTATCGAAAAAAAAGATCAGCCATCTCACCGAGATGGCTGATCATCGAGAGTTAACGTATAAATATTAAGGCACCTCTGATTAATATCGGTGATATCTCAAGCTTAGCCAAAAGCGGCTCAACAAGGCGCCGACATGAAGGAATGCTGGTTGCCTTTCAAGTGGCGGCAACGCAGTTGAGCCGTTTTTGGCTAAGCCCCGAGGGGCGGGTCTCTGGCGCACACTGGACTGCGTTGCCATGCTCATTAAGGACAACCAGCCTTAATCTTCGCATCGCGCCTTGCCAGTGCGCGCCAGAGACTCCGTTGAAACATTACCGAATTAATCAGAGGTGCCTTAAGCTGTAAGCCAAAGATAGAGAATGATAGCCGTGGTAAGCAATATCCACGCATCGTAGCTTAATCGTAATATTAGAGGAGCTGATCTCAGCTCCATATAATAGCTGAGGATTAACCGTGTTTTGAATGCCGCTACCAGCATTACAATAACCGCGCCCCACTGTGCAAAAATAAGGTTATGATCCCCCACCCAGGTTGTTGCAAGGCTGGCTATAATTAATAACAACCAAACCACGGCAGCCGTTTTAGTACTCATTTGTGTGCTGTTCATTATGCCCCCAACAAATAGAGAAGTGGAAAGATGGAGATCCAAAGAAAGTCGACCATATGCCAGTAGAGGGCAACGGATTTGAAGTTGCCAAGAAACTCTTCATCGATGACTTCTTTTTTAGATTTATGAAATATTGCTGATAATGCAATCATTCCGCCAATGAAGTGAAGAAAATGCGCTCCTGTCAGAGTGTAGTAAAACATAAAAAATTCATTGCTATGCATGGTTAAACCATCAGCAATTTTGCCGCTATATTCAAAGCCTTTGCTAACGGCAAAACCTGCACCAATGACAATAGCGAATAACACCCAGCGCCGCATATCTGCAACTTTGCCAGCTTTACCCGCATTAAATGCAAGCACAACAAAGAAACCACTGGTGATAAGTATCAGTGTGTTGATAATTCCTGACCAGGGGTTGAGAAGAGCTGCAGACTGATTAAATGTTTCCAGGTCTTGGGACCGTTTCAGCATAAAATCAATAAATATCCCACTAAACACAAAAATGTCGGCAAGCATAAAAAAATGCACACCCGCTGAAATTTGGCTGGATATGGATTGATCTTTGGTTTCATTCCAGGGGAGTGTTGAATTTTGAGAATTTGACATTAGGCCACCTCTTTTTGAACGGGGCTGAAATCATGAGCTGAGGGTGAGAGATTATTCATTTTTAACAAGGTTTCTCTCTCGTTATATAAGCGTGGAATAGCTTTCCATGTGTAGTAAGAAATAATGACGATGTAAAAAAACCACACTAAAAATTCAACCCAAAAATTCAACCAGCCCTGGCGAGCAAAAAGACCAGATTTAAAAAATGGCATTAACAATTCAAAAAGAAAGCTGGCGCCAGCCCAAATAGAAAACCAACACGCCCACTTTGGAAACAGCACGTTTTTGCGTCGGTCAGTTAAGCCTGCAACACCGATGGCGACCATTGGAATAGTGGTGATGGCGTAGAACATGTCGATCAGCAGCCAACCCTGGTCATACAGCATTTGCAGCATATAGGGAGGCAAGGATTCTGGTCGATAAGAAGCCGTTAACCAGAACACGGATGATGTAATTAGCGGTACCACTGTCAGGCCGCCACCCCACATTTGCAGTGTTGACCAAATATCGTTTTTATTGGGGTTTATCCATTGCATCACTTTTGTAATGGATAGGGTCCAAGGTAAGTAAAGTACGCCAAACAACATGGCACCCGCCATGGCAGCTCTTGTGGAATTGTAGTTTTCTCTAAAATGGGCGGCCATCTGATCAGCTGTCCAATCCGCAGGAATGGGTGGAACATTGAAGCCCAGATACCCCCAAAAAAATAAAAAACAGGCGAGAAAAACGGGACCCATAGCGCAGCATACGCGCCAGTACTTGAAATATTCCTCATTACTCATATGTGGAAGAACATTCATAACATTGCTCCTTGATGGCGAAATTCTTAGCTTATTATCATTGCATATATCAATGGCTGGAAATTACACCCTGTTGAATATTTTGTCAATAAGCAATTGAGTAAAATATCAATAATGTTGCGACAAGCTCAGAACGTCATGCCTAATTTGGACGCGTGTGCCTTTATTTCAGTGTCTATAACGCAATGCATTACAACTTTGTAATGCTGCGAGATTTTCCATACCTGTGAACATTAGTGATGGTGTTAATAGACGTATTTAATACTCTCAGAATAATCTTGCTGTGGTAGGTCAACTGACACTACTTTAAGAAGTAGTGATTTGCCGTGGAGCAGTGGCCAGCAAACGGTATCGCCGATGGAGGTGCCGAGTAAGGCAATGCCAACGGGCGATAATATAGACACCCGCATTTTTATAACGTCGGACTCCCAAGGCATTACGATACAGACCTTGCGGGTATTTCCCGTGGCAATTTCTTGGTAGAGAACTTCTTTAAACAATCTTACAACGGTAGTAGGTGTGTCCTCGTCTTTAGCAATTTCACAGCGCGTAAGCTTACTGAGCAGCTCCATTGTTGCGGTTGATCGATTTGTTGAAATTAATTTTTTAATTTTTAAGTAGTCTGATTCACTGATAACAAGATCGCTTTCGTAATTCATGGCAACATTTTCTCTTTAAAAAAACACAGGTGTGCAAAAACCGCCCAAGTTTGAGCTTAGTAACGCGGTGTGATTTTTTGTGTCTGCCGACTAAAATTCTGCTTTTAGTCGGCGAAAGAGAGAAAGGCCCTAACGACAAATTTTACCGTAGGCTGGCGAGAAGATTTTGGCGGTAATTTATTGTTCTGATTCATCTCTGTCATAGTGGACATATTAGAAATTAAATCAACATGATTTATTTTTTATTACTAATCTAAAATTTTTAATGCAGGCAACGCCATTTATAATGTGTACCGATTATGGGAGAACGCTACTCTCATATCGCCATGGCAGTGCGGCTTTCTCAGTAAAATTTTTGAGCTGTTTATTTCGTAGCCCAGAAGAAAGATGCATGAATTTTGAACGAATCAAGATGGTGCACTAATGGGGTGTGGAAGGCAAGTATTCGCACTAAAATAGTGCCTTTGCTGAGTTAGGCAGCCCGCTTGAGTGGCCGACGGTTGCTTATTGGACGATTAGGAAAGTTTGGTCCTGTAGGTGTAGATTCCCGGTTCAGATAGTCAATGATGGCGTCCCGCAGTCGTGCATCTCCTCCTTCTATACCTTGATTGCCAAACAGACGGTTAAATTCCAGTATGTAGGGATGATCACCGACCATAGCAATATCAAACCCGGCATGGTTAATCCCCAAGGTTTTGGCGAGGTTCAGTGCCAAATCAATGGCGGGTTGGGGAACAGGGCTGCGATCAATAAAGCCCCCTTTGCTGACGTTGTTATAAAACCCTCTTGTTGCCTGCTGCCGCCAATAGGCCGCAATAAGTTGATCGCCAATAATGACAATGCGGATATCCCGGTCGATGGGCAGGTATTCCTGTACATAGAGTACATCGCTGCGATGGAGATACTCGCGCCAGTCCTGTTTATCATTGATTAGCCAGACGCCGTCACCTTGAGAAGATTTGGGCAGCTTGGCGACAAAGGGCAGCAGCATTTGTTGCCACAGTTGTTCGGCATTGTCAGGGGTATTGGCTTGGATAATGGTTAATGGAGTATGGGAGGGCGCGACCAACTCAAAGGCCCGGGTCATTTCAATTTTGTTATGGCCGAGGTGATAACTGGCTTCGCTGGGAAAGACTTTGGCATTCAGGCCGTAGCGTAAGGCATTGAGCTGCCAGTATTCAGGAAACAACACCCAGTCAGCAGCACCGATTTGATCTCGGTATTTAAAGAGTTGTTCTGGTTTGAGCTGCAGGGTATCTGCAAAGCCCAGGGTGCGAAAAATATCGAAAGAAACCCATGCCATGATGTTTGCACAGAAAGAAAAGGTCTGCCTTTTTAGGGCAGCTTCAGGGAGCGGTCAATAGTTTAAGACTGGTAGTTTTGCCGTGCTGATGTGGGTGCATGTGGGGCCGAGCAAAACCGGCCCCATTCAGGAAGGGTCAGTCCAGGATCACCAAGTGATTCGGCAATTCATTTTTAGTTTGGCTGGCAGGCAGTGCCCGCCCGAGTTCTTCGCCACAGCTGGCGATGCAATGCAGAAAGCCATCCAAGGTTTTACCTTCTTTAACCTGCTGGGTGAAACGCGCCACAATGCTCTGCCATTGACTGTCGGGGATTTTGGCCGAAATGCCCCGGTCGACCAGAATCTCTACATAGCGCTCGGTCTCTGACACAAAAATCAGCATGCCGGTTTCGCCTTTGGTGTGGTGAAGGTTTTGCTGTAAAAACTGCCGCCGGGCCATGTTGCTGGCGCGCCAGTGGCGAACCGATTTTGGCACCAGTTGCGGGCCGAAAAAAGGCAGCCTAAACAGCAATGCCAAAATAATAAACAAACTCCATTGGCTGAGAATTAACTGATGCATACCCAGCCAGCCGGAATAATAGTTAATGGCACCGGGCAGGATCAGCGCCATCATTCCCGCCCAAAGCAGGGGGATATAGCTGTAATCGTCGGATTGCCGCGCGAGCACGGTAACCAGCTCCGCATCGGTTTGTGCTTCGGCATTGCGAATTGCCTCGGCGACCTGATCTTGTTCTGTTTGGCTTAGTAGGCTCATTTGCACTCCATTATAGAAACCGTGGGGACGTGTTTTGGATCAAGCACGGGGAACTTACCAACCACCGCTGGCACCGCCGCCGCCGAAACCGCCGCCTCCTCCACCGAAGCCGCCTCCGCCAAATCCACCCCCACCGCCAAAGCCACCGCGATGACTGCCGCCCAGCATGGAGCCTAGCAATAACCCGCCCAGCAAGCCTCGACCACCACGGCCGCCACCGCCCAGCATCATTAATACAACAAACAGCATCAGTAAGCCGCCCAGAGCAGGGGGCGCTTTGCCTGTTTGTTTGGCATTGCCTTGGGCTGGGAGGCTCTCTCCGCCCAGCACTTTAATCATGGCATCTACGCCTTGGCTGATACCGGTGTCGAACTGACCTTGGCGAAAAGCAGGGGTGATGATTTGAAAGATAATTTGTGAGCTGATGGCGTCAGTTAACTGGCCTTCAAGGCCATAACCCACCTCTATCCGCACTTCACGCTCCTGTTTGGCAACAATCAGCAGTGCGCCGTTGTTTTGGTCTTTTTGGCCGATGCCCCACTCGCGGCCAAGCTGATAACCGTAGTCTTCAATGCTGTTGCCTTGAAGGTCATTAACAGTGACCACTACCAGCTGGTTGCTGGTGGCGCGTTCGTGACCGGCAAGCTTTTCACTCAGGCTGCGCTCAGTGGCGGTAGAAAGCATATTCGCTTCATCGACTACCCGGCCGCTCAGTTTGGGAAAGTCGATTTCTGCTAAGGCTAAGCTGCTAAACAACATGCATGCGCTGAGTAGCCAAAGCTGGGGACGGAGAAAAAACATTAGAATTCAACCTTGGGCGCTTGTTCGGCGTTTTCGGTAGTGGCTTCAAAGCTTTCGCGAATTTCCAGATCGCTGTACATCATGCTGTGCCAGAGCCGGCCGGGAAAGGTACGAATCTCGGTGTTGTACTTCTCCACAGACTTAATGTAATCCCGGCGAGCCACCGCGATGCGGTTTTCGGTCCCCTCAAGCTGAGACTGCAGGGCGAGAAAGTTCTGGTTGGACTTGAGATCGGGGTAGCGTTCTGACACCACCATTAAACGGCTCAAGGCACCGCTGAGTTTGTTCTGGGCTTTATCAAAAGCCTGCATTTTTTCGGCATTGCCCAAATCATCGGTATTCAACTGAATGGACGTGGCTTTGGCGCGCGCTTCAATAACGGCGGTAAGCGTTTCTTTCTCTTGAGCGGCAAAACCTTTCACTGTTGATACCAGGTTAGGCACCAGATCCGCTCGGCGCTGGTATTGGTTTTCGACCTGTCCCCACGCTGATTTTACTTGTTCGTCGTAGGTGGGAATATTGTTAATACCGCAGCCGCTAAGTATCAGCATACTGAGGATAAAACTGATTAATGTGAGGCGTTGCATCTTGCGCCCAGTGATCATTGTCGTCATTGCCGGAAATCTCCCGTTCCAAAGGCACCACCATAGTATCGATTACACCATGGTACCTATAAGAGTGGGGACTGTGGAGATTGTTTCCAAGGTTTGGACAATTGATGACAACAAGACTGGATTTGAGGTGGAGATTCGATTCAGCAAAGTCTCAATCCCGTCAGAGCCGCGAAGGCGAGTAACTGACGTCGCCGGGCTTTCTGGATTCCGGATCGCTGTAAAGCGGGTTCGGAATGACGAGCTTGATGTAAGGGAGTCGACCAGATTTTTGTCTCCCCGGTATTGCGTCGACAGTTTGTTCGGAAACACTCTGGTTTTGCTTCATCGGAGCTTAAAAAGTAACGAAAACCGAATGTTGCCGAGTAGGACCCGGCTCATAAAGTTTAAAACGCAGTCATACCCACGTCTGCAGGTATCCAGTAAGTGGCTGGCGGAGTTGGATTTTCTGGACTCGGAGTCACTAAACCCCTGTGAAAATGACAACGCAGGCGTACTCTTTTGTGAATGGCGTGTGTTCTACGCGCATTTGCAATTCTGCTTGAGCACGTCGAACACGACGCCAAGTTCACTAACGCAATTGAGCAATAAAACTATCCGATTCTTTAATGGCATTGTTCATGGCATTAAGCAGCGAAGAGACGTCCCGGTCGATGCTGTTCAGCTCGCCTTTCAGGGCGCCAATGGCGGACGCATTAAGATTGTGCTTCAGGTAAAGCACATTATCCTGCAGTGCTGACAGGACTGGCTCCATGCTTTTTTCGGCCTTGCGCATGCTGCTGATCAGACTTTTGTAGCGGCGTTGAGTGTCTGCCAATTTGGCTTTGCTCTCGTTGCGCAGACGGGCATTGCTGTAGAGTTCTAATTCGTCTTGCCACTCATCGAACAGGGCTTCGGCCACCGATTCGACTTTATCAATGCGGTCGCGGATTTCCTCGGCGGCCTCGACGCTATCTTCATATTCGCCGTTGAGGCGGTCGTAGAGCTCTTCTAGGTCGCCGCCCTTAAAATTGACCACGCTGCGAAATTGGGTGAGGGCGTCTTGAAACTCTACCTGAGCATCTGCCTGAGATTCTTTGGCTTCGTCTACGCGATCAACCAGAATATCGCGTTTGTGAACACCGACTTTCTCCATGGCGTTGTAGTAAGTGGACTGGCAGCCAATAAGACCTCCCAGCAGTAACACGGTTGTACAGATACGGATAAAATTCATAAGCCCTACGATTTAAATAGATTACGGCAAAGATGGTAGCCTTGCAGACCGGCAGTCGCAAACAATAATCACCTTGTTATGGTTGGCTCAAGCATGAAAGTTACGCGCCTACAATTAATGGCATGGTTTCCTCAATTACTTGGGCCATTAGTATTTTCAGTGACTTTACTGCTTCCTGCGCCAGCGGGTTTGGCGGACCCCGCTTGGCGGGTGGCAGGAATGGGCTTGTGGATGGCGGTTTGGTGGGCCAGTGAGGCAATCCCGATTCCCGCCACGGCACTGCTGCCCCTCATCCTTTGCCCGTTATTGGGTATAGCGGATTTGACCGAAGTGGCACCGGCTTACGCGCACCCGATTATCTTTTTGTTTTTTGGTGGCTTTGTGCTGGGTATTGCCATGCAGCGCTGGAATTTACACCGGCGTATTGCGCTGTTTATTTTAAAACGATCTGGAGGTGAAGCGAGGGCGCAGATTGCTGGCTTTATGCTGGCGACAGCTTTTTTGAGCATGTGGGTCAGCAATACCGCCACCAGCGTGATGATGTTACCCATTGCCCTGTCAGTGCTGGCTTATCATTCAGGTAATAGCCGCCAGGCCAATAATTTTCGTAAAACCCTTTTATTGGCTGTGGCCTATAGTGCCAGCATTGGCGGCATGGCTACTTTAATTGGCACGCCGCCAAATGCCTTGCTGGCGGCGTATATTAAAGACAGCCACGGTATTGAAATTGGCTTTGCGCAATGGATGCTGGTCGGCTTGCCTATCTCCCTGTGCTTGTTGGTCTTTGTGTGGTGGTGGCTGTGCCGGGGCCCGCTGCCCACGCTAAAGGCGCAAGGCTCAGACCAGCTTTTCAATACCGAACTGAGTGACATGGGCAGCATAAGCAAAGCAGAACAGCGGGTATTGACGGTGTTTTTACTCACCGCCACGGCGTGGATTCTTCGGCCATTGTTAAGCCAATACTTGCCGGGATTAAACGATACGGTTATTGCGATTATCGCCGCCGTCGCTTTTTTTATTTTGCCATCAGGAATAAAAGGTAAGCGCTTACTAACATGGGGTGATCTGCAAAGTCTGCCTTGGGGCGTACTGATACTGTTTGGTGGTGGCCTGGCATTGGCGGCGGTTATTAAAAGCAGCGGGTTGGCTGAATGGATTGCCCAAAGCTTAGATTTGTTGGCGGTTATGCCAATGCTATTTATTATCTTAGGTTTGGTGGCGGTCATTGTCTTTCTAACCGAGTTGAGCTCCAACACGGCAACAACAGCTGCCTTCTTACCATTGATGGGTGCTTTGGCTGTTGCTCAAGGCCACTCGCCATTACTTTATGCGGTGCCCGTTGCCCTGGCAGCCTCCTGCGCTTTTATGATGCCGGTGGCGACGCCGCCAAATGCGGTGGTGTTTTCCAGTGGGCAGGTGAGTATTAAAGATATGGTGCGGGCAGGATTGATGATAAATCTGTTTGCTATTTTACTGTTGAGTTTTCTGGGTTTGTGGGTGGTGGAGGGGGTACTGGTTTCTTAAGGCTAGCTCGTACTAATCGGAGTGGCACTGCTGTTGTTGGAACGATGGATTGCCGGCAATTTACCCGATTTACGTTTTAACCTCCCCCGTCCTTCAATCCGTTTGTAAGCTCTCTCCGGTAGGTAATGTTGGCTTATCGATGATGCGCTGAGGTTGTTGTAGGGCTAATATAAATCGACAGACCACCAAGGTTAACACCGCACCCATCGAGCATATCATCCACAGCAGTCCTGCCAGTTTGATAGTGGGGTAAAGGCTTAGCAGCGATTTGGCTTCTAGGGCAAAGGCAATACCAGCAATAGGGGCTGCTAGTGCTGATAGCAATACTGCCCAAAACCCTGGGACTTGGCGGGCTGATTCTCGAAGAGGCCACAGCATGGCCGACAGGCTTGCGCCAACAGATGCTAATAATATCCCGCATACCCATGGCGTAATGTTGATAAGACCACCGGCAGGTAAGCCCGACCACAGCCCCAAGCTAATAACCATCCAGCACAGCAGCGTGGGCCGCCACAGTTTGGTGAGCAGCTCGTTGGTGGAATGGGTCGTTTGGGCGGAGGAATGGGTCATGCAATCAATACGCAGAAATGCTTGAGGCTCGATCAGGCGTATTGATAAAAAACCGCGTTAGGCGGTTTGGCTGAGTACCAGTCGCACTACGGAATTGACCACAATTAAAAACAGCACCACAAAAATAACGGCTGCTAATACATAGTGGCGAAACTTGGCTTCTTTGCCCCGGTGACGGCTGTTGCGCACACCAAATGCAGCAGAAATAACACTGCGTAACACCGTGAGTGGCCCTGACTTAGATTGGGACTTTGGCTGATTATCCTGATGGTCTGACACTAAAGACTCCTTAAATTTCCCAGTTCAGCGGCTGGGTTTGACGGGGTGAATCGGCCAGCTTGCTCACGGCAAGATGATGACTTAAAAACACCTCACCGCTTAATTTACTTAAAAAATGCGTGCGTTCAAGCATATCCATCACCGGCCCTTTAATTTCCGATAGATGCAGTTTTATATCGCTGTCAGTGAGGCGCATATTGATCGATTCCAACGCCTCCAGCGCACTTAAATCAATTTCATTGACGGCGGTGCACATTAGCACAACGTGTTTTACTTTTGGCTGCTGTTCCAGCAAAGCATATATGCGGTCTTCAATATAACTGGCGTTGGCAAAGTACAGGCTTTCATCTATGCGCAGCGACAGTATATCGCTATGGGTAATCACTTTGTGACGATGGATATTGCGGAAATGTTCGGTGCCGGGCACTTCGCCTATCACGGCCATATGGGGTTTTGAGGTTTTATACAGATGCAGTGCCAGCGAGGCGAATACCCCGCAGGCAACCCCGATTTCTACACCAAAAATCAGCGTTACCAATAGGGTGGTGGTGACGGCAATAAAGTCGGATTTGGCATAAGACCAGGTTTTTTTCAGTATTGAAAAATCCACCAGTGACAACACGGCGACAATAATGGTGGCCGCCAGTGTTGCCGTTGGTAAATAGGCTAAATAAGGGGTGAAAAAAATGGCGGCGAGGGCAATGCCCACGGCGGTAAAGATCCCCGCTGCCGGGGTGACGGCACCGGCATCAAAATTAACCACGGAGCGGGCAAAGCCACCAGTAACCGGATAACCGCCCGACAGGGATGACGCGATATTGGCCGCGCCCAAACCAATCAACTCTTGATCCGGTGAAATTTTTTGGCGACGTTTGGCGGCCAAGGTATGCCCCACAGAGACCGACTCAACAAAGCCGATAATCGAAATAAAAATGGCTGAGATCAGCAGATGTTTCCAGGCGGGGTTGTCCATGGCGGGAAGCTGCAATTCGGGCAGGCCAACCGGAACCTGGCCCACCAACGCGACGCCTTGATTGCCCAGCTCAAAACCGTAAGCAGCGACACTGGTCGCAATGACCCCAACCACGGGACCGGTTTTGGCCAGCATGCTGGCGCTGAATTCCGTCATGCCTAGGGTAAGCAGCAGTGCCTTGAGACCACTGCGTACCCAAAATAAAAAAACCAGTACCGGCAAGCCCACTGCCAAAGTGCTCAGGTTTGTATATTGGAGCTGAGAAAACAGACTGATTAACAATTGCAGCAGGTTTTCGCCCTGGGCATTGACGCCCAAAATATGTTTGAGCTGACTAAAGGCAATAATTATTCCCGAGGCAGTAATAAAGCCTGCAATGACAGGATGAGATAAAAAATTGGCCAAAAATCCGGCTTTTAACAGTCCCATAGCCAGCAGAAAAAATCCCGACATCAGCGCCAACAACATGGCTGCTGCCATATAGCTCACATCGCCGCTACTGGCGATTTGCCCCACCGCAGAGGCG
This sequence comes from Spongiibacter sp. IMCC21906, assembly GCF_001010805.1. Taxonomy (NCBI): domain Bacteria; kingdom Pseudomonadati; phylum Pseudomonadota; class Gammaproteobacteria; order Cellvibrionales; family Spongiibacteraceae; genus Spongiibacter; species Spongiibacter sp. IMCC21906. The sequence continues at coordinate 390,783 of NZ_CP011477.1, read as the reverse complement.
GTCATTAACGACACCACTGCCACCGGCCCCACCGACAAAGTGCGGCTGGTGCCAAATATACCGTAGGCCACCAGTGGCAGCATGCTGGCATACAGCCCCATTTCGGCTGGCAGGCCGGCTAGCAGCGCATAGGCCAACGACTGTGGGATTAACATAATGGTGACAATGACCGCCGCGAGCCCATCGCTGATCAAAGACGCTTTATTGTATTCCTGGCCCCAGCTCAGTATGGGGAAATACCTGGCGAGTATTTTCACCATGTTATGTCCTTTAGCGTACAGGGGCTGTATAAGCAGCCTGGCTTGTGAGTGGGTTTTGTCGGCGCCATCAAGCGTCCTCAATAACCGGTTTCACCAGCCATTCTTTGCCGCGTAGCATCGCCTTCCAGTAAATGGGTGGCAGCATTGATTCTTTCAGAAGCCAGGCCAGCCGGGTGGGTTTGGTGCCATCAAGCAACCAGCGAGGCATGCTGGGGAGCAGTTTGCCGCCGTAACCAAATTCAGCCAGCACGATTTTGCCGCGCTCGACCGTGAGCGGACAAGAACCGTAACCATCATAGTGGGCAATGCCTTTGGACATTCCCATATCGGCCAACACATTGTGGGCGACTATCGGCGCTTGTTTGCGTGCCGCAGCGGCAGTTTTGGCATTGGGAGCATTCATGACATCGCCCAGCGACCAAATGTTGTCATAGTGCAGATGCCGCAGGGTGTGCTGGTCGACATCGACCCAGCCTGCGGCATCTGCCAATGGACTGACACGAATAAAATCAGGTGCTGCTTGGGGTGGGCATACATGAATCATATCGAATTCACGGCAGACTAATTCTGGTTCGGCATTATCTTTTGCAACTTCAAACCAGGCGGTTTTGGTCTCGCCGTCAATTTTGACCAGCTTATGACTGAAATTAAGTTGGGCCTGATATTTTTCAACATATTTCATTAAAGCAGGCACATAATCGGCCACCCCAAACAGCACTGGCCCCGCGTTATAAAAAGCCAGATTGATATTGTTCAAGCGATGATTGCGATACCAATAATCCGCAGAGAGGTACATGGCTTTTTGTGGCGCGCCAGCACATTTAATGGGCATCGGGGGTTGGGTAAACAGCGCCCGTCCTTCCCGCAGGTTTTGCACAAGCTCCCATGTGTATGGCGCTAGATCAAAGCGATAGTTGGAGGTAACACCGTTGCGTCCCAAGGTCTCTGGCAGCCCTTCAATACCGGCCCAATCCAGCTTTAAACCCGGCGCAACAACAAGCCGTTTGTAGCTTATTAAACGGCAACCTTCTAAAACAACACTGTTTCGGTCAGGGTCAAAGGCGGCAACGCCCGCTTTAATCCATTCGACATTTTTGGGGATCAACGACGCCATGGTTTTGGCGGTTTGGCTGGGGCTGAAAATGCCCGCGCCGACAAAGGTCCAGCCGGGCTGGTAATAGTGAACATCTGCCGGATCGATAATGGCGACAGAGATATTGTGTTGGCGAGCCAAAATACTGGATGCGGTAGCGATGCCAGCTGCGCCACCACCCACAATGACTACATCAAAACTCCCCAAAACATGGTTGCCAAAGTTGTTGCCATGGCTGGCGATGCGGGTGGCCAGGCCGTGGATGTCGTAACCCGCCTGTTTGGCCATATTGCTGATTTCACTTAACGGTCGCTGTTGACTTTGGCTCAGCGCCCATAGAGTGGTAGAGCGCATACCACTGCGGCAATAGGCGTGAATCGGACCAGGGTTGGTGGCCAGTAATGTGCCAAAATGGGCTGCCTCGTCGTCTTGGACCTGGCCAGACTGAACGGGCAGGTAGTGGCAGCTCATATGGTGTTCAGCGGCGACCCGGGCAATGTCTTCAAAGCCTATTTGATCTACAGCCTCTCCGTCGGGGCGGTTACAGATCAGGGTTTTCACTCCCAGCTTGGCAAGAGCTGCAACATCATCTGCATTGACTTGTCCAGATACACTTAGTTGCGCATCGAGGGTTTTGTATTGCATGGCCTTGTCTCCCCGGCTAAAGTTGGTTGATGGGCAGTTTTAAATACACCACCCCGTTGGTATCACTGGCGGGGAGGTGACCGGCGCGCATATTGACCTGTAGCGAGGGCAGAATCAGCCGGGGCATGCCCAGTGAGGCATCCCGCGCTTCGCGCATTTCAACAAACTGGGTTTCACTGACACCGTCATGAACGTGGATATTAGAAGCGCGTTGCTCGGCAATGGTGGTTTCAAAGGCCACTTCGCGATTATTGGGCATATAGTCGTGGCACATAAACAGCCGGGTTTCGCCGGGCAAGGACAGTAAACGGCGAATGGATTGAAAAAGTGTGGTTGCATCGCCACCGGGGAAATCGGCTCTGGCGGTGCCGCCGTCAGGCATAAATAAGGTGTCGCCGACAAAGCAGGCATCACCCATAACATGGCTCATGCATGCGGGGGTATGGCCGGGGGTGTGCAGCGCATGACAAACCAACTGCCCCACATGATATTGGTCACCATCGTTGAACAAGGCGTCAAACTGGGAACCGTCTCTGGCAAAGTCAGTGTCTTCATTAAAGATTTTGCCGAAGGTGTTTTGTACCGTCACAATATCCGCGCCAATGCCGATTTTGCCGCCTAATTTTTCTTGGATATAAGGCGCGGCAGAAAGATGGTCGGCATGGACATGGGTTTCAATAATCCATTGCAGTTCGAGCTGTTGGCCTTGGATGTAGTCAATAATTTTGTCGGCCCCGTCCAGGCTTAGACGGCCAGCGGCGTAGTCGATCTCCATAACCGAATCCACCACCGCACAGGCCTTGGACGCAGGATCTTTTACAACATAGGAAAACGTATTGCTTGGCGCATCAAAAAACGGGACTACCTCGGGCTGTTGGCTGAGGTCGGGGGTGAAGGGAATGGCGCTGTTCATGCGGTCCTCCTGATGGCGAATAGCGACCTTTATCGCAATGCCATATACAAAAAAAGAATATATTAATTCCTTTATGATATATCACAAAGTGTGCCAGCTTGCCGGGCTATTTGTGGGAGCAGTGTAGTTGCTTGTTTTTACTGGGTTTTATGTTTTTAAAAAGCTGTCTTAGGCTAAGAATTTTTGTTCTTACAGCAAGATTTTCGTCAAATCTGTCAACATTATTGCCACTACTGTCAATAATGCGGATAAGGCCGCCAGTGCTGCCGATAAAAATCGGTGAGCAGGGGCTGAAATAATTCTGTTTATTCAAGGCGGGTTTGTAGGGTATGGATGCCTTACTCGGTTTGATAACCGTAAGAATGAATAATCTCTCGGGCTTTATCGCTGCGTAAATACATCAACAAGGTTTTGGCAGCGGCACTGTGTTGCGCCGATTTTAATAGTACGGCATCTTGCCGAATGGGGTTATAGAGGTGGTGAGGAATCAGCCAGCTCGATCCAGTGCTAACATGGCCCTTGTCCATGATTTGGGATAGCGCCACAAAGCCCAGTTCGGCATTCCCTGACGCCACAAACTGATAGGTTTGGGCGATGTTTTCCCCCTGAACCCATTTTGTTTGGGTGCTACTTTTTAAGTTCAGCTTTTCCAGCACCTCAAGTGCGGCAACCCCATAGGGGGCTAGTTTGGGGTTTGCCAACGCCAGTTTGTCAAAACGGCCCTGTTTTAAAGGGCGGTATTCTTTATCGATAAAATCCACTTTTGCCGACCACAGCGCCAGTGCGCCAATAGCATAAGTAAAGCGACTGCCTGGGACGGTCAACCCGTCTTCTTCAAGGGCTTTGGGTTTGCTCTGGTCCGCTGACAGAAACAGCTGAAAAGGCGCGTGGTGCTGAATTTGAGCATATATTTTGCCCGATGAGCCATAGGACACAATGACCTTGTGGCCGGTGTCTTCTTCAAACGCGGTGACAATCGACTTCATCGCCGCAGTAAAATTAGAGGCGACGGCAATATGAATATTTTCGGCGCTTGCCGTGATGCTCAGTAAATAACTGAGTAAAATCACCGGCAGTTTTTTTAGACTGTTAATCGTAGATTCCTCGCCGCTTAGGTCACGTCTGCGTAGACATAATTCATGACATAACCCTGTTGCGCAAGCCTTTTTCTGTTATGCAGAGCATTGGATAACCTGCTGAAATGCGCAAAAAATCAGGATATACATTTACGGAGTATTTTTTATGGCTGTGGCACGGGCCCTGTTTTTTTTACCGCTATTGTTGATGTTTTCTTCGCTTATCATGGCCGAGACCAATCCGGTTTGGCGTATTGATGGCAGTTATAAGCTGCGTTATGAAACCTTGGATAATGCGTATCGTGCCAATACCCGCGGCGGCGACCAGATTTTGGTGTCACAGCTGCTGGCCAGCGTCAAAGCCAACGGTGAACATGTATTTGGCGAGCTGGAAATACAGGATGCCCGCTCCTGGCTGGATGATAATGGCACGCCGTTGGGCACAGATGACGTCAACACCCTTGAACCTTTGCAGGCGTGGCTTGGTTGGCGACAAGAGGCGTTTGTTGCCAAGGTCGGCCGCTTAAATTTTGATATTGGCAGCCGTCGGTTAATGGCTCGGCAACGGTTTCGTAACACCATCAATGCCTTCGACGGGGTTTACGGTAGTTACCAACAGGAGCAGTGGCAGTGGCAGGCATTTTATTTAAAGCCTGTTGAGCCCCGTCCAGCCGAACGGGAAGATTTAGACGACAATCAAATCAAACTCGACAAGCAGGGCGACGACCGTTTTTGGGGGCTGCATGTCAGCCGCAGTGAGATAACGGATCTAGAGCTGTATTACTACGGTCTGGATGAAGACGATAATGGCGCTGAAATCAGCACCGTGGGGTTTAGAAACCTAAAACCCGCTATTCCCTTGCAATGGCATTACGAAGTGGAGGCAGCCTACCAGTTTGGTGAAACCGGCAATTTGGATGTGAGTGCGGCTATGCTGCACGCTGCCGTTGGTTATCAATTTGATGATCCGCTGTCGTCGCGGATTGAGTTGATGGCGGATTATGCCAGCGGTGATGATGATCCTAACGATGACGAATCCAATCAATTTAACGCCCTGTTTGGCGTGACCCGTTTTGATTTTGGCCCCACTGCAATTTATGGTGCTTTTGCCCGGGCTAATATCCTGTCGCCGGGGGTGAAGTGGGATTTCAAACCCAGCAGTAATAGCGCGGCCTATCTCGCTTATCGCGCGATTTGGTTGGACTCGGCCAAGGCGGCTCAGGCTCGGTCTGGTTTGCGGGATACTGCTGGGGATAGTGGCCGCTTTGCCGGAAATCAATTAGAAGTCCGCTGGCAGTGGGCTCTGTCAGCCCAGTTGCAGCTTGAGCTAGGGGGCGCGTATTTATTAAAAGGAGAGTTTCTTGAGGATGCGCCCAATGCGCCAGATACTGGCGACACCAGCTACGTATATAGTCAGATCAGCTATCAATTGTAAGCGTGAAGCGCTGCCCTAACCATATTTGGTGAGTAGGGCAGTAATATGTTGAATTTGCTCATCCCGTTTTGCCGAGGATTGCATTGCGGGGTCTTCGCCGTCGGCTTTGGCGAGCTCTTGCTGCATGGCGCAGGCCATGGTTTCAAAGAAGGTTTTATCCAATGCTTTGCGGGCGGCGGAAAGTTGCTGGGCGACGCGCTCACAATCCTGCTCTTCTTCCATCATTTTTTGAATGCCGCGAAGCTGGCCCTCTACTCGACGGAGTCGTGAAATAAGGCCTTTGCGTTTTTTGTCCCAGTCTGTAGTCATGCGATCGCTATCAAAATTACCTTGGCAGGGAGCAGTATACACCGCCAGCGGCTGTCAGTGCGGCGTCGCTTATTCGTAAGACAACTCGGTGGCTTTACCGTGAAAGATCCGATACACAAAGAAGGTATAAATCAAAATCATCGGTACCGTGATAAGCACCCCGACCAACGTGAAGCTCAGCGACTTAACGGATGCAGCGGCCTCCCAAATGCTCATCTGCCCTAAAAGAATATCGGGAAATAAACTGTAGGCTAAACCGAGAGTGGCTGTGAGACAAATGGTGACGGTGGCGGCAAACATCAGCCAGCCTCGGCCCCGGTAAATCCAGTTATCGTTTTTTAACAGCAGCAAGATACCGCCGTAACAAAGCGCGGTGAGAATCGGAATTGGCGCCAGTAATATAGCGTTAGGAAGACTAAACCACTTGCCAGCGATGTGGCTGCTAACAATGGGGGTGGCGATGGAGACCAGCAATAAGCCCAGCCCCATCGGCCAAATAGCACTTCTGGCCCAGTGAATACTTTTTGTGAGCAGGGCGCCCTCGGTTTTCATCATCAGCCAGCCGCAGGCCAGTATTAAGTACAGCGCAGGTAGTGTCAGGGCAATCAAGGCCGAGAACAACAAACTGAGTGCATCACCTTGCAGGCCGCTGACAAATGCGCCCAGCATCCAACCTTGGGCTACCGATGCGGTGAGCGAGCCTATAAAAAAGGCTTTGTTCCAGAGGGCTTTATGTTGATCCCCCGCTTTCACTCTTAAATCAAACGCCACGCCTCGCAGTATCAGCCCCATCAGCATAATCGTGACCGGGATATATAACTTGCTGAGAATAATGCCGTGGGCCATGGGAAAGGCAATGAGCAAAACGCCGACACCCAACACAATCCAGGTTTCGTTGGCGTCCCAAAAAGGGCCAATAGAGGCAATCATGGTGTCTTTTTCTGAGGCATTCGCCCATGGCAGCAACATGCCCACGCCCAGGTCAAAGCCATCCAGAATGACGTAAATCAGCAGGGCAAGTCCCATAATGCCAACGTAGATAATAGGTAGATAATATTCCATGTCAGGCCTCTCCAGAGACGTGGTTGGCAGGGTCTTGTTTACGATTGGCCGGCCCCATAATTAAAGAGGCTGCAGGCTTTTTAGACAGATGACGCAAGGCGCCGATATAGGATGCCAGCAAGAACAGGTACAGCAGAATATAGCCGGTTAAAGAGCCCGCAACGGTAGCGCCACTGTGATCAGCAACTACGTCCTTTACTGCCAGTACACCGTTGACGATCCAGGGTTGGCGACCGATTTCAGTGACATACCAGCCTGCCAGAACCGCGATCCAGCCAGAGAAGGTCATGGCTGATAGTGTGGTAAGAAACACACGCCTTGGTGAGCGCTTACTTCGGATTTCAATTATGCCCCACCAGGAAACAAGCAGCATGAGCCCACCCATAGCAAGCATTACTCTAAAGGACCAGAACACCATGGCGACAGGGGGATGCTGATCTTTAAAGTCGTTCAAACCTTTGACCTCACCGTTAACGTTGTGGGTTAGGATCAGGCTGGCCGCGTAGGGCACTTCAAGGGCATATTTGTTGCTGCGGCTTTGTTCATCGGGGAGCGCAAATACCGTAAAAGGGGCGCTTTCTTGGGTATCCCAGATCGCCTCCATTGCCGCTACTTTTGCGGGTTGGTGCTTTAGCGTATTGAGGCCGTGAAGATCACCAATAAAGATCTGCAGCGGCGCCAATATTGCGGCCAAAATCACCCCGGTTTTTAAGACTTTCCAGGTAGCAGGGCCGTCGACATTTTTCAGCGTTCGCCATGCACTCACCCCGGCAATTAAAAACGCACTGGTGAGTAAAGAAGCGGTCAGCATGTGAAAAAATCGATAGGGAAACGAAGGATTAAAGATCACGTCTATCCAGCTTTCTACCATTACCACGCCGTTCTCCAAGCGGTAACCTGTAGGCGTGTGCATCCAGGAATTTAAACTCAGAATCCAGAAGGCAGATAAGGTGGTGCCAAAAGCCACCAAAAAGGTGCTGGTTAAGTGTAGGCGGTTGGATACTCGGTTTTTGCCAAACAGCATAATGCCGAGAAAGGAAGCTTCTAGAAAAAAGGCGGTCAGTACCTCGTAGCCCAGCAGTGGTCCAGCGACATTACCGGCTTTTTCCATAAACCCCGGCCAATTGGTGCCAAACTGAAAGCTCATGGTGATGCCAGATACCACACCCATCGCGAAGGTGAGGGCAAAGATTTTTACCCAGAAGAAATAGGCGAACTCCCAGGCTTTGTCACCGGTTTGGCTGTAGCGCAAACGAAAGAACAGCAACAGCCAGGCAAGGCCAATGGAAATGGCCGGAAACAAAATATGAAAGCTGATATTGGCGGCAAACTGAATCCGTGCCAGTACAAAGGGGTCGAGGTCCATAGCGTTCGTCCTATAAAGCACGATTAGCACAATGCATTGTGCGGCCTGTGACGGATTGGCTGAACCGGTCTTGCCAGGTTCGTCACGCATGAGCTGGGTGTTAAGTGCAAACTTTATGCCAGCGGTATTTTTTAAGGTAAAAAACTATAAGACATTGAAATATAAATAGTTATTTCAATGTCTAGAACTTGTGTCAATTGTGGGGCTATCAATTCCCCTTGAGGTGTTGCCATAATCGACAGAGTAAATGACAAATATGGCAAAACGCGATGCGACAAATTGTCCCAGACTTAGATGTAAGTTCATTATTGGAGAGTGTGGCCTATCCCGCCATCTTGCTATCGGACGAATATGAGATTCTGGCTTGGAACCAAAAGTACTTAGACAGTTTTGGTGAGTTGAGCGAAGGCCAAAACTGTTATCAGGTTTCTCATGGTTATGATCGTCCCTGTGATCAGGCGGGTGAAAGCTGCCCGCTCCAAGCCTGCCGGGAGTCAAAAGCCAAAGAGCGGGTGCTGCATATTCACAATACCCCAAGGGGGCGGGAGCACATTGATGTAGAAATGCTGCCGTTAAAAAACCGCAGTGGCCAACCCAGTTATTTTATAGAAATCCTTAAGCCGGTCACGATTGCCAGCGCAGAAACTAATGGCGAGCAAATGGTGGGTCGCAGCCCAGCGTTCAATGACATGCTGGAGTTGATTCAGTTAGTGGCACCACGAAAAACCTCGGTGCTACTGTTAGGTGAATCTGGCACGGGTAAAGAATTGGCCGCCAAGGCTATTCACGATGCCAGCCCAAACGCCAATCAAAGCATGATTACCGTGGAGTGTGCAGGGCTGACCGAAACCTTGTTTGAAAGTGAATTATTTGGCCATGTAAAAGGGGCCTTCACTGGGGCCAGCCAAAACAAACCCGGACTGCTGGAGGCGGCCGGGGGTGGCACCTTATTTTTGGATGAAATTGGCGACGTTCCCATGGGTATGCAGGTAAAACTGCTCCGCCTTTTGGAGACCGGCACCTATCGCGCGGTGGGAAGCACCCAGCTAAAACGGGCAGACTTTCGGCTGGTCAGCGCGACCAATAAAGACTTACCGGCAATGATTGCCCGGGGAGAGTTTCGCGAAGATCTGTACTACCGTATTAATGCGTTTCCTATCGTGTTGCCGCCCTTGCGCGATCGGTCGGGTGATATGGCGCTGCTCAGTCAATCGCTGCTCGACAAACTAGCAGGCAAAGCAAGCTACCGGCTGACGAAAGAAGCGGTCATGCGCCTGGAGTCAGAGCACTTTCCGGGCAATATTCGCGAGCTGCGAAATGTTCTGGAGCGGGGAATGATCTTTGCGCGATCTAATATCTTGGATTTGTCCGTACTGGAACGCAGTTTGAAAAACCATGCCTCCCTTGGTGATATTGCTAAAAATGAAGGTGATGAGCTTTCTACGTGGACAGATTTAAAAACCCAACAACGCCGCTATTTACATCGTCTTTTGCAACATTGTCATGGCGATAAACAGATGGCAGCGGATATCGCGGGGATTAGCGCCCGGTCACTATATCGCAAGCTTGAGGGGGAATAGCATCCCGTTCAGGGACTGCCAAGTTTGCAGGAAAGCGCCGTAAAAATGCGCTTTCTGTTTTACTTTTTAAAACAGATTGTTGAGTGTATGAAAAAAACGGACAAAAAATATGACAAGGCTATCCGTGAAGCACTAAGCGATGCCTGCAATATTGCCTTAGAAGAGGTGCCAGGCTTTAGCTGGTTAACACATCAGCTAAACTATAGCCGTTTCCCCCAGTCTCTTGTTGTAACAGCTGTGTTTGACACCGAGGCAGCATTATCGGCCGCCATTCGGGGTCAACAAGACGACTATTTACGTAGCGTCATAAAGCAGCACTTAGCATCGGTGGGTATTGTGATGCGTCATGCTAAAAGAACGATTCATTTTGATAGTGAAGAAGCCTGCCAACAAGCGCATTCTGGCAATTGGCAGCGGCGGTTGAGTGCCAAACAGGCACATTGAGCGCGTATCTTATACAACACACAGAGCGTCGGGGTTTTTATGGCCTTAATTGACTTAAGTAATTCCTTATTGGCGAGCAGTGTTGCCGCTTGGCGGGGAACGGCGGCATTTCATGCAGGTGCTGCCCCGCGCCCAGAACAACTGCTGGTCCTGTATGAATATGAGGGCAGCCCCTATTGTCGATTAGTGCGTGAAGTGCTGAGCGAACTGGATTTGGACGCCATGATTTATCCCTGCCCACGGGGCGGAAGCCGCTATCGGCCAGAAGCGACCGCATTGAGTGGCATCAGCCAGTTTCCGTTTTTGATTGATCCGAATACTGGCGATGAAATTCTGGAATCCGCTGAGATTATTGATCATCTCTATCAGCACTACTCCGCGAGGGGGCGTCGCCGGGCCCCACGGGGGGTAAAACGCGGTTTGCAATTATCGGGTTCTGTGGCGGCGACGTTATTGCGAAGCAGTATTGGTAAGGGCGGGTATAAGGCCAAGCCTTCCCAGTTGCCGGCACAACCACTGGAGCTGTTTAGCTTTGAATCCAGCCCCTACTCTCGCCCTGTTCGTGAACTGCTATGTGAGTTGGAAATTCCTTATATTTTACGCAACTTTGCCAAATCGCGCTGGCAGGAAATGGGGCCGCCGAGTGTGCGAAATCAGTGGTTTTCAGATGCGCCGATTACCAGCGTTAATCGCATCCGTTTACGAGACTTAACGGGCCGCTCGCAAGTGCCTTATCTGATTGATTCCAACACGGGTATTGGCATGTTTGAGTCTCAGGATATTATTCGTTATTTGAAAGAGACCTATGCTTTGTGAGTATGGGAATTCGTCACCAGACAGTCAGGAAATAACGATGATGGTAAGACGCATTTTAATATTGCCAGTGTTGGCGTTGTTGCTAATGTTAAGCGCCTGCTCGACGGTGGGTAAGCGAGACGATCTCTGGTCAAAGACAGGCATTTTTCCTTCTTGCCCGCCCCGGCCGAGTTGCGTTTCTTCTAAAGCAAGGGATGAGGAGTATCACATTCCAGCGCTGAAATATGGTGGTGATGTTGCAGCGGCGAAAGCCCGCCTGAAAGCCCTGCTTCTGGCCCAGCCGCGAACGCAAATTGTTGAAGAAACACCACGCTATATTCATGCGGTGGTGGTGAGTGCCATTATGCGTTATCACGACGATGTTGAGTTTTTGATCGAGCCCAATGGTGAGATACAGCAGCGGTCATTGTCTCGGATTGGCTATTATGATTTTGCTGTGAATCGTGAACGACTGGAAACCCTGCGCCGGGAGTTCTCCCAAGCAGTGCAATAGCATAATAGCCTCGACTCTCCGTTGAGGGGATTTTCCCACTGGCTAAGCAAGGATTGAATCTTATTTTCAGGCATTGTAGAGTTTAGCGAGGGTGTGATGGGCGCCCGCCTCGCAAAAGTGTTAACACCATCCATTTCTATATCACCGCGTATCTCTCTGGCCAAAAGCGAGCAGGCCAACATATTGAGGCGATATGCTATGACTTCTGCACATACTTCTTCTGACGCTGCTGAGGCAGTGATTAGCGCTCTTCTTTGGCAAGCAAAACGACTTCATCGAGGGGCGTGCTCGGATGCTAAAGTTACTGCGCTGCCGATATTGCGTCGTTTGCTTGCTAGTCAGGTAATTCGAGATGTGTCTTTGCCTGCGTTATTTAAACAACGGGCAATGATTCAGCGTAAACACTTGTTACATATGCTGGCGATGGAGGCTGGTGAAGCGAACTGGCAAGACTATCGCCGTCTCTTGGTGGCGGGCAAAGGCCATAGTGTTATCGATACAGATAAACATTTGAGAGACGCAGGCTATCCCAATCTTTGGTTTTCGAGTTTTGACCAGGCACAACGCCATGCAGAACAACATGGCGGACGAGCTGTTGCGGTGTCCACCCAGGGCGTGGTGTTAGTGGAAGGCTGAGCCTGACACCGCCAAAGATGTTGTTATGACTGGGGGCTGTCTATTCGTCCGAAGGCGGCGATGGTCGCCTTCATCCTCAATAGCGTAAACAGGTCGAGCATCACTTTGGCACCGGCTTGAGCCATGGTGGCTTTTTTCTCGGTGGGATAATCGGCTGGTACATGGCTTAAGAAAATATCGACTTCGGCGTTGGCGAGCTTTTCGGCGGACTCAACGTGGGCGGATACGATATCGGGACCGAAACCGTCTTCCTCTGTGTAACCAGCGGCACGCATATCGCCCCAGCAACCGATAATTTGGGCGTCGACATGGCTGAGGTGGAGTTCGCCATTGCGTTCGATAAGCTCGATTGCCCCGACTTGTTGGAGAATGGGGGCGTCTTGTTCTGCCAGCGGGTTGCGGGATGTAATTGAGCTAAGCGGCACCAATTGCAGGTCAACGCCGGCGTGGGCAGCGAACAGCTCATCAAGGTGCGTAAACACCGCCGCTCGTGTGGTTTTGTTGTTGGTGTTCCCCGCTAGAAATTGCTTAATTTCTTCTATGCTAAGACGGCCTTCGGATTGCAGCTGGCGGATGGATAAAATCGCGTTAACGTGATTTTCATTATAAATAGCGACATTGCGCTTTGGCCGCTCGGGATCGGGCAGCATGCCATTTTTAAAATAAAACTGAATCATTTGTCGGCTGACGCCGGTGCGTGTTTCCAGTTCGCGCATTTTCATCAAAGGTATTCCGTCTTGCCGATATCGAGGCTGTCATTGGAACAGCGAGATTAGTAAATAATAGTGTATGCCTAGCAGGCTGTTGATTTTCTATCTGCGTTGCCACTGCGGCGTTAAAAACAGGCTCAAAATGCTCATTTACTACGTGTAAACTCCGCTTTTTCGCCTGTTTTTGCCTTGCATTGGCCACCTCGAAAACGAAAATCAACAGCCTGCTAGGTGAGGGCAGCCCTGCAGTGTAGCATCTACGACCACAGAAATTTGGCGTACTACTATAGCAAATATGCTAAGGCAGCGTTATTGATAAGCGTTAAATACTATAAGAGAGGTCGGCAGAGGTTGTGGCCGAAAGGAGCTCGAGTACGGATTGAGAACAAAACTGCGCAAAATTACGGGCCGGGGAAGCTGATAAAGCCTCCCCGGCGTAGTGAATAGGTGTGTCTATTTCGTTACGGCAATATGGGTTTCTTCGCCTTCGCTACGGGCGATCACCACGGCGGCACAGGAGTCACTGAAGACGTTGACGGCGGTGCGGATCATATCCAGAATTCGGTCGGTGACGAGCAATAAGCCGATGCCCTCCAGTGGCAGACCAATCGCACCTAGAATGACTGAGATGGCAACCAGACTGGCAGCGGGGATACCGGCGACACCAATGGATGTGAGCAGGGCAATCATCACCACCATAAACTGCTGACCCAGGCTCAGATCCAGACCATAGACCTGAGCGATAAACATGGCGGCAACACATTCATACAATGCAGTGCCATCCATATTGACAGTGGCGCCTAAGGGCAACACAAAACCACTGGTGCGTTTGGATACCCCAGATTTTTCTTGAATACACTCCATGGTTAGCGGCAGCGTGGCGGAGCTGGATGCGGTAGAGAATGCCGTTAGCATGGCGGGAGCCATGGCGGAATAATGCTTGTGGGGCTGCACTCTGCCCACATAGCGCAATACCAATGGCAAGGCGACAAAGGCGTGGAGCATCAGCGCGAGTAAGGCGGTAACAAAGAAGAGCATCATGGGTTTAAAGGCGGCAAAACCGGTATTGGTGACGGTTTCTGCCACCAGACCAAATACCCCAAGCGGCGCAAATCGCATGACCCACATAGTGATGTCGGTCATGATATCCATGACCCCTTGAAAGAAGTCGCCGACCAATTTGGTCGCTTTGCTGTCGCTCTTGGCCAAAAAGATACCAAACAACAAACTGAAAAAAATCAGCCCCAGCATTTGCCCTTCAGCGGCTGCCGCGACCACATTGGTAGGCACCATCCGAATAAAGACTTGAATCACATCGCTAGCATCGCGACCAGCGACTTTGTCCATTGTGTCGTTGAGTACGGCGTCGTCGGGGCGCATGCTTTCGGCCAGAGCCTGGTTGTCGCCGGTGCCGGGACCAATCAGGTTCACTACGGTTAAGCCAATCAGTATGGCGAGCAAGCTACTGCAAGCGTAAAACAACAGAGTTTTGCCGCCAAGACGTTCAAGACCCGGGCCACCCAGCCCTGCCATGCCACTGATAATAGAGGACATTACCAAGGGCACAATCAGCATTTTCAGAGCATTGAGGAACAGAGTGCCCACAAAGTCGTAGCTGCCCAAAATAGATACGCCAAGCAGGCTGCTGTCTGCGCTGGTAATGCTACCAAGGAGCACCGCCAGACCAATGGCGATGGCAATTTGCCAGTGCAGGGCGAGTTTGGGCATAGGGGCGGACTCCGATGATAGTGATTTGCCCAACACTCTAGCGCGGTGACCAGATCAAGGCCAGTATCGGCAATGATTGAGCGGTTTGGATAGGGGCTACGGCCATTTTAATGGCCGCGACGAATCCGCATAAAGCTGGCAAAACGGGGCAGGCCACTGTTGGTTAAGCCGTAGTATTTATACGTTACTGTGGTGCCGGGGGCGGGAGGCTGCCGGCGTTGATCGTCGGAGAAGCCGCTGCCAAGTTTAAACTGCCTGCCGTTGGGCATCTCGACTAACAGGGCGCCCATCATTCCCTGATATTTACCCTTGCCAGGAAGGTGTTTAACGACGGTGGCTTCGGCATCTTGATAGCGTTTGAGTTTGAGTAAATCATCGCTGCGTTTTGCTCGATAGGGCGCAGTGCCAAGGTGAAGCATTAGCCCTTCGGCGCCTTGGGCAATCAGGGTATCTAAATGCGTCATCAATTGTGCTTTGGTCGCCATTTTCTGTTGTTTAACTAGCTGAATATACGGAGAGGACGTTTTTGCAAATAGTGTCTGCATGGCTGCCAGGCGATGATTGAAATCGCCTTTGTGGGCTGGCAAATCAAAAACCATAAAGTGAATTTGCCGCCATTGTTGCGGGTTGGGTGTTTGCCGTCGGACGGCACCGGAGACTTCGGCAAAGCGGCCCCGCCCCATCCACAGCTCGCCATCTAGCGGTTGATCGGGAAAATCCTGGGTAAACCAGCTAGGAGCGGTAAACACCTGGCCACCCCGGCTGATGAGATGGCGGCCGTTCCAGTACGCTCTGACCCCGTCGAGCTTTTCGCTTACCCAATAATCGTCAAGGTCGATGGCGCTGTGGTAGCTATTGGCCAACATCAGTGGGGGCGAGTCGGTGTTGCTTGGTATCGCGTGGTTTGAATTGGTGTCGGCGGCAATTGCGGTCGAGAGGCTGAGTAAAAAACCGAGCAGAAACCCTTGTGGCCAGTGCAGCAGTATAGGCATGGCAAATCCTCCTTGATTTGCGACAGTATGTTTGAGGTTTAGGCTTTTTGCGCCTCCCCAATATACATATAGCTGGCAATACGGGGCATGCCAGTCATATAGCAATTTTCGTAGCGGGTGACGTTGAAATTGGCGCGGCCAATCAGTTCGATAATATTCCGGTTTAGATGACAACCACCGGCCAGTTTTTTCCACATTGGGGTGATGCGGTGCTGCCATTTTTCGACGTCGTGATCGCAAGACTGGCCGTGCTCACAAAATAATAAAACGCCATCTGGCTTCAGTACCCGGTGCATTTGTTCCAGGGCTTTGTGCCAGTCTGGAATGGTGCAGAGGGTGTAGGTGAGCAACACGGTGTCAACGCTATTGTCGTCCAGCGGAATGCTTTCTCCCGGTAAATCCAGCCAGCGGACTTCAACGGGGGCGTTTTGGAGATTTTTTTGGGCTTTGCGGCGCATTCCTTCTGACGGCTCTAGCCCCCAAACAAAATCCACTTTGTCGGGATCGTAGAGGGGAAGGTTGATGCCGCTACCCATGCCAACTTCCAACACTACGCCATAGGCTTTGGGCACGACTTTTTCGCGCATCTCCATTACCGCTTTTTGACTGCACAGGGTATCAATCATCCTTGGCAAAATGCGGTTTTCATAAAAGCTCATAGTGGTTTTCCAGCGTTATTGTGATTATTTGTAGGGCTTGTTCAGAGCATAGCGCTTGCTTATCTCGGTGGGAATAGTCTGCAGCTTGTTGGCAGGAACATTTCAAGACGCTGGCAAATGTGATGTAGTTTTATTGATAAGCTGTTTGCCTTGAGTGCTTTATAAATAAAGTCCATTTATGTTTCGGCATTGGTGACTGTCATTACATGATGTCAGAAAAGTAGCATCGCTCCAGCCGTAATCAGTGCCAATAAAATAGACAATACGACCAAGGTTTTCCAAGGGAAAGGCGCTGGGGGTGGCGCTACTGCAAGCTGTCCTTCCAGGTAGTTTTTTAGCAAATGGGTATTGCGGGTATTGGCCTTAAAAATAGCATCGAAGGCGTCTCCCACTACTGGCAGCAGGCCACCTGCAAAATCGATCACCATATTGCGCAATATTTGCCGCTTCACTTCCTTGCTGGCACCTATACGTTGTGCCTCGACTAGCACATAAGACGATAACAGCAGGCCCGCAATATCGCCCCCCACCGGCAACACCCCAATTACAGAGTCTGCGCCAAGTCGAAACTTTGTAAAGGGGATGCCAATACTGCTGTCGGTAAAATGACTGAATTTCTCCAGGCGCTCAAGTGCCTTTCTTTGCTGAGCTTCTCTTTGCTGCGCTTCTGTAATTTTCGTGATGACGTTGTTACCCATAGAAAACTCCTTTGCTTTAGTTTAATGGAATTTTCGACTTATCACCGTTCCGGCTTTTTGGACGACTAAAAAAGATTACCGCGCTTTGTCATCCCGGACGCGTTTAGCGATCCGGGATCCAGCGTCTCGGGCTTGAACATAGCGACAATGCCTATTTCTAGTGCAATGTAGGTTTTAAGTACGCGAGCAGTTTTTGGGTGAATTTACAGTGTTGCAGAGAGGAGGCAAAGAACGTGTAACTGGAAAGGGAAAACAGGAGCCGCCACTGATGGCGGCTCGGCACAGAGTTTGTTTGGGTTTAGCTAATTTCAATCATTTCAAAATCTTCTTTGCCTACGCCGCAATCTGGGCACATCCAGTCATCGGGAACGTCTTCCCATGCGGTACCCGGTGCTACCCCCGACTCAGGATCGCCTAATTCTTCGTCGTAAACCCAGCCACAGACGATACATTCCCACTTGCGCATGTTGAGTACCTTTCTCCGTTTTGACAGTTCTGCTTTGATACTGGCGGTTGTAATCCGGCGCTGCAGGCTTGCAAGTCGCCCGGGGATCACGCATTCTGCCGCCTCGTTTTAATCGATATTGTTGCCAATATCCGCTCGAATAGCTTGTGGGATGGGATACATAAAGTGCAGGTTGGTGTTACCAAAAGCCGTGCTTTACAGACCACTCCCAACAATTGGAAGCTCGCGATTGTACACCCTTCGGACAAAATTCTGCCAGCCGACCGAGCCGCAATGGCGTGATGCCGGACATTTTTTGTCCACCAAGCTGCCATTGCCCATGCGTGCCTGGCTGGAAGACACTGGCTCCTTAACGGCTCGGCTGCGCAAAAAATCGGCGGGGCAGTTTAGTGTGAGGGTGCTTAATCAGGCTTGGGCCTTGCCGCATTTCTCTGAGAGAGAGTTGCTGGAGATGGGAGAGCGGGAGTGGGGCCTGGTTCGCGAAGTCCTGCTTTGCGGGCGGGGCGAGCCTTGGGTGTTTGCCCGCAGTGTTATGCCTGCCCGGTCGCTGGTAGGTGATCTGCGACAGCTGCGGCAGTTAGATTCCCGGCCCTTGGGGCCGTTGCTGTTTAACACGCGAAGTATGCGCCGAGGTGGCTACCAGTTTTGCCAAATGCCCGTCGCTATGTTGTCACAGGATATTGTCGGCGGTGACGAGCAGGCCTTGTGGGGACGGCGATCTCGGTTTGATTTGCGCGATCGGCCCATTATGGTCAGCGAAATTTTTCTGCCTGCATTTCAGCCGTGATTCTGGCTCAAGCCATCAGCAGCGTTATACTGCCACTCTGCTTTTCAACCTTAAAAATATCATGAAGTCACAATTCCAGATCTTGCGCGCCCAGTTACCCCATTATCTTGCCTTGATGCGAGTGTCTCGTCCCATTGGGACGTATCTGGTGTTGTGGCCGACTCTGTGGGCGCTGTGGATTGCCGCTGAAGGGTTTCCGGACTGGCATTTATTGCTGATTTTTTGTTTGGGGACGTTTCTAATGCGTTCGGCGGGCTGTGTCATTAATGACTATGCAGATCGCGATATCGACGCCCATGTTCGCCGCACCACCGAGCGACCCTTTGCTCAGGGTAAGGTCACCGAGAAAGAAGCCCTGATGCTGTTTGCCAGTCTGTGCTTAATCTCTTTTGTGTTGGTGTTATTTACCAATGGCCTGACCATTTTGCTGTCCTTCGGCGCGGTGGCTTTGGCCGCCTGTTATCCTTTTATGAAGCGCTACACTCACCTGCCCCAGCTGGTATTGGGTGCCGCCTTTGCCTGGGGCATTCCCATGGCCTTTGCCGCCCAGACTGACAGCTTACCCCCCGCCTTGTGGCTGATGTATATGGCGGTGCTGTTGTGGACCGTGACCTACGATACCTTTTACGCCATGGTAGACCGGGACGACGATTTGAAGATTGGCGTTAAGTCGACGGCGATTCTGTTTGGTGACGACGATAAAACCATTACCGCCATGTTGCAGCTGTGTGTGCTGGTGATTCTGGTGTTGGTGGGCGTACAGTTTTCGCTGAGCTTTATTTATTATGCAGGCTTGATGGCGGCGGCAGGTTTGTTTGTATACCAGCAGCAGTTAATTAAATACCGGGATCGAGATCAGTGCTTTAAGGCCTTTCTCAATAATAATTGGGTGGGCGCTGTGATCTTTGTGGGTATTGTCTGCCATTACTTATTGGCGCCATGATGGCCTCTGATGTAACGCAACTGGAGTTCAATTTCATCGCCGCAATTGCCGAGGTGTCCGCCACGGAATGGGACGCTTTGGTGAGTGATGGCTATCCCTTTGTGCGGCATGCTTTTTTGTCCGCGTTGGAGAGCAGCGGCGCGGTGGCGACCGACAAAGGCTGGCAGGCCCATCATCTTATTATCCGGTCTGAGGGCAAATTGCTGGGGGCCTTGCCTCTCTATTTAAAAGGCCACAGCTACGGCGAGTATGTGTTTGACTGGGCTTGGGCCGATGCCTATCAGCGCCACGGCCAGGCCTATTATCCTAAATTGCTGTCGGCTATTCCTTTTACCCCCGCTACCGGACCTCGGCTGTTGTTGGCTGCCGAGTTGAATCTGGAGAGAGTGTCAGCGCTGCAAAATTTGCTTGTTCAGGCCCTGCAGCAAGAAGCCCGGCGACTTGCCGCGTCTTCAGTACATATTCTGTTTTCAGATGCGGATTGGTCCAAGCAGTGGCAGGGTCAGGGTTTGATGCAACGAGTGGGCGCCCAATACCATTGGTTTGACCAGGGCTATCATGACTTTGACGGCTTTCTGGCCAGCTTTAGTTCCCGTAAACGCAAAACCCTGCGCAAGGAGCGCCGGGTCGTTGCCGAGCAGGGCTTGGTTTTGCAGCGTTTGGAAGGCGAGGCCATCAGTGCGAGTGACTGGCAATTTTTCTTCCATTGCTATCAGCTAACCTATGCTAAACGCAGTGGTCACGGCGGCTATTTACCTGAGGACTTTTTTCGTCGCTTAGCGGCAGATATGCCTGACGCGCTGGTAATGGTCGTGGCCTATCACGATGACAAGCGGGTGGCAGCGGCTTTGAATTTTCGCGGTGGCGAGACGCTATATGGTCGGTATTGGGGCTGCGTCAGAGAGTTTGAGTTTCTGCACTTTGAGGCCTGTTACTACCAAGGTATTGATTACTGTCTCGCCAATGGTTTGCGACATTTTGATCCCGGCGCTCAAGGCGAGCATAAAATCCAGCGGGGCTTCACGCCGATTACCACTTACTCTAATCATTGGTTGGCTGAGCCAGCATTTAGTGAGGCGGTAGCGCGGTTTTTGGAAGAAGAGCGCATTCATATCGACGCTTATTTGGAAGATGCAGCGACAATGCTGCCATTTAAGCGGGGTTAAGCGAGGGTCCCCCAAAGCGGTTATTGCTGCGCTTTTTTCAAGGCCCGCTCTACATATAACAGGCAGAGAATTGGCAAAACGTAGCTGGCAACAATCTGGGTGAGCAACAGAACCTCGGTTAGCGTCCATTGTTGGTCATTGCCATACCAGTAAACGCCAATGGGCATGGCGACAAACAGCAGTGTGGGTAAATACCGCCAGAGATAATACGCTGGGTTGCTGGCCTCTTCGGCGTCGGCACGGCGATAGCAGTAAAAGGTAACCAATACCACCAAAATGGCGACAGTGAGGGCATAGTAGTTGCCCAATAAACCGGCCAATAGATTGAGAATGGCGCCAAAAACCAGACTCAACAGGCTGATGTTGGCCAAACCACGTAAAAGACGAAGCTTCCGTCGTTCCATAAATCCCCCAGCAGTCAGGCTGCTGATTCAGCAGCGTCTTGTATATTTTTTACGAGTAGACCAAAGCGCATGGCTTCGGCAGAGGCTGAAATATTCAGCGGGATTTTTACCCGATGACCTGAGCCGGGTGCCACATCAATTGCCTTACCATGCTTATTCAGTAAAGACTCTAGTGCAAAGCGATGGTTTCCCATAGGGGTCATTAATTCCAGGGTTTCGCCCAAGGCAAAGCGGTTTTTAACATCGACGGTGGCAAATTGACCGTCCCAGTCCACCACTTCTGCTACAAACTGCTGTTGTTGGCTGTTATTCAAGCCCATTTCGTAGTTCTGGTATTCCTTGGGCGGATGGCGGCGGTAAAAACCTTCGGTGTAGCCCCGGTTTGCCAGGGTTTCCAGCTGATCCATCAAGCCCATGTCAAAGGGGCGGCCCGATTCTGCGTCGCTGATCGCCCGGCGGTAGACCTGGGCGGTGCGGGCGGCGTAATAATGGGATTTGGTGCGGCCCTCGATTTTTAAGGAATGTACGCCCATTTCTATTAACCGCTCGACATGCTGAATGGCTCGCAAGTCTTTGCTGTTCATAATGTAGGTGCCGTGCTCATCTTCGTAGGCGGGCATAAATTCGCCGGGGCGCTCTCGCTGTTGCAGCAGCACGGGCTCTGGACTGGGCTCGGGTTGAAATTGTTGTACCGCAATCAGGTCGCCGCTTTCGTCTTCTTTGGCCTCGTGGGCCTGATATTGCCAGCGGCAGGAATTGGTGCAAGCGCCTTGGTTGGAGTCCCGGTGGTTCATATAGCCGGATAACAGGCAGCGACCGGAATAGGCAATGCAGAGGGCACCGTGGACAAAGACTTCTAATTCCATTTCAGGGACTTGTTGGCGAATCTCACCAATTTCATCCAACGATAGCTCCCGGGATAGGATTACCCGGCTAACGCCGTTCTGATACCAAAATTTTACCGTCGCCCAGTTAACCGCATTGGCCTGCACCGATAAATGGATGGGCAGGTCTGGCCAGCGCTCTTTCACCAACATAATCAGGCCGGGGTCGGCCATAATCAGGGCGTCTGGGCCGAGTTCGACCACTGGCTCAAGGTCTCTGAGGTAGCTGCGAATTTTGTCGTTATGGGGGGAGATGTTAGAGGCGAGATAAAATTGCTTGCCCTGAGAGTGGCACTCATCGATACCTTGGGCCAGAACCGCCAAATCTTTAAATTCATTATTGCGCACCCGCAGGCTGTAACGGGGTTGGCCAGCGTAAACGGCGTCGGCGCCATAGGCGAGGGCGTAGCGCATATTGCGCAGGCTGCCAGCGGGGGAGAGGAGTTCGGTTGCCATGGGTATCCGTGTTTAACAAAGAGGCTATAGTACCGCAAAGGAGCGTAGCTCTAAATGTTCCTGATTGTAGCTGGCGTTTTAAAGGCGTTTTAAATAGGCGAAAAGCACGGGTAAATCATGCTTGATAAGTACGGCGTTGTCGGTCGCTGCACATAAGTACAATGATTTGCGAGCCATCTTCCTTTAGACTTGCTGCTGCACGAATGGATCAATTTACGAAATTGGCGGTCCTAACGTCTGAGCCAATCTGGCGCATACGCTACAGGCTGGGTACCAGAGTAAGCTTGGTATTGCGTCATGCTGGTTGAGAGGCAGAGTAATCAGTGATTTTTTGCTGTATGTGCCCCTCGTCGAGAAGCCAGATGGCTCTCTAGTGCAATACTGCAATTGCTCAAATTGCGGAAACGAGTGTGAATTAGGGGCTTATTTTTAGTGAATTTATTAGCAAAGCCGTGAATTTTGCTGCTGAACACCACAAAACCGTTGCGAAAACAGGGGGGAATATGGTGTTCTATCGGCACGTCTCAATAAACATGTTTTGCTACATACTGAAAAATAAGTCGCAATTAGTTTCAAAAATCAGGGGATTGCTATGAAAATGCTATGGAAGTCTGCGATAGCCGCAGGCGTTGTAGCTGCTTCGCTGTCGAGCGCAGCAAATGCAGAAGAAGAAAAAGGGTTTTATGTGGGCGGTAACGCCTTTTATACACAAGTTTTTGATGCCGATGGCACTGCCACTGTCGAGGCTGGCGGAGTACTTGATGGTCTGCCCCTTCTGGGTGACTTGCTTGGCGGTTTGTTGGGTGGCACTTCTGGTTCAGCCAACTTCGAAACCTCCTACGACGAAGACATCGGTTATGGTCTGACCTTGGGTTACAAATTTACAGGCCCATGGCGCGCAGAATTTGAGTACCGCTCACAAGAAAACGATATTGATAGCGTAGATTCCGGCGTTGCTTCGTTTAGCAGTGACAGCACGCTTGAAACAACGTCTATGCTGGGTAACCTCTGGTACGACTTCAACATGGAAGAGGCGATTCGTCCCTATGTTGGTTTCGGTTTAGGTATGGCGAATGTCGATACCGGTTCTGGTGACGACGATGTGGTTATCGGTCAGTTGGGTGCTGGTGTGAGCTGGTTCCTGAGTCCACGTTTAGCACTGGATATCGGTTATCGTTTTGCGATGGCTGACGATCCTAGCTACGAGAATGGTGGCACCAAAGTTGATAGCGAATACGGTTCGCAAAGTGTGATGGCTGGTGTGCGCTACAACTTCTTTGACGCCCAATATGGTGTTCAAGATGAAGATGGCGATGGCGTACCTGATGAAAGCGATCAGTGCCTGGGCACACCTAAAGGTGTTCAAGTTGATAGCGTAGGTTGTCCTCTGGACGGCGACAACGATGGTGTGGCTGACTACTTGGACAAATGTCCTAATACGCCAGCTGGCGCTAAAGTGAACGCGGAAGGTTGCAGCATCGACAGCGACAACGATGGTGTTGCTGACGACGATGACGTATGTCCTAACACCCCAGCGGGTGAGCGTGTCATGTCAAATGGCTGTGCTGAACAGCAGTCTGTAGTTCTGCGCGGTGTAAACTTTGAGCTGGATAGCGCTCAGTTGACGGTTAATGCGGAAACTATCCTTGATAGTGTTGCGACAACGCTGAACGACTCTCCAGGGTTTGATGTTGAGCTTCAAGGCCACACTGACAGCACAGGTAGCGATAGCTACAACATGAACCTGTCTCAAAACCGTGCTCAGTCTGTTAAAAACTACCTATCTGACCAAGGTGTATCATCAAGCCGCCTGACGGCTAAAGGCTACGGTGAGACTCAGCCGGTTGCCAGCAACGAAACCCGCGCGGGACGTTCTGAAAACCGTCGTGTTGAGCTTAAAGTCGTTGGTCAAGACGAAGGCGTGATGATGGAAGAAGAGGTCTACATGCCTTCTGATGAAGAAGACGAAGACCCCTATAACTATATGCCTGAAGACGAAGCAGCTGACGAAGAAGAGGCAGCTGACGAAGAAATGATGGAAGAGGAAGCAGCCGAAGAAGAAGCTGCTGAAGAGACCTCTTACGATTATGACTACGACTATGAAGAAGAGTCTTCAACTGAAGAAGCTGCTCCTGCTGAGGAAGAAGAAAGCTCTTCTGATGCAGCTGAAGAAGCAGAGGATTTCGATTACATCCCATAAGGATGAATTGATACTCTTCTAAGCACCGTTAAAAGCCCGGCCATTTTGCCGGGCTTTTTTGTGAGCGCAGGTTTTGTAAGATCTTCTTGGTGGTGTGCTTGAAGGGTTGGCGAAATACCTAGGGTTTTTAAGCTTTCTGCCAGATCAGCAGGCGGTTGTTTGCGGGCATGGCGTAATCGGCTACCAGGCGGGTGCCAATGGCTTCTGCAAGAGCATTAACCGCTTCAAAATCGCGAATGCCTTGCTGAGGGTGCACGTCCCGTAAATACTGATCAAAGGCGGCGTTGCTGTCTGAGGTAAACTCCCCAGCATAGTTAAATGGGCCATAAATGGCCACTATACCGCCAGGGTTGAGCGCGAAGTTAATGCCTTTAAACATGGCTTCTACCATTGCCCAGCTCATAATATGACAGGTGTTGGCCGAGTAGATTGCATCGTAGCTTTTAGGACCAGAGTTTGAGCTTGGCCATTGCGCCAGTACGTTTAAGGCGAGGGGTGCTGGGAGGTTTTGTAAATCGGCTTCGTCAAGCCACAGTTTAATGCCCGCTAGGTTCTCGGCTTGGTCGCTGCACTGCCAGTTGAGCTGAGGCATATTGGCGGCGAAAAACACCGCATGCTGGCCGGTGCCACTGCCAATTTCCAAGACATTTCCTGCCGTTGCCAAGTGGGGTGAAAGCGCAGCTAAAATGGGGCCTTTATTGTTTTCGCAAGCTTGGGAGAACGGTTTGTGCATGATGATATTCCTGACATTCAGTCACGGCAGGGTAACTGAGCAGAGTTTGCTTGCATAGCCGATGGTGTGAGCGACCACTGGCTACTATTATTGTTTTCAAACCAATTGTGTTTAATCAAGCCGCAAGTCTAAGGGGGTTGGAATGCAGTACTGGCTGATGAAATCAGAACCGGATACCTTTGGTATTGATGATTTAAAATCTCGTGATAAAGGCACCGAGCACTGGGATGGGGTGCGTAATTATCAAGCGCGCAATATGATGCGAGATAAAATGAAGAAGGGCGACAAAGTCTTTTTTTATCACTCTGCTTGCAAAGTACCGGGTATTGCCGGTATCGCCAAAATAGTTAAAGAATCCTACCCTGACCACACCGCACAAAATCCGGAGTCTAAATATTACGATCCCAAGGCCAGTGGGGAGGATCCTCGCTGGTTTATGGTGGATGTGAAGTTTGAGCGCAAATTGAAGCGATTGATTCCCCTCAGCGAGCTAAAAGAAAATCCGGCACTAGAGGGGATGCAGCTGCTCAAGAAGGGGAATCGTTTATCCATTATGCCGGTTAGCGAAGATGAGTGGCGGCTTATTCTCGCGATGGAATAGCGGGTGTTTGAGGTTTTACACTACTTCGTCCCGCAGAAATACCCATTCGCGTGCAGTGGATTGCTCGGGGCAGAAGTAATAGCCCTCGCTATCAAAGCCCTTAATTTGCTCGGGGTCACTTATGCGGTTTTTGATGATAAAGGCGCTGAGCAAGCCCCGGGCTTTTTTGGCGTAAAAGCTAATGATTTTATATTTTCCGTTTTTATAGTCTTTAAACACCGGCGTTATCACCTCAGCCCCTAAGGCCTTAGGGTGTACGGCGGAGAAATATTCTTTAGAGGCGAGGTTAATCAACACGGGGCCCACCTTTTTCAGCTGTTTGTTTAAGGCGTTGGTGAGCTCCTCTCCCCAAAACTGATAGAGGTTGTCGCCGAGATCATTTTTGAACTTGGTCCCCATTTCTAGTCGATAGGCTTGGATCAAATCTAGCGGTTTGAGCAAGCCATACAGGCCAGAGAGAATCCGTAAGTGTTGTTGGGCAAACTCAAAGTCGCTGCTGTCAAAGTTGTCGGCATCCAGGCCAGTATAAACATCGCCCCGAAAGGCCAACGCTGCGGGCTTGGCATTGCTGGGTTTAAACGGTGTTTTCCAATTCATAAACCGCTGGTGATTTAGCTCGCCAAGCTTACTGCTGATGTTCATTAAAGAGGAAATATCAGCGGGGCTTAAGTCCTGTAGCTGATGAATGAGCTGACGGGATTGCTTCAGAAAATCCGGTTGGCTATATGCCTCAACATGGGAAGGCGTTTCAAAATCCAGCGTTTTGGCTGGGGATATTACAATTAACATGCTTAGTGTTCCCTCTTATTAAGCGTTGAGCATATCTTGCCACCAGTTTAGGGGCTCGCCAGTTTTCGGGTCGTAGACATTGCCATAGTTCCACTGCACTTGCTTGTCGCCAATCCATTGGCTGATGAGGCCTTCTATACTGCTAAATCCCACACCAAAATGAATGCTATAGGCCAGCGCCCGTTCGCTTTGAATATCTAAGCTGCCGCCTAGTTTTTCCATTTCGGCGCTGAGTTGGGTTTCCAGGTCTGGGTCCGGAGATTTAAAAAACACGCGCAGCGCTAAAACCCCACTGCGGGAAACCACGTCGAAGCGCCCCCGCGAGGCTTTCTGCAGGGAGACGACGTCTTGGGCTGCCACGCCGCGGACAAATAAGGGTGATTTCAGCAGTTTGTACTGATCTTCTGTGTCGGTGGGGGTGACCAATACCTGCTCAAAAATGGGCTGGCGGTTGCTGGGGTGAATGCCAGCTAACAACTCGATACGGGTTTCTGTGGCAGAAAAATCGTCGCTACTCATGTCGGATACTCCTTCAAGGTGATGTTGCCCGCAGTCAGCTTTGTGACGACCTTATGGCAGGACGCCCGCTGGCAAGCTCTACGGCTACGGCTGCATTACAGCTTGTACTGCGCATCACCTTTTAAATGGGCGCATATAATAACGATTTTTGGGGGGAAAGGTCACCGCCACGGACCGTGGCGGTGACGCTTGGTTGAGCGGACTTTATTAGCGATTACTGGGCGCGGTTAAGCCCGGCATGGTAAAACTGATGGCACTGGCGGGGGCGTTGTAGATTTTATCGGGGCGTTCTTCTTCGCCTATAGAAATCAATTTTAAGCCGCCTTGGGCTTGCAGTAGGCCGCGGTGGCTGTGATTTCGATACACTTCTTCAAGGGCGAGTAATCTGTCACCCTGTTCATTGTTCATGGAGTTGGCAAAGCGGCGAAAGAATTTTGCCATGGCCTCGCCAGCTTTCACGACAGTCTTGTCGTCGGTGAGCACCACTTGGTAGTCTTGGCGACCATCGTTAACCATAAACACTTTGCCCTCAATACCGGCCACTTGGCGTGCTTCACCCGTATCGGTAATGGTAACTTGATCATTTGTCGGAATCGCTTCGGTTTTGGGCTTGTTGCGTAGCGCGCTAATGACTGCACCCATTTGATCGACATCCATCACCATTTGTCGGCCGCCCTGGTTAATCACGGCAACGGCTCGATCACCGCTGATTAGCGAGTAGCCGCCGCGGCTGGTATCTAAGCGAATGTGTTCGGCATCTTTGTAGCTGAGAACAACCGTTTCTTTACCCAAGGTATAACGAGCAACGATATCGGCGTGAATCGTTGCGCTAAATAGTCCCAGGCTTATGATTATCAGTAGCTTGCGCATGGTGTGCTCCTAAGCATTAGTGCTCCTCGGCATCAGGCTGGCTATAATGTGCCGCTCATATTGGACGATTAAAAATAATGAACAGCCTCAAAATAATAGACTGCTTTACTGAGGGTCTTGGACGTACGCTGGCTTGGTTAATTCCCTCAATGATGATTATTACCGCTATTGTTGTGGTGATGCGCTATGGCTTTCAGCTGGGGGCCACCGGGCTTCAGGAATCAGTCACTTACCTGCATGGCGCAGTATTTATGTTAGGCGCGGCTTACACCTTGCGTCACGATGGCCATGTACGAGTGGACATTCTCTACCGGAATTTTTCTCCCCGCAATCGGGCTTGGGTGGATTGTTTGGGTACTTTGATATTTTTACTGCCCCTTTGTGGGCTGATTTTGCTCAGTAGCTGGGAATTCACTCTTAAATCATGGTCGATCCGGGAGGCATCTGTTGAACCTGGCGGTTTGCCGCTGGTGTTTTTGCTGAAATCCCTTGTTCCGTTAATGGCGATTACCTTAGCACTGCAGGGCGTGTTGGAATTAGTTAAAAATGCCCGCGTTCTAATTTGCGGTGAGGCCGATCCATGTTAATGGAATATATGCCGTTATTAATGTTTGTTGCCATTTGCCTGGTGTTGCTGCTGGGCTATCCGGTGGCATTTAGCCTGGCAGGTACGGCTATGCTGTTTGCCGGCATAGGCATTGTCGCTGGCCACTTTGACCCCAGCTTCCTTGCTGCTCTGCCCAACAGGTTATTTGGGATTATTAATAACAGTACCCTGATTGCGGTGCCATTATTTGTATTGATGGGCGTGCTGCTGGAAAAAAGTCGCTTAGCCGAAGAATTGCTGGGAAATATGGCCGCGTTATTTGGTCGCAGGCCCGGCGGCTTGGGCTTTTCCGTGATATTGGTGGGAATGTTGCTGGCCGCCAGCACCGGTATTGTTGGGGCCACCGTGGTTACCATGGGCTTGCTCTCACTGCCCACCATGTTGGCGAGGGGGTATGACAGCCGTTTGGCTACCGGGGCGATCTGCGCCACTGGCACCTTAGGCCAAATTATTCCTCCCTCGATTGCCTTGGTTTTGTTAGGGGATACCCTTTCTAGTGCCTACCAGCAAGCCCAGCTTGATATGGGGGTGTTTAGCCCAAAAACCCTGTCGGTGGGCGATCTTTTTATTGGTGCGCTGGTGCCAGGTTTTATTTTGGTGGGCCTTTATCTGGGCTATATGTTCTGGGTGTCGTTTCGTCAGCCTGAACGGGTGCCCCCGGCATCTGATCTCAATCCACCACCGCTATTCGATATCATCAAAGGGCTGTTGCCGCCGATATTACTGATCTTTACCGTGCTTGGCTCCATTTTGCTGGGCGCGGCGACACCCACCGAGGCGGCCGGGGTGGGTGCGCTGGGCGCAGCAATACTGGCGGTGGCAAAACGCCAGTTAAACTGGGCACGGCTTGCCGAGGTCAGCCGGGATACGCTGAAAGTGACCTGCATGGTCTTTATGATTTTGGTAGGGGCGGCGGTGTTTTCACTGGTGTTTAGAGGTTTTGGCGGTGATGAGCTGATCGAGGCCTTTTTTGCCGATTTACCCGGTGGGGTGGTGGCAGCCACCTTGATCGTTATGCTGGTCATTTTCCTGCTGGGTTTTATTCTCGATTTTATTGAGATTACCTTTGTTGTCGTGCCCATTGTGGGGCCAATATTGCTGGCGATGGGGGTGGACCCTATTTGGCTGGGCATTATGATTGCGTTAAACCTACAAACCTCATTTTTAACCCCGCCCTTTGGTTTCGCGCTGTTTTATTTGCGTGGGGTGGCGCCAGTCTCGGTGCGTACCAGCGATATATACCGGGGAGTTATTCCTTTTATTATCATGCAGTTGCTTATGTTGTTGGTGTTGGCCAAGTGGCCGCAATTGGCTACGTGGCTGCCCGCTTGGGTAAGGGGGTAATGGCGACGTAGAAATGGCGACGTAGATAAGCTAAGCAGCTGATATGGTTATATTTATTCTGCGCTTTATTAGGGGTGGACTGGAAACAGATTCTTCACGTTCGGAGACAATTGCGGATTAGTACGCGCTTTCTAGTCATTTAAGCGTAGTTTGTCGCGAGTGACGATGTATTCGCCATTGACATTAGTTTGGCCTCCACGTTAACTAGGCCGCGATTAAATAAGCAAAAGGAAGACAAACGCTATGCGTGACATCGATGATACTCCACTCCCTACGGGCGAGTTGGCCATACAAACACTCGCCATGCCGGCAGATACCAATGCCAATGGTGATATTTTTGGTGGTTGGTTGATGTCACAAATGGATTTGGCGGGAGGCATTACCGCTGGCCGTCGCGCGGGTGGCCGAGTGGCAACCGTTGCGGTGGAAGGCATGGCTTTTTTGACGCCAGTCAGCGTTGGCTCGGTAGTGAGCTGCTATACCGAAATTGTTGATGTGGGTCGCAGCTCAATCCGGATTCGAGTAGAAGTGTGGATCACTGACAAAGACCACCATGACCCAGCTAAGGTCACCGAAGGCGATTTTATCTTTGTGGCAATTGATGATAATGGCCGCACTCGTTCAGTGGTTTGATTGAGTGGCTTGCTTGGGCGGAATGGC
This sequence comes from Spongiibacter sp. IMCC21906, assembly GCF_001010805.1. Lineage (NCBI taxonomy): Bacteria > Pseudomonadati > Pseudomonadota > Gammaproteobacteria > Cellvibrionales > Spongiibacteraceae > Spongiibacter > Spongiibacter sp. IMCC21906. Next base: position 360,439 of record NZ_CP011477.1, on the reverse strand, counting down.
ATAAGTGCCGGACGCCTGAGCAACCACTGCCTCATCCCCTTCCGAATAAATCAGCACGTTTCCTACCGCCAAGGTTTTACCGCATTTGAGCAATTCGCAATGGGCTATAATATCCCGCTCAGCCGAAGGCTTTCGCAAAAAATTAAAAGTTAGGCTGGTGGTCACGGTCAGAGGCACAATACCAATCGTGCCGAGAATGGCGGCATATAAAGCCAAGTCTGCCGCCGCCATCATCACTGGTCCAGACACGGTTCCACCGGGTCGAAGTTCAGCCTCACCAACCGGGTAGCGAATAACCGCGCTCAGCTTTCCCAGCGTTTCTACCACACATTTACTTTGCGGAAATTCTTCTGCAAGAAAGCGGTTTAGCTGCGCTACTGTGACCATCATAAATACTTCCTATAAATCCCGGGCGTTAATATACGACTGCTCAGAAATATGATGATATTCCTTGGCATCATCCCGAAACGCTTTCCAGCTTTTGTAGACTTTTGCGGTGAGAGGGTCTTGGGCGGCAAGCTCCTCAAGATAGGCGTCGGACTCATTATGCAGCGCTTTGATAACCTTGTCAGGCAGGCGCTTTAGTTGCACATGATGCTGTTCAACCAGCTCGGTTAATGCAGCGTTATTGCGAGCGGTATACTCGTCCAGCATATCGGCATTGGCATAGCGGGCGGCTATTTCCACAATTTTCTGCAAGTCCTTGGGCAGTGCCCCATAGGCGTCTTTATTAATAATGAGCTCCATGGCAGAGCCAGGTTCGTGCCAGCCGGGATAGTAGTAGTACTTGGCTACTTCATGAAAACCAAAGGCCAGATCATTGTAAGGCGCGACCCATTCGGTGGCGTCAATCACGCCGGTTTGCAACGAGGTATACAACTCGCCCCCGGCAGGTTGATAGCCGCGCCGCCAAGACGACTCCAAACTTCGCCACCGGAACCCGGAATGCGCATTTTCAGGCCTTTAATGTCGTCGACGCTATTGATCTCTTTATTGAACCACCCCGCCATTTGCACGCCAGTGTTGCCCGCTGCAAAGGGGATCAGGTTAAAGGGCGCATACACTTCTCGCCACAACTCCATGCCGCCGCCGTGATAAAGCCAGCCGTTCATCTCTTGCGCGTTCATGCCAAAGGGGACGGTGGTGAAAAAGATTGAAGCAGGTATTTTGCCTTTCCAATAATACGCGCCGCCATGTCCGGCTTGAACGCTGCCTGCAGAAACGGCATCGAACACGCCCATGGCGGGGACTAATTCTCCGGCACCATAGACCCGGACTTTAAGCCGCCCTTGACTCATGGTGTCGACGGCTTTGGCAAATTTTTCGGGGGCGGTACCCAAGCCCGGAAAATTTTTAGGCCAGGTGGTGACCAGTTTCCAGTGAAATACTTTCTGGCCTTGCAGTCCGGTTTTTTCAGTATTACTGAGACTGCTATCGTCTACATAATGACGGCCGCGCTCAGCCACATATAAATAACTTATGGCGACAAGCGCGGCGACCAAAAGTAAAATCACCAGCGGATAATAATTGTTATTGTGTGTGCGACTCATTTATTGGGGCTCTTAGTCAGACTCGGTGTTGCTTGGAAACTAAAGCAGTTCTAGCTTGGCGTATTGCAGCACCAGCCACTTGCTACCTTCATCTTCAAAATTGACTTGTACCCGGGCGCTGGCGCCTTGGCCTTCAAAGCTGAGGACGATGCCAGCCCCAAAAATACTGTGTAAAACCCGTTGGCCTAAGGCAATACCACTGTCAGCGGCGGCTTGCTGAGAAATGGTTGAGCTGGCAAAACTGCTGGGGCGACTAACGGTATTGTTTATACGCACTTCGTCAATAAGCTCGTTGGGGATTTCACGGATAAAGCGAGAGAGGCTGTTGAAATTTTCCTGGCCGTGCAGACGACGGGATTCGGCGTAAGTCAGAAACAGTTTTTGTTCAGCTCGGGTAATGCCAACATAGGCCAGTCGGCGCTCCTCCTCTAAACGTATGGGGTCTTCCATCGACATTTTGTGGGGAAAGAGGTTTTCTTCCACCCCGGCGATAAAGACCACGGGAAACTCCAAACCTTTGGCCGAGTGCAGCGTCATGAGCTGCACACAGTCTTCGTGCTCGTCAGCTTGTTTGTCGCCGGCATCCAGCGCGGCATCGTCCAGAAACTGGCGGAGGATGTCGGCTTCTTCGTCTTCGGCCTGATAGCTACGGGCAGCGCTGACCAGCTCATGGAGGTTTTCTACCCGGGCCTGGCCTTTTTCGCCTTTTTCTTTCTCGTGAAAGGGAATCAGGCCGGAATGTTCAATGATGTGATCGACTTGTGCATCCAGCCCCATTTCTTGGGTTTGTTGAGCTAAGTTTTCGATTAAGGACAGAAAGTTACGCAGGGCATTGCTGGCTCTGGCGGCGAGCAGGTCTTGTTGGACAATGGCAGCGGCAGCCTTCCACAACGATAATTGATGTTGACGGGCGTAATCCCGAAGAATTTCTACGGTGCGGTTGCCAATGCCGCGGGTGGGCGTGTTAATGATGCGCTCCACTGCCGTGTCATCATCTCGCAGGGCGATTAGCCGCAAATACGCTAAGGCGTTTTTAATTTCTAAACGATCATAGAATCGCTGACCGCCATAGATGCGATAGGGTAGCCCGGCCCGAATCAGGAATTCTTCCAGTACCCGGGATTGGGCGTTGCTGCGGTAGAGAATACCAATGTCTGAACGTCGGTAATCTTCTTTCAGTAGGGACTCAATGCGATCGGTAATATAGCGGGCTTCGTCCTGCTCATTAAAGGCAGAGAAGAGCACGATCTTGTCGCCTTCTTCACCACTGGTCCACAGCTCTTTGCCCAGCCGCTGGCTGTTATTGACAATAACCGCGTTGGCAGCCTGTAGAATATTCGCGGTGGAGCGGTAGTTTTGTTCCAGCCGCACAATTTGCGTATCGCTGAAGTCTTTGGAGAACTGCTGAATATTTTCAATTCGCGCCCCACGCCAGCCATAAATCGACTGGTCGTCGTCACCAACTGCGGTAATGGCCATGCCCTTACCCGCTAGCAGTCGCAGCCAAGCATACTGAACCGCGTTGGTGTCTTGAAACTCGTCTACCAGCACGTGTTTAAACCGCTGTTGATAATGATCCAGCACAGCGGGGTTATCTCGCCATAGCTCTAATGCCCGCAGCAGCAGCTCGGCAAAATCCACCACGCCTTGTTGTAGGCAGATCTCTTCATAGCGGCGATAAACTTGCAGCATGGTTTTGATATACAGATCGCCACCGGCATCATCGATATGCGCGGCTCGACGGCCTTCATCTTTGTGGCCGTTGATAAAATAGCAAGATTGCCGGGGTGGCCAGCGCGCGTCATCAAGGCTCAGCTCTTTGTGAATACGCTTTAGCAACCGTAGCTGATCGTCGCTGTCCAAGATCTGAAAGTTATCAGGCAGTTTGGCCTCAGGTGCGTGGGCCTTTAGTAAGCGGTGAGCCAGACCGTGAAAGGTGCCCACCCACATACCGCCATGCAAGCCAGTGCCCAGCAGTGATTCAATGCGGCCCCGCATTTCCTTGGCAGCCTTATTGGTAAAGGTCACGGCAAGAATGCTGTAGGGTGACAGGTTTTCGACCTGAATCTTCCAGGCAATGCGGTGTACCAGCACACGGGTTTTGCCACTGCCGGCACCGGCAAGCACTAGGGTGCCGGGGCTATCGGCTGTTACCGCGTCGCGCTGGGCATCGTTGAGATCATCGAGAATATAAGATACGTCCATGGCGCGGTATTCTAGCAGGCTTCGCGTGTATGGCCGAGATCACATTTCATGTCTTGTCATAATGCTTACCTGAAAAACCGAATCTTTGTCGGGTCTGCGGCTTCTGACTTGCGCTTGGGTTACAATTCGAGGGCGCACACTTCTCGTGTGATACTAAGAGGATACGTCGACTTTGAGACCCAGAAATGTCATTCGCGCTATTGAAACTGCCAGAGACTCACTGCGTCGCAGTGAGCGATTGGTGGCGGATTATATTTTGGCCAATCAGCGTGAAGTGATCCATATGCGCATTGTGGACTTGGCCCAAGAGGCGCATGTCAGTGAGCCCACGGTGGTGCGGTTTTGCCGAGCGGTGGGCTGCGATGGTTTTCAGAATTTCAAACTTTCTTTGGCTCAACACCTCGCTCATAGCCCCGAGTACGAAGCCTTTACCTTCACCGATGAAGACAGTGCTCGCCAGTACACCTTTAAAGTGTTTGACGCGACTATGGAGGCAATGAAGAAGGTTCGAGACGCCATTGAATTAGATGCGGTCGAGAAAGCGGTGGAGCTATTGTCCAATGCCCGGCGGGTGGAATTTTATGGCTTTGGTGCCTCGGCCGCGGTGGCCAGCGATGCTCAGCACAACTTTTTTCGCCTGCAGATCAGTGCCAGTGTTTATTCTGACCCGCATATGCAAGCGATGTCGGCTATGTCATTACACAGCCACGATGTGGTGGTGGCTATCTCCCAATCGGGCCGCACCCGGGCATTGTTAGATGTGATCAAGCTGGCGCAGAACAATGGCGCCCCGGTGATCGCCTTAGCCCCAAGCGGCACGCCAGTTGCGGATGCCAGCGATGTGCCGATTTATATTGATCTCGATAGAGACGGCGGCAACTACACGCCGTTGCCCTCGCGCTTGGCCCATATGGCGGTGTTGGATATCCTGACGGTGGGGATTGCCACCAATAAAAAAGGACTTCGCGAACATTTAGCCACGATAGAGGAAGGGCTGCAGGCGCTGCGATTAGAAGCTAAGGACTAACTTGTGTTGAAACGTTTACTGATTGCGATTTTGTCAGCGGCGGCGGCAATTGTGTTGCTGGCCTTTGCCGCGTCGTTGTTTTTAGATGGAACGCCCAATCAGGCCAGCTACGAGGTTTATGTCGATGCCCAGAATCGCATTTTTATTAATGGCGAGCGGGGTACTGAAGACCGGGTTTACGATCTTGCTGGAGATATGACGATAGATTTTCAGTTTGAGCGCCATCCCGACTCAACCCTGGGCTTTTGTTTTCGTTACCGGGGCTGCTACCGGGATTAGCTTAACGCCTTATATTCTGTTCATGACCTGAGAATAGCAATAAGAGCGGTACGGCTATGCACACCAAATTTTTTGTAAATTCGGCGTAAATGATTCTCTACGGTGTAATAGGATAAGGACAGTGAGTCTGCAATCTGCTTATTACTCTTTCCTTGCAATATCTCAAAAACAACCTGTTGTTCTCTCGGGCTAATGCCCTCGGCGACAGTCTCTAGATCGTGTAGCGGGGAAACCACCACATGATTGTTCTTTAGGGCATTGATTGAATGCTCCAAGATATAATCACTGCTGTCGGAGATCCAATCCTCCATGGCAGATAAGGCTTGCTCAACTTGGAGATTTTTCCGTGGTTGTAGCATCTGCATTCCAATGATTAGTTGCAGATTTTTACTGAGTGGGTGGATCATGCAGGCAGTTTGGCGATAGCCATAATTACCAAGGCCACGCCAATAAATACTGGTAGGGTCGTTAGTGCTAGGCAATTGATTGGATTGGATGTTCTGTTTTGTTTTAACCGCAACTTCTGCGTTTTTAAGTGCGCCGGGCTCGGCCATTTTTTGAAGAAAGGAATCGACTTTGTATAGACGAAGACGATAGTCATCCATTGCCTCTGGCTTGGTATACCGTTGGTATAGAAAATTGACCGCCTGATCATCTTGCTGGCGTTTGTCAAAAATAAACAGCGATATCCCATCAGCCTTAGAACGATGAAGTATCTTTTGGCTGTGACTGTGATTACTGAGTTCAAAATTATAATTGTTCATTGCATAAGGCCTTCTTTATGTAACGAAGAGTATATGACTTAGCGTAAGTAATAATAAGTACTTATACCTACTTAGAATTGACAATATATAATAAATCAATGACTTATAGATATTTTAACTATTATTTCTTTAACACACGGACATAAAAATAACGGATATCCGTCAATATACACAACTCATACTGCTTGCTACTGTGTATCTAGACCCAGCTAATATCTTTTATCGCCAATCAATAAAAGACTATGGCACATAAAAGATCGGATGGTTGGGCTAAATAACTCTAAGTAAAAGATAGTAACAATCCAGCAGCTTTTGGCAGTTTCTAAAAGTACAGATGAGCTATATCAGACCTCTAGCTGCGATAAACAGAGGGTATCACATGAATAACTTTCGTAAAAAGAACCCCATTGTATTGGGTATTGCCAGTGCAGTGATGTTATCTACAAATGTCTATGCTGCACCTGCACTTGAAGAGGTTATCGTTACGGCCAATAAACGAGCAGAAAATATCAACGACGTAGGCCTTTCCATTTCTGCAGTGACCGGCGATCAAATGGCGGAGCAGAAGCTGACCTCTCTGGAAGAGATCACCTCAGTGGTGCCGGGTCTGGTATTCTCCTCAAGCACATCTAATACGCCCATCTTTACGCTTCGTGGTATCGGTTTTAATGAGCAAAGTCTGGGCGCCTATCCGGCAACGAGCCTATATATAGATGAAGCGCCAATGCCGTTTCCCGTGTTGGCCAGCCATGCGGCATATGATCTGGAGAGGGTTGAAGTTTTGAAAGGCCCGCAAGGTATTCTTTTTGGCCAGAATTCAACCGGTGGTGCCATTAACTTTATTACAGCAAAACCCGGTCAAGAGTTTGAAGCTGGCGGGGATGTTTCTATCGGTAACTATTCTCGAAAAGAATTGAATGGTTTTGTGAGTGGTCCAGTTACCGACACCCTGGGCGCGCGTTTTGCGTTCACGTCTTTGCAAGCCGATGAATGGCAAAAAAGTGCCAGCCGGAATGATGAAAACGGCGCCCAGGATTATTTCGCTGGCCGCTTGGTTCTGGAATTTACACCAACTGACCGCTCTAGTTATTTGTTTAATATCAATGCCTGGCAAGATGACAGTGATCCACAAGCCCAGCAATATGTTGCTTATAACCCGGCAATCAAAGTTGATGCTGCCACGGGTAATCCTCCCGGCACATTGGCGGCCATTGAAGCGCAACCTTTTACTGATGAAGACACCGAAGCAGCAGATTGGTCTCCCTTTATTGACCCTTCATCTGAGCGAGATTATTTACAGTTGGTTGGTCGAGGCGATTGGGACCTGAATGATGAGATCACGTTGACGGCCTTAACCACCTATCAGGATTTTGAACAGGAACAGTCCACAGACGGTGATGGTTTGCCATTGGAATTGTTTGACTTGTCTCCCAGCCACGGCGCCATTGATACTTGGATTAGTGAAATCCGTTTGTCGTCGGTTAATGCAACCAGCAAGTGGGTGATTGGGGCTAATTTTGAAGAAAGTAACACCTCTGAAGACCAAACCCTTAACTACATCGACTCTACCAACTACACCGATCAAAACGCCTATATTCACAGAAGCGGTATTGCGTTAGACCAAGAGATTTCAACCTACGCTTTTTTTGGCAACCTAGACTACAGCCTGACTGATCAGCTTACCGTTAAGGTGGGTGCGCGTTATACCGATTCCACCATCGACGTAAATAGTTGCAACTATGCGGCGGCCAATGCACCGGGATCAATTGATGTAGGCGATGGTGCCAACACGGCTACACTGTTTAACACTTTGGGTAATGCTCTAGGCACGGTGCCATTCACACCCATCGGCATCAATGGTTGCTATACCCTCAATGATAATGGTGTACCTGGCGACCCCTATGTTGACGAGCTGAATGAAGACAATGTGTCATGGCGTTTGGGTGCAGACTACATTCTCACCGATGACACACTGGTCTACGTTAACTTCTCCAAGGGGTTTAAATCGGGAAGCTATCCCGCCCTGGCTGCGGCAAACTTTTTCCAGCTGGATCCTGTAACACAGGAATCTGTTCAGGCCTATGAAATTGGTTTTAAAAGCTCATTGAGAGATAACTCTGTACAGCTAAATGCGGCGGCCTTTTATTATGACTATAAAGATAAGCAGCTGAGAACCAAAGTGCTTGATCCTATCTTTGGTTTCCTCGATACCTTGGACAATGTACCCAAAACAGAGATCTACGGTTTTGAAGCGGATGTGACTGCACAGCTAACTGAGCGACTCCGCCTTTCGGCTGCATTTACATACTTGCAATCAGAAGTTAAAGATTATCAAGGTGTGAGCTTTACCAGTGAAGCAGTAACAGATGGCAGTGGTGCCTTGGTATTGGCGACAGGTTTAGAAGACTTCTCTGGCGACCCAATCCCCTTTACGCCTGAGCTGACGTATATGCTGGATGCGGAATATACCATCCCCTTAGCGGGCGGTGCGGATGTCTATGCGGGTGTCAATATCAATGGTCAATCAGAATCGGATGCAGCCTTTGGTGGTAGCCGGCTGAGTTATACCGCCGCACAAATGAGCGCGGGTGCTAAAGCGATTACGCCAAAATTTAACGAGATGGAGGCTTACAGCGTTGTGAATGCACGCTTGGGTTACCGCTCTGAAGATGGAAAATGGCGTGTCACCCTGTGGGGTAAAAACATCTTTGATGAGTATTACACCACCAACGTTATTGCTTCCTCAGATACTTCTGCACGGTTCATCGGTCGCTCAAGAACATTCGGTTTGACGGTAGGTTACAGCTACTAAATCGTTAGAGCGAATCTCTAGTATTAACCTTAGGCGGCTCACCACTCTTTTAGTGAGTCGCCCTTTTTCACTACTTTCAAAGCTTACTGATGCGAGGAGAGAATCATGGCTGAACTTAGCAATGAATATCTGGCAGAAAATATTGAGCGCTATATACCCAACCCTGATATTTATAAGTGGAATCAAAGCTTCTATTTTAATTTTTATGATCGTCACAAAAAAACCGGTGGATTTTTCCGCATAGGAATTTTAGAAAACGTGGGTGAAGTGAATTGCTTTGCCATTTTTTTTCGGGATGGAAAGCCACTTTTTACCCGGGTAAACATGAATCTGCCGTATACCGATCAACGTCTTGATCCAGGTATTACTGTGGCAGGTATGACGATGAAATCTACCAAATCCCAACAAACAGCCATTGTTAAAATTGAAACTGATGATTTCAATGCTGAATTAGAATGGGATCTGATTCACCCCATGGGCGATAGTATTGCGCTCAGTAAAAATGAAGGTGAGGATGCCATCGCCAAAGAATTAACCTATGTGCACCCTGAGGGGTTTTGCAATGTGGTAGGTGATATTCATTTACGCACCGGTGAAACCATTAGCATTAACGATAAAGGCTTTCGTGATCTAAGTGTGGGGCCACGAAACTGGACCGGCTTAATCCACTATCGTCTGGCTTGGCCGATTTTTGACAATGGTGTTGGTTGTGTCGCGGTGCATGGTATTACGACGCAAGGCGACAGCTATCAAAAGATACTTCACGATGGTGAGCGTTGGTTGGCCCTGGAAAAAGTCGAAGAAACGATTACCTACGAAGACGATGACATTGGTTTCAAACATGTTCATTGGAAAGTGTGGGATGAGAACGGCAAGCTCTGGGAATTTACTGGTACACCGCTATTCCGTTGGCAGTTCCCCTATGACTCCTTCATGTTTGTAGAGCAAATGATGGAATACACCCTGGCCGATGGCACTAAAGGGTATGGCATGGGCGAGGGTGGATTTAGTTTTCCCTGGCAGGGAAACGGTAACTAAAGCGATAACAAAAATGGGTGTTAACACCCAAGGCAGGAAAATGATGAAGTCAGCAATGTCGGTAGCACATGACACGCGTTCCACCCTAATGGAACCTAGAATGGCCTATATTCTTGAGCGCAAGCTAAAGCGCAGCAAGCTGGGTCCTTACCAACCCAAAACCGCAGCAGAGATCGAGCAAGCACTGACACGTTTGTTTGAAGCGGAAGGTCTGTCTGAAATAAAAATCAGCGGCGTTAAACGGATGACGGGGGGCGCTTCTAAGGAGCAATTTTTATTTCAATTGCAGCATAGCGAAATGAATCCTGCGCAAAGTTTTGTTTTGCGAATGGATCCCTTAGAAGGCATTGTCGAAACATGTCGCTTGCGTGAAGCCGAATTATTACAGGCCCTATCGGGGCATTTTCCGGTGCCACCTATTTTGGCCATTGACGCAGAAGGCGATTCACTGGGCAATCCGGGTTTGATTACCGGTTTTGTTTCAGGAGTGACTAAACCGAGTAGCCTTGAAGGACAAAGTGTTTCGGGCATTGGTTCCAGTTATGGCCACTATGCCGAGCTTATTGCCCCGCAGTTTTTGGATATTCTGGCTAGGCTTCATTCATGGAATGGTTGGAAAAGCGCTGAACTGCCTAATTATGCCATGCCTAAGCCGAATAGCACGGAAGCAGCTTTGTATCAGGTAAACCTTTGGGCTGAAACCTGGCGACAAGACTGTGTTGAGCCGGTGCCGATGATTACGCTTACAGAACAGTGGTTGCGTGAAAATGCACCTGTATGTGAAGAGCCTTGCTTAGTGCATTGTGATTACCGGGTGGGTAACTTCATGTTTGAAGAGCCCAGCGGCAATATTACGACCATTCTCGATTGGGAGCTGGCGCACTTTGGTGATTTCCATGAAGACCTCGCATGGATTTTACAAAAACTGTTTGGCAGCTGGAATGCGAACGGTCAGTTTCTAGTTTGTGGGTTGATGGAACGCAATAAATTTACAGAAGAGTATCAGCGACTTTCTGGTCGAAAAATAAACCCAGAAGCCTTGCGTTACTACGAAGTATTAAATGCCTGGAAGTGCGCAATTATGGATTTATCCAGCGCGATCATCGCCGGTCAGCGGGGGAATAATCATCAGGACCTGTTGATCACTTGGTTAGGTTCTGCAGGGGCGGTATTTTTAGAGCAAATTGAAAAACTGTTGCGGGAGGAAGTGGCTCATGTTGCCTGATATTTCAAACCGGATAAATAATCTCAGTAAGGCATTGGAAGGCGTTATTATTCCTGCGATTGGCGAAGGCGAAAGCTTTGCGGCCGAACAGGCTGCACTGATGTTAGGGCATTTAAAGATGCTTGATCAGCAGTGGGACAAGGCCTACCTTTACGAGAAGGGTTCTTTTGACAATATGGTGGCTCTGGCAAGTACCTTGAGTCACTACGCCGAGGGCGGGCAGCAAAGCCAGCTGAGCAATAAAACCTTGGTCGATTTATTGGCAAATCTACCTGATATATTACCCCTGACGGTAAGTGCCATTAGTACGCTAATTGCCGACCTGGGGCATGCGGTAGATGCGCTGATTCGTGCGGCTTACAGTGATGGTAGCCCTGAATTTAAAGCTGCGCTGTTTACGACGGTGTTGGACTATAATCGTTGTCAGTCAGCCCGAGAGCGTACCTGGTTTAAAAGCAATAACCTTGATCCGGATGTGAGAGACCTGCCGGATATGGATGACATGCTGAATTCCTCGACGTACCTGTATGAAGGTATTAATCAATAGTTTTTTTGAACTCCGACTGTTATTAATAACAGTCGGAGTTTCCTTTCAGGCAAGTCACGGTAGCTTGCTGACAAATTCAATATAGTTGCTCATTTCTTTTTCAATCCCCTCGGCCGTCAGGCCAAACTCGTCCAGAGAATATTCAAACTTGCCTTTGCTGTGAATAGGGTTGTTGTTATCCCATTGTCGTACGTTTTCTAGCGCTTGTTCAGAGAGGGGTATGCCTGCGTGTTGATAGATGCGTTTAACCACCGCCTCGACATTTGCTACTGCATCTTCAAAAGCAAAATCAAGCATGTTCAGGCCGGGGGTGGTTTTTCGGTTTTGTAAGTGTAGGTTTAGCAGTCCGGCAAGCCCGCTTTGTAAAGCCGCTGGGTCAAGGCGGGCACTATCGAAGGGGGCATGAAAATAGTCTAGTAGTTTACAAATGGAGGGCACTGTACTTAATGGCGTGCGGTGGGTCATGACAATATTGGCATCGGGAAAAACCTTGAGGAGTTCGGGCTCAAAACCATAATAGGTGGGTGCTTTTAGTACCCAGGGTTTGTCTGCACTGGCTAGACCCTGCCATTGAAGGTATTTCAATACGTTTTTCAAAAATTCAAAATTGCTAACCATGCCTGCGGAGCCCAACTCGGCAAACCAGGCGCTGTAACTGTCTACTTCTGAATAGGCAAAAAATGACGGTGCGATCAAACATTGCTCGGTGAGCAGCGAGTCTTCTTCGGCAAGATGGGTTTCAAAATTATGGCCCAGCTTGCTTTCGGGTACGGTCGCGTCAAGCCAGCGGCAGTATGCTTCTGCAGCGTCAATGCGAGTTTGGGGGGATTCATTGCGATCGCCACTGATAAGGGCGGGGTACTGTACTTGCCAAAAAGGCATATAGTTAAAGTCGCCGGTGGAAGACAATACCCGGTGAGTTTTAGTGGTACCGCTTCTTGCCATGCCTAAAATAAAAACGACTTGCTCAATTTTTTCGTCAGAAATCTCCGGATGCGCGGCAAAATCACGCTGCATTCTTAAGCGATTACTCAGCAGCCGAAGTATTTTATTTTGCATGGCAACCGCACCCTCTTTATGCAGTCGGCTGTCATGGTTGAGGGCGTGCAATAAAACCCCCAAGGGCTCAATGGCTTCTTGGTCATGGATATCAACTTGGCTGATGCGTCTTGCTTCGGCCATTAACTCTTCTAGAGTCATGGCAATGAGATAATGCTCGCTCATGGTTTTTCCTATTTTTTATTAGACCAAATAATAATCAGTTATATTGTGGTTAATCGGTCATTGCGCTGTGTTTTAACGGACCGAGTTTGGATACGGGAACGATGCCGGGTGGTGCAGAAATCACATCTTTTATACGGTTAAATAAACAGCCTGCCGTGGTGAGGTCGCTGTCTTTACGGTTGTTAAGCAATTCGTTTCTGGGGTTGCCATCTACCGACCAAAATACATGCTCCACTTCCTCTCTTTGAAAGAGCTTCAGCTCAATCTTGAGCTTGGCAGTTACGCCTTCAGCGGTATTTATCGTGGCGACAATACGCGTGCCGACGCAAACGCCCGCAGCAATTGGTTCGCCCCCCCAGGGGTTATCAATGGCGTCTGAGTAAATAACGGGTTCAATCGTGACATCGGATTGGTTGACGGTGTAACCACTGGCCCATAACACATGCTCAACAATGGTTTTGTAAGAAACCCCAAACGGCGCTTTGTCTAAGCCGCGCTGATAAAAACCATCTTTGCTGAGACCCACGCCGATAAAAGCGGCCTGCTCAAAGGCGGCAACTTGTCCGTGAATGTCGGTGATGCTGCTGTGGTAAAGCGATTTAATGTCAGTGCAGGGGCCAAGGAGTAATATGCCACTCCAGATCCGAGACATGTCCCAGATACCGCCGCCGGTGAAGCTGACTTGATTGCTGAGGGCTAGCGCTTCGAGGGCTTCTGCTCGGTTAGAATCGCAGCCATAGGGAAAGTACGACTCGGAGCCGTGGCAGAGGACATTTATGCCTGCCGATAACAGCCGCTCATGGGCATCGGCGTTAACGCTGAGTAAATTACTCACAGTGACAATGCCGATGTCTGCCGAGAGTTCACGGAAATCCACGGTGTCGCAATCTTGCACGACGACGCCAATGTCTTTACCCAGTTTGGCAAGTGGGCCTAGATCTTTGCCAACTTTGTTACCAGCCCGGTTCACGGCGGCAACAATTGTCCAGCCCCGTTGCAAGGCAAGACGAGCAATATGACAGCCGTATTGGCCGGTGCCGTAAATAACAATGCGGGGGACGGTTTCGGTTGGTTTGTGAGTTGTGATGCTCATGGACTGCCTTCCAGAAAAAATCTGAGAGAGTGTAGCTAAGCTAAGAAGTAAATAATTATATTTTCGTCCGTAGATCAATAGTACAAGCGTTCAGACACGGCCGTTTGCCGTTAACGCCAAGGCTACCGGCTGTCAATCACATGACTAGCGTTTTAACGGTTTTTTCCAGCAAATGCTTTTCAAAAAAATCGAGGGTTCGGGTCCATGCCTGTTCGGCTTCGTCTCTGGCATAGCGGCCGGTGGAGTCGTTGTGAAAACCGTGGTTTATATCGTCATAAGTAAAAGCCCGGTAATTTGCCTTATTGGCTTTTAATGCTGCTTCATAGTCTGGCCAAGTGTTATTAACGCGGGTATCCAAGCCAGCAAATTGCAGCATGAGGGGTCCTTTGACCTTGTCGCGAAGTGCTTCTGCAGGCGGAGTACCATAAAACGCTACGCCAGCATCCAGTTCGTCGGGCATGGATGCCGCCAGCATATTGACGATATAGCCACCAAAACAAAAGCCCACGGCACCGAGTTTAGCACTGCTATTCGGCAGTGCTTTGGCAAATCGAGCGGCGGCAATAAAGTCCTCTTCTAGCTTGGTCTTATCTAGTTCTTTTTGCATAGCACGGCCATCGTCATCATTGCCGGGATAACCGCCGACGGGATAAAGAGCATCGGGGGCAAAAGCAATAAATCCATGTTTTGCCAAGCGTCTTGCTACGTCTTTGATGTAGGGATTAAGGCCACGATTTTCATGTACCACGAGCACTACTGCAGCTTGCTCATTGAGTTCGCTAGGTTGCACCAAATAGCCCTGACATTCGCCATAGCCTTTGGGCGATGAAAATGTCTGGTAGGTAGCTTTAATGCTTGCGTCGTTAAAAGACACTTGCGCTGCCAGCGCATAGTTGGGAATCAATGCAGTGCCTAGCATGCTCATGCTAAACCCCAATGCCGTTAAGCCGCTGAGTTTGGCCAAAAACGTTCGGCGGTCAATCAAGCCATGGGCGTATTCGTCATACCAGTCAAAGGCTTCTTGAGGAATGGGGCGACCCTGGGGATTATGTTCCATTGCTTCTCCAAACACGACATAAGATGTTTTAGCGGTTTTCTAAACGATTGTAATCAAGCAAACCTGAGGTAATGGGTTGGGCTTTTTTAAAGGTTTTATGCAGGGTGTCGCTGAAATCCCAAAACCTTGGGTTACTGCGGCGCACGCCAAAGTGTGTTAGTAAGCTGGCATAGTCTTCTTCGTTGCTTATGTTTTGGAGCTGCTTAACCAAGGTGCTTAGTTCGGCTTTTTTTACGCTTATAAAGACACTGGGATAGGCGCTTGCTATGCCATAGAGCACCGATACCGTATCCCGCTGAGGTTGTCGCCGATCTTCGTCGCCAAACATATGCGATATGTTAGTGTATTTATTGTGGTGCAGCACAGTGTAGTAATGACGCTGTTTTTCGTCGTCTGACTCAATGGCTAAAATAGCACTTTGGGGCAGTCGCGCAATGGCAGCAGCGGGTAAATTCTCTATTGCATCCAAGGCGTCGATAGAGGCTTTGTCTGTAAAGCCATTACTAAGTTCATATTGCGTGGGCTGAACGGTTTTGAGAGTGTGTTTCAGAATCCCGTACAACTCCATTAAGGGGTCGTTGCTGCTGTATTCAATGCCCGAATCAGGTTGAATACGATCCATTTGTACATTGAGGTATTTTTCCAGCACACTCACCGAACCTTGGTACCATTGTTTTCTAACGGCTTGTCGCCGATCTTTTGGGATTAGCAGCAGAAAATCGAACTCCCCTTCCATACGCAAAAAGTCCATATAAATTCGGGTGTTAAGTTGATGGCCGACATTGCCATAAACGTCATAACCGGCGACTAATAAATAGTGGATACGTTCCAGCAGTGGGTAGCTTATTACCCAGGCTGTTTGAGGCTTGTCGCCATGCAGACCTTTGATCACGGTGGCGCTGTCGAAGTGGCGGTAAATTGTTAAGCTGGCATTGTCGTTATCACCGTCGCCATTCCAGATTAGCGAGCGGTCGAGGTCAACGTGATCATCCAATTTGTTTATAAATTGATACTTGGCTTTTAAATACTCTTTTTCTTGCTCGGCGTATTTCATCCAGCGTACTACCGAGGCATTTTCTTCGCTTTCGGCGGGTAGGCCCATGGTTCTTAGAACCTTGCCAAAGTTGGCTTCACTCTCTTTGCCATATTCCAACTCGGGGTTCATAAACGTAACCCAGAAGTGATCGTTAATAACGTTGAGGGCGGTTTGGCCGCGGCAAACCGGGCCTTTGATAAAGCCCATGATGGTGAACGCCGCCTCTTCTAGCATAAAGCGATAGCGAGACCGAAAAGGAATTTGCTTAAACGTTACAAAAGGATTGGCAGCCTTGGCAGGCTCATAAGAGGGCAGTGAGCTGACGCTATAATCCGCATCGATAAACAACGAAGTCCAAAAGTCCATTCGCTCTTTATTCAATTGGTAGGGCAAATGAGCCTTTACTACTAGGGTATCTTGCACAGCGCGCAAGCGGTAATAAACGCGATCTACGCCGGGGTCATCGAAGGGTAATCGGGTACTGATAAGTTTAAGGGGCTTATCGGGTGGCGTAGAGGAACGAACCAGTTCATAAAATTGCGGTGTGCCATCGCTACCCTCCATGGCATCGCTAAAGTACAAATGCGCTAAAAAAAGATGCTCATAAATATAGCGAGACATGAGCTGCGCTTTGGGGCTGTTTTGGTTAAAAAAAGATTCCCAGTGATCGAGAGTTTTCTGCAGCTCGGCAGAGACCGTGGGGGTTTTAGCTTTATAAGGCGCCCCTTCTTCAAGCCAGCGCATTAACAGTGAGTGATCGTGTGAGTCGAGTGCAGGTAAGCCATAGGGCATCCCCCACAGAGGATAATCCTCTAAATAGGAAGCGTATTCTTCTATTTGTGGGCATTGTTGGTCTCGACCCAAGCTAAAATCAAAGCTGTCGGGCAGAATGCCAGAGCTAGGCTGAGGGTGTGCCTGTTTTTGCAGCAACAGTTGGGCCATTAAACCTGCTTCGATATTAGCTTCGGGACTGTCTTCACGTTCATTTAGAACAGGAAAAAACCCTTTCTCTCGCCAGTCACTTACGCTCATACCGTCGGTGTGTAAACGGCTTGGGTCAGCGGCAAAGATACGGGCACCGTCATAAACGGGTGCTTTGCTTCCGCCCCGGGTTAAACCTTCGTAGGAGCCGAGTTTGAGTTGGCAGGGCGAGTCGTAGCAGGCGTGGCAAACAATGCAGCGACTTTCAAGAATAGGTTTAATATCTGCTTGGTAGTCGACACTGCCAGTGGTTTTTGGGGTTTCAAACTGTTCCGCATCTGCGGGCCCAAAGCGGCTATCGAAGTCCATTGCCATATAGGTTGCGCAACCGACCAGTATGAAAAGGAGTAGTGAAAGTGCCGCGTGGCGAAAAGGAGGTTTGCTGCTCCAATGACTCATTGATTAATCCTCAAGTGCTTATTGTCGCCGCAGCGTTTTGATTGGCTTTATACGCCCTGAGCTAATTGTTACATATATCGGCTTGGTGAAAGAAATAACGGTTTGCCGATAAAGTCAGATTATTAATAATACCGATTCACCATAAGTTAAGGCACCTCTGATTAATTTGGTAATGTTTCAACGGAGTCTCTGGCGCGCACTGGCAAGGCGCGATGCGAACGACTGCATGGATGCAGGAGGTAGCGCAACGCAGGAGCAGTTGCCGAGATTAAGGCTGGTTGTCCTTAATGAGCATGGCAACGCAGTCCAGTGTGCGCCAGAGGCCCGCCCCTCGGGGCTTAGCCAAAAACGGCTCAACTGCGTTGCCGCCACTTGAAAGGCAACCAGCATTCCTTCATGTCGGCGCCTTGTTGAGCCGCTTTTGGCTAAGCTTGAGATATCACCGAATTAATCAGAGGTGCCTTAATAAGCTTGAGGCTTTTGCAGCAAATTCGTATTCTTGGGCCGAGTTGAAATATACGAGATGGTAGGGAATATGTTGGGTATCTCTAGAGCGTTGTTGGTGGCGTTGCTTATGCTTGGGCTTAGCGCTGGGTCATTGGCCGAGTCGGCTGCGCTAAGCGAAGCGCAAGTAAAGGATTACCTGCGGACAGAGCTTGAATTGCAGTATTTATTGCGGGACTACAAGGCAAATGCTGATCAATATAAGGATGCTCCGCGCACCTATGCTCTCGCTGAGGCTAGCTACTTACAGAGCAAGGGTTATAGCGTTGATGAGTGGCATGCATTAGAAGCGCGAGTTGTGAATGCGGCCAATATGCTTCAGGAATATGATGACATTCGCCAGGCGCAGGCAAGACGCGCTGAAGATGACCTGCGAATCTGCCAAGAGGCGAAGGAGTACGCTGCCCAGAAGCATAAGTTAGAAGAGGAGCAGCAGCAAAAAGCTGAAGAGATTGCTAAGCAGATGCGTGCGGCGGGCTTGCCTGAGGCGCAAATAAAAGAAATGCTTAGTCAGATACAAGGCATGCCCACTCTTGCAGAGATTCGCACTGAGCAATGTCAAAGCGCTAAGCCAGCGACGGCTCAGTATATGGCTGAAGAGAATCGCTATATTGAGATAACACGTCCCGACTGGCCTGCAGTCAGGCCTTATCTTGATAGCTTTAATCAGTTGGTGAACTGGGCTGCCGGAAACCAGTTATCGCCGCCAGCGTTGGAGTAACCGGCTGTGTTTTTTGGCTGGGTGCTAAACCTCGGGCTCTGACCACACCGCAAGCTCATTGCCGCTGGGTTCTTTAAAATGAAAGCGGCGACCACCGGGGAATGAAAAAATTGGTTTGATTACTTCGCCTCCCGCGGCAATGACCTTCGCCAAGGTATTTTCAATTTGTTGGCTATAGAACACCACGAGTACTGCGCCGGTTTCGGTGTTGCTTGCCAACGGTGAACGGAAAAATCCTCCCTCTATGCCCGGTGCTGAAAAGGTCGTGTAATCCGGTCCGTAATCTGTAAATGACCAAGCGAACACCGAGCTAAAAAACTGCTTGCTGGCGTCTAAATCCCGGACGGGAAATTGAAGATAATTAATAGTCTCATGCGCGGGCATGGTATTTCTCCAAAGAGATGGGGTTAGCCGTCATTCTGGTATGACTGCAATGTGGATATAGAGGGGTTGTTCGGCAGTATATAACCGTAGGCATCAAAAATAGGTGTGCCATAACCTTTGGCAGGCAGACCCGATAGCGTCAGTTTTTTATCCAGTTCTTCTCGTCGGTTCTGATCAACATCAATAAAATATTCTTGGTAAGGAATACCTGCCGCTTCTAAAGCTTTGGCTTTTTGCTTGCAATAACCGCAGGTAGTGAGGGAATACATAATGAGTTGTTTATGCTTTTTACCGCTAAATGCCGCAGGGGCTGGTTGCTTGTTCAAAAACAGAAAATAACCGCCAATGAGCAGGGCAAAGACGAGAAGGTATTTCATAGGGCCTCATTTTTAAAATGGTTCTAGGCTTTCATTATAAGATAGCCGCCGGCGGTAATCATAACGCCGCCAGTGGCTCGCTGAATAAAATGAGTTTTGGTACTACCGCAGCTGAGGGATGTTATTTTTTGCGCGCCATAGGCATAGCCGAGTTTGATGCCGCCAACCGCAATCAAGCTGATGAATATGATCCATGAAATGTCGACTGCACTGAGTGTTGTTACGTCGATAAAGGCAGGAAACAGGCTGGCGTAAAACAATATGGCTTTAACGTCTCCTAGCGTCAGCATTAAACCGGCAATGAAACTGGTTGATAAGTTGACCAGCGGCGCACCTGCAGGCCGATGTGGTGTGGCTGGCTTGGACCGCAGTAGCTGGATACCCCAAAGAATGAGGTAGCCTCCAGCGAGATATCGGAGAATCAAAAATAACTCACCCATGGCCTCAGCCAAGGCCGACAATCCCAACAGCGCGAGCATGATAAAAACAAGGTCGCCCAACACAATACCGGCGGTAACCGCTGCGCCGTTGGCAAATCCCTTCGTAGAGGCACGGCTGACAACCAGTGCAACGCTGGTGCTGGGGATTAACGCCAACAGCGTCATCGCAGCAAAAAGATTAAGCAGTTCAAGTGGACTCATGGTCGTGTCCAAAAGCGTAATGGCTAAAAGAATGAGAGATTACAATAATCGGGGTTGCTGTTATTTAGTGTATACGGTTTTAGTTATTGTGGAATTAGACGGGGTGACGATCTGGTGAATAATCATTGAAGTAAACCCTGAGCTCCATGCTGGATCCCGGATCGCTAAACGCGTCCGGGATGACATAGGGAGGAACGATGCACCTATGTCGTCATACCGGCCCCCGAGCCGGTATCCAGCAAACCACCGAGCGTGATACATATGCCGTGCTTGCCGCGAACATCGAGCCGCTGGATCCCGGATCGCTAAACGCGTCCGGGATGACACAGGGAGGAGCGATGCACCTATACCGTCATACCGGCCCCCGAGTCGGTATCCAGTAAACCACCGAGCGTGATACATACGCCGTGCTTGCCGCGAACACCGAGCCGCTGGATCCCTCATCGCTAACGCGTCCGGGATGACAAGGTGTGGGGGGATTACCCGGGATGACAAGGGGCTGCAATGCTTCTGTGCCCGTTATAGTTTTTAAGGCTCCAAACGAAAGCGCTCCCCAGCCTTTCGGTCTGGGGAGCGCAATGTTGAGTCGCTTGAAGAATCGAATTTAGTCGATTTACAACTCCACGCTCAAGCGGTCACCTTTGGCACGAGATACACACATACACATAGCAGTGTTTGAGGATTTCTCGCTTTCTGACAGGAATGCATCCCGGTGATCGACTTCACCTTCCACTACGGTGGTGATGCACGTTCCGCAGGTGCCTTGCATGCAGGCATAGGCGGGTTCAACACCGGAATGTTGGAGTGCGTCCAAAATGGATTGATCGGCCTTAACCTCGATTTCTTTGTTGGTTTTGGTTAAGTGCAAGGTGAAGGGGTGATTCTCCACATCTTTAGCAATTGGTGCGGCAAAGGATTCGATGCGGATGTTTTCATCCTTCCAACCCAAACCAATGGCTGACTCACGCAACCAGTTCATAAAGCCACCCGGGCCACAGATATAGACCTGAGTGCCTTCGCCGGGGTTGGCAAGAACCTTCTCTGGTGACAGGGCGCTACGGCCATTGTCTTGATCCAAATGAATGTGCACATGCTTGGCTAAACGGCTTACGCTCAGCTCTTCTTGGAAGGGCACGGCGTCTTCGTTGCGGGCACAAACATGCAGTTCAAAGTCTTTATTCAGTCGAATCAGGCGATGGGCCATGGCCAGCATTGGGGTAATGCCAATACCGCCAGCAACCAGAATAAAGCGTGTGGCGTTTTCGTACAGCATGAAGTTGTTCTTAGGTGGTCCAATTTTGATGACCTGACCTTCTGTTAACTCATGCATGGCGCGTGAACCGCCGCGACCGTTATCTTCGCGTTTAACGGCGATGCGGTAGCGGTTGGTTACTTCATCATGTGAGACCAGTGAATACTGACGGATGAGGCCGTCGGCAATATAGACATCCATATGCGCGCCAGCGGCGCCTTCGGGTAATAAGGTGTCGCTGTCAGTGGGTTCAAACTCAAAGGAGCGAATACCTTCACCCACTTCTTTGATGCTGACAACCCGGACGTCTACAGGCGCGAAGGCTTCTGCGCCCGGCACATAAATAGGCTCTGGAGCGGGCTTCAGCCAACCACGCTGGGGAATAGGCTGCTTGTGCAGAATGCCGTTTGCCAGTTCCCACACCCGACGGTAGCGGTACCAAGGCAGATGCGGCAGCAGGTGGTGAATATGGTGGTTTTCCTGACCAAACATCAAGCCGCGCAGCGGTGAACTCTCGTAAATATGCACCGTTGACTGGAATGGCTCTTTCTCCCAAGTCATGCCGTGGGGGTGTTGGATATGGGCAAAAGTGTAGGCAACCAAACCCAGGCCCAAGCGTTGCGGCACTACATAAAGAAGTAAAAACTCTGCCCAGTAAGGCGATAGCAGGAAGGCCGCATGCAGACCAACTACGGTCGCAATCATCACATAGACATACATTTTGATGCGGGGCGACCAGTTATCCCGGCCGTGTTTAAAGAACCACGTCAGCCAGTGAATATCGGTAAACATCAGGTAAGACAAGCCCGCCCACTTGGGAACATTGACCAGTCCGCAATCGGGGTCGCGACCATCTTGGCCCACATAGCGATGGTGGTCCATGTGAATAGCGCGGAAGGCGGGCATATTCATACCCGGCAGCAGAATTTGTCCGGCGGCGGTACCAAGCAAGTCGTTGACAAAACTATCTGATGACACGGCCCGGTGAGAGGCGTCGTGCATGGGCGTAAAGGCCAGGAACACCGCGACAATGTTAAAGGGAATTGCCAGCCACCAAGGAATGGTGCCGGTTAAATACCAATAACAGCTGAGCGTGAAGATGCTCAGGCACGCAAGAGTCAGAAAAGTTTGAGGAATATCATACTTATCCATGCGCATCACGTTTTTATAGCGAGGATCATGGGTGATCTGGTTCAGAACTTCTCGAACAGATTGATTGGTAGTGACAGTCATAGTGAAAGCCTGCGAGTATTATTTGATTATGTTTTGAAATTAAAACAATGTTGGCGCTTTCTGATTAGGATAAGCGCTGTTTCGGATCAAAGGCAAATGCCAAGATTAGGTAAAGTATAGCAAATTGAGGCAAAAATACATATTAAATATATGAGTTATGCGTAATTGATATTATTAGCTGGTTAAAAACCTATACAGATGCATATAGGGTTTTGTCTGACAGCCAGCGGTCAATAAGCGGCGAGGCATTTTCCGGTTGATAGTCGAGTATCCATTGAGCGGCCTCTTTGACACTATCTAGCAATGCATCGTCGCGCTGTAAGTCAGCAATTCTAAAACTCATCAGACCGGTTTGCTTTGTGCCCAGCACTTCGCCGGGGCCGCGTAATTGCAGGTCTTGCTCTGCAATGACAAAGCCGTCGTTACTGTCACGCAGGGCCGATAAGCGTTGGCGTCCATTGCGGGATAGTGGTGCTTGATACAGCAGTACGCAATAACTTTGCAGGCTGCCACGGCCGACTCGGCCTCTGAGCTGATGGAGTTGGGCCAGGCCCAGCCGCTCGGCATTTTCAATGATCATTAATGAGGCATTGGGGACGTCGACCCCGACTTCAATAACGGTGGTGGCTACCAATAAGTCGATTTTGGCAGCTTTAAAGTCAGCCATCACCTGAGCCTTTTCGGCGGGCTTCATGCGGCCGTGAACAAGGCTGACGTTGAGGTCGGGGAGGGTATTTTTTAATTGCTCCCAGCTTGCTTCGGCGGCCTGGGCTTGTAACTTGTCGGATTCTTCAATCAAGGTGCACACCCAATACGCTTGCTGGCCTTGTTGGCAGACCGCTTGCAAGCGTTGCATGATGTGTTCGCGGCGATTGTTGTCTAGTACCACAGTGGTGACGGGGGTTCTGCCCGGAGGCAGCTCGTCGATCACGGAGGTATCGAGGTCGGCGTAGGCGGTCATCGCCAAGGTTCTGGGAATGGGGGTGGCCGTCATAATTAATTGATGGGGCTGGCCCAGGTCTGCGCCGGATTTTTGCCTAAGGGCCAATCGTTGGTGCACGCCAAAGCGATGTTGCTCGTCGACAATGACCAACCCCAGCTTGGCAAAGCTGACTTCATCTTGAAATAGGGCATGGGTCCCCACCGCGACATGGGCGCTGTGCTCGGCAATGGCGTGGTTCTGTTCGCGTTTAGCTTTGGCCCCCAGCTTGCCGCTTAACCACGCGACGTTTAAACCCAAGGGAAGCAACCAGTCAGAAAAACTTTGATAATGCTGTTCTGCCAAAATCTCGGTGGGAGCCATAATCGCCACTTGGTAGCCGCTAGCTACCGCTCGCAGTGCGGCTAGTGCTGCCACCACGGTTTTACCGCTACCAACATCGCCTTGAATAAGCCTGAGCATGGGGCTGGGGCTGGCGAGGTCTTGGCTAATCTCCAGGTTGACGCGTTTCTGAGCCCCGGTCAGTTTAAAGCCGAGATTTTTAAGAAACTCCTTTTGCAGGTTTTTACCTTCGGTCATAGCAGGCGCGCCAAACTGTCTGGTTTCTTTGCGCAGCTCTTGCAAAGCGAGGTTGTGGGCGAGTAGCTCTTCAAAGGCTAAGCGCTGTTGTGCGGGATGCAGCCCGTCCTGTAATTGGCTGAGCGAGGCGTCGGTAGGAGGGTGGTGCAGGTAGCGCAGGGCATCGGCCAGCGACCAGCGGCCGGGCTGCACGCGGTTTGGTAGCCATTCCGTTACGACATGGGTGTCTAATATCGCAAGTGCCTGATCGCAAAGTTTGCGTAGGCTGGCTTGGCCTAAACCCTCGGTGGTGGGGTAAATAGGTGTGAGGCGCTCCTCAACTGGCATGCTGTCTTCGGTTTGTAGCACGGTGTATTCGGGGTGGTAGAACTCAAGGCCGCTACCACCGCGTCGAGCGGCACCGTAGCAGCGTACTCTGGCACCGTTGCTGAGTTGCTGTTTTTGCGCGGCGCTAAAATGAAAAAAACGCAGGGTGGTGGTGCCGGTGCCATCTTGCAGTCGGCACACCAAGCTACGGCGGCGGCCAAAGACTATATCGGCGCCGGCCACGCTGCCTTCAATCACCACATCATCGCCAAGGCGAACAGCGCCAATGGGGGTGATGCGGGTACGGTCTTGGTAGCGCAGGGGTAAATGGAACAGCAGGTCTTGCACAGTCTTTATGCCACAGTTTGTCAGCTTATCCCGCAATCGCGGGCCAACGCCCTTTAATTGCAAGACACTAATATTGTGTAATGGATCTGACATCAGGCGGCGGTGGCTGTAGCGAGCCCCGGTGCGGCGGCTTTGATGGCTTGGCTAACCACGTCGATGGCTTGGTGCCGAGGAAAGCTGCTACGCCACGCTAAGGCCACGGTTCTATAGGGTGGTTTTTCAAAGGGTCGGGTACAGAGTACCCCTTGGCCATAAGGCGCTACTTGGGCAGCGGACATGGGCAAAATAGTGATGCCTAGCTTGGATACCACCATATGTTTCAGGGTTTCTAGGGAGCTGCCTTCAACGACGGATTGCAATAGTCGCTCATCTCGCGTGGCGTGTTTGCGCAGGTTGGGACAAGCCGCCATGACCTGATCTCGAAAGCAGTGTCCTTCGCCTAGCAATAGCACATTCTCTCTTTCCAGATCTTTATTGTTGATGGCGGTCTTTTTGGCTAGCGGGTGGTCGCAGGGTAGCAATACAACAAAGGGTTCGTCATAGAGTGGTTGGGTTACCACCTCGGCTTCGTTAAAAGGCAGGGCGATGACGATGGCATCTAGCTTGCCATTGCGGAGTTTTTCTCTAAGTACGCTGGTGTAATCTTCCTCAATGTAGAGTGGCATGTCGGGTGCTTCGCCACGAATAACGGGTACGCAGCGCGGATAGAGGTAGGGGCCAACAGTGTGGATCGCGCCCAGTGACAGTGGCGCACCTAGTGGATCGCGGCCCTGTTCGGCCAGCTCATAAATTCGATCGCTTTGCTGTAATACAACTTGCGCTTGGCGAAGTATTTGCTCGCCAATAGGCGTATTTTTAACCTGCCCCCGGCTGCGTTCAAACAGGGAAACACCAAGCTCGTCTTCCAGTTTTTTTACCGCAACGCTAAGTGTGGGCTGGCTGACAAAACACTTTTCGGCAGCTTTGCCAAAATGGCCAGTATCCTGCAGTGCCAAAATATAGCGCAATTCAGTGAGCGTCATCGAAAATTCCAAAGCAATAGAATTTGACTATAATAGCGCCTCGAACAAGACAATTCAGTGATTGATTTCCACAATGATTTTGCCAATATGCTCGCTGCTTTCCATTCGGGCATGGGCTTTTTCGATGTCTTCAAAGGCATACACGCTGTCAATTTTGGGCAGCACTTCACCGCTGGCAATCAGGGGCCAGACTTGTTCTTCAAGCTCTTTGGCAATACTGGCCTTTTGGCTGGCGTTTTGAGCCCGCAGCGTTGATGCCGTCAGGGTAAGCCGTTTCATTAGCACCGGTAGAAAATTAATTTGGGATTTAGCGCCCTGCTGAAATGCGATATTGACGATGCGTCCGTCCAGTGTGGCCAGCTCCAGATTTTTTTGAATATACTCGCCGCCCACCATATCTAAAATAACGTCCATGCCCCGGCCATTGGTGGCATCTTGTAATACACTGACAAAATCTTCGGTTTTGTAATTTACGGCATGGAGTGCGCCCAATTCTTCGCAGGCTGCGCATTTTTCTGCACTGCCTGCGGTGGCGTAAACTCGTGCGCCCATCGCTTTAGCCAGTGGAATAGCGGCGCTGCCGATGCCGCTGCTACCACCGTGGATCAGTACGTTTTCTCCTGCTTCTAACTTGCCTCGTTGAAACACATTATGCCAAACCGTAAAAAACACTTCCGGCAGGGCTGCGGCCTGAGTGAGGGTGAGCCCTTTGGGAATGGGCAAACATTGCCGGGCGGGGAGCACTGTAAAATCGGCATAGCCGCCGCCATTGCAAAGACCGCAAAGTAGATCGCCCTTTTTCCAGCGCTTTACGTCTTTGCCTACGGCAATGACTTCTCCCGACACTTCCAGCCCCAAAATTGGGCTGGCTCCTTTTGGGGCGGGATACTTTCCCTGCCGCTGCATCAGGTCTGGGCGGTTGACCCCGGCTGCAAAGACCTTGAGCAGTACCTCGTCGGCGGCAGGTTCTGGCAGTGCTTCGCTGCCAATGGACAGGCTTCGGTTATTGCTGTCGACCAGTACGACACGACGACTTTTGCTATTGTTGGGCATTTTAGCTCCACGGGTGTAGATGAAATTTGTTAAGCTCGGTTGGCTATTGTTTGTGAACTTTCGATTAGTAACAACGCTGGTGTATCGGTTGGCAAAGGTTTGTTGAATCTGCCAAAGTTTACGCTAGTGTGCAATTAACACATTGCATACCAAATATATTTATCCAATGTTCTGCTACAGGGATCGCTTTATTAATGGCACAAAATAGTCTTCTTATTGTGGGTTGCGGCGATATTGGTTCTGGGCTAGCGAAATATTTTTTGGCTAAGAATTGGCGCGTTATAGGTTTGCGTCGCAATTGCGATGCTTTGCCAGAAGGCGTCGAGCCGCTTGAGGCCGATATTAGCAGTGCAGAGTCTATGGCCCGCTTGGGCAAATTAAAAGCCGATTATGTGGTGATGACGCTGACACCGCAAAGCTATCGCCCAGAAGGCTATGAGACTATTTTTGAGCAAGGTCTTGATCACGTCTTGCATGCTCTTAGTGCACCCAAGCAATTACTTTTTGTTACCAGTACAGGGGTTTATGACCAGCACGATCACGAGTGGATTGACGAAGAGAGTGACACGATTCCCCGGCGTTTCTCCGGTCAAAGTTTATTGGCGGCAGAGCAGCGTATTGCAGCTACCGGCTGGCCATATAGCGTAGTGCGTTTTGGTGGCATATACGGGCCAGGGCGCTTGCAGATGATAAATAAAGTGATTGATGGTGAATGCGCGCCACCTGAGCCAGAGCATTTCACCAATCGCATTCACCGCGATGACTGTGTTGGCTTTCTTGCTTTCTTGCTGGAAAAAGCTGAAGCCGGAGAAAAGGTTGAGGCCTGTTATTTGGGGGTAGATGATGAGCCAGCCAGTATTCAAGATGTTCAGTCGTGGTTGGCTGATTTGTTGCGGGTGGAGTATCGCGCCGATGGCGAAGCAGTAAAGCGCACCGGTAGCAAACGTTGTTCTAATAAGCGATTAAGAGACAGTGGCTATCAGCTGAAATACCCCAACTTTCGAAGTGGTTTTCAAGAAATGATAAAGGACCTTCGCCAAGCCTAAGACTTGGCGAAAACGTTTTTTTACAGGCTTAAAATGACTTCCACTTCAATCATTGAGCCTTTAGGCAGCGCGGCAACCTGTACACAGGCGCGGGCAGGGAAGGGCTGCTTAAACACACTGGCCATCACCTCGTTGACCTGAGTGAAATCTCCTAAATCGGTCAAAGAAATATTCACTTTTACCGCATCGTCCAAACTGCCGCCTGCTGCCGCAGCCACTGCAGAAAGGTTGGCAAAAACTTGTTTGGCTTGTTCTACCACACCGCCTTCTACCATTTGCATGGTTGCCGGGATCAGGGGGATTTGCCCCGAGAGGTAGACCGTATCGCCAACTTTAACCGCTTGCGAATAGGGTCCAATGGCGGCGGGGGCATTGTCGGTGCTGATGATTTCTTTCTTGCTCAAGGGGCGCTCCTTTTTATGAGATGGTAAAGGTTAATTTCGACAGGCTGAATTTTCTCTGTTTTATCCCAAATGAGAAAGAGCCTTGGCTTGTCTTGCAGACCAGACCAGGTGAGCGGCTGTTTCAGGAGGGCTGACAGGATAATAAGCAATTAATGCTTTTCGCGTTCTACCTTAATGGCAGCGGGGATATTGCGAATGCGGCGCATTATTCGGGCAAGATGCACGCGCGACTGCACGCCAATAATAAGATGGATGGTGCTGATTTTTGGATTTTCATCTTCAACACTGATTTTTTCGATGCTGCCATCAGCGCCGTTCACGCGAGTCGCTAATACGGCAATAATACCGCGCTGCTTGCTGAGTTCTACTTTCAGTTCTACTGAGAAGTCACGGTCAATTTGCTCGGCCCAGGTGAGGGGGACGACGCGTTCGGGTTGGCTGCTGAGGGCAATGCTGTTGTGACAGTTTTCGCAGTGGACCACTACGCCCTTTTCAGAACTGACGATGCCGACAATGTGGTCGCCAGGTATGGGGTAGCAGCAGCGGGCAAAATTAACCAGGAAGCCTTCCGTGCCGTGGATGATCATGGCTTCGCGCATGAGCGCAGGGGGTACATCTTCGCGGCCGGTATCACGAATCTCATCACGCAGATTAACTAACTGTTTGGCAGTGAGATAAGCCACGCGGTTACCCATGCCAATTTGCTCATAAATATTGTCGATAGAGCGGGCGTGGGTGGAATTAACCAGCTTTTTTAACTGACTGTCGCTGAAGTCAGCTAAGTTCTCTGACAGGCTGGCTAACGCTCGGTCGAGCATGCGCTTGCCAAGATTGAGGGCTTCGTTACGGCGCTGGTGTTTAAGAAAGTGACGAATACCGCTGCGGGCTTTAGCCGTCACGACAAAGTGCATCCACGCCGGATTGGGTTGCGCGCCGGGTGTCGTAATAACTTCGACGGTCTCGCCGCTTTGCAGGGGTTCTGACAGGGGCGCTAAACGACGGTTGATGCGACAGGCGACACAGCTGTTGCCAATATCGCTGTGCACGGCATAAGCAAAATCGACGGCGGTGGCGCCAGCGGGCAATTCCATAATGTCGCCACGGGGAGTAAAGACGTAGACCTCATCGGGGAACAAGTCGATTTTGACGTTTTCGATAAATTCTAGCGAATCGCCAGCGCGTTCTTGCATTTCCAGTAGCCCCTGCACCCATTGGCGGGCTCTGGCGTGGCTGGAGTTGCGCTTGGGCTCGGGTTCATTGGCTTTGTATAGCCAATGGGCAGCAATACCGTTGTCGGCCATTTCTTCCATTTCCTGGGTGCGGATCTGGATTTCGATGGGGACGCCCTGCATGCCAAATAATACGGTATGCAGAGATTGGTAGCCGTTGGCTTTTGGAATGGCTATGTAATCTTTAAACTGGCCGGGCACTGGTTTGTAGAGGCCATGTACGCAGCCCAAGACGCGATAGCAGCTGTCAACCGAATCGACAACAATGCGAAAGGCGTAGAGATCCATAATCTCTTTGAGTGACTTCCGCTTGTTGCGCATCTTGCTGTAAACACTGAACAGATGCTTTTCTCGGCCGATTACTTGCGCATTGTGGCCTTCTTCTAAGAGGCAGTTTTCTAAGCTCTCTCGAATAGATTCCATGACCTTTTTGCGGTCACCGTAACGGGCTTCTATTGCTTTGCGTATGCGCCGGGCACGCATGGGGTGCATGGCTTGAAAACCAAGATCTTCAAACTCGACCCGGACTTTATGCATGCCCAAACGTTGGGCGATGGGTGCGTAGATTTCCAGGGTTTCTCTTGCGATGCGGCGGCGTTTGTCGGCACGCAACACGCCAAGGGTGCGCATATTGTGTAAGCGGTCGGCCAGCTTTACCAGAATAACCCGGATATCTTTGGCCATGGCCAAGGCCATTTTCTGAAAGTTTTCGGCCTGTTGTTCGGCTTTGGATTGAAATTCGATTCGGGTTAACTTAGAAACGCCATCCACCAGTTCGGCCACCACTTCACCAAACTGATTGCTCAGAGCTTGCTTGGAAACGGCGGTATCTTCAATGACGTCGTGGAGCATGGCCGCCATTAAGCTTTGGGCGTCCATATGCATTTCTGCAAGAATACTGGCAACGGCGAGGGGATGGGTTACGTAGGGCTCGCCACTACGCCGACTTTGGCCCTCGTGGGCTTGTTCGGCGTAGAAGTAAGCGCGCTTTATTTGTTGAACCTGATCGTTGGGAAGGTATTCGGCGAGGGTTTGAGCTAGGGCGTCAATAGATTGCGCTGGCTCAGGTCTGCTCTGTGCAGGATTAAAAATACTGTACTGATGCATCAGCACCCCGGCCATTCACGATTAAACTGCCGCGTTACCCATTTCGGCATCCAGATCTAGCTCAGGCTCTTCAACTTTGCGGTCTGCTGCCATGATTTCTTGTTTGGTGATTTTGCCTTCAGCAAGTTCACGCAAGGCCAAGACAGTTGGCTTGTCACCATCTTCTTGAACCAAAGGATCTTTACCGCCGGTAGCGAGTGCGCGAGCACGTTTGCTGGCAACCATAACCAGTTCGAAGCGGTTATCCACTGCCGATAGGCAGTCTTCAACAGTAATACGAGCCATGAAACCTGTTTCCTGAAACGATAGAACGGCGCAGAAAATGCGCCGACAAGTAAAGTGAGTCTACCAAAATCGATGCGCTTATAATAGAGGCTTATGATAGGAGTTCGTTTAGTAGTGCCTTATTTCTGGCGCTTTGCGGAGCAAGTTGCAGGCGGTGGGCGCGAATAATTGCGCAGAGGTCGGCGAGCGCGGTGTCAAAATCGTCGTTGATTACGATGTAATCACCCTCGTTATAGTGGGACATTTCCGCAACAGCGTCTTGCATGCGTCGACTGATAATGGCGTCGTCATCTTGACCGCGTCCGGTTAGCCGTTGCCGTAATGCCTCTTTAGAGGGGGGCAGAATAAAAATCGAAATGGTGTCTTTCATTAGGCGGCGCACTTGCTCGGCACCTTGCCAGTCAATTTCTAAAATTACGTCTTCACCAGCGGCAAGTTGAGATTCTACCCATTTTTGGGAGGTGCCGTAGAAGTTATCAAAGACCTTTGCGTGTTCTAAAAATGCCACCTGCGCCAGCATTTGCTGAAATTCGTCATGGGATACAAAGTGGTAGTTCACGCCATTTTGTTCGCCGGGGCGCATGGCGCGCGTGGTGTGAGAAATAGATACGCCGAGTTGATCAACACTTTCGATGAGCTTGGTCACCAGGCTGGTTTTGCCCGCGCCAGAGGGTGCAGAAATGGTGTAAAGCCTGCCTTGTTGACTCATGTTTGATCCCGATCAGCTGCTGCTCGCATTTATGCTCACCATTATAGAAGGCGAGTCACGGGCGCAGAAAACGTATTATTCTACCGAATTTTTAGCAGTCCCCAAGGGCTTTGATCAGTGTACTAAAAAAAAATTGTTTTTACCTCGTCGAGCCTATTTCAGTACGCTCTTTAACCATAGCTGTAACGATGGCCAGCGGTTGACCAGCATCGCGGCAAATATCAGCCCGCAGCCCGCCAGCTGCATAGTGGTCATGCGCTCAGCAAACCAGACGCTGGCTAATAATGCGGTCCATACCGGTTCCAGTGTCATGATAATAGCGCTGTGGCTGGGCGGCGCCATACCTTGGCCCCGGGTTTGAATGAGAAACCGTAGACTGGTCGCAATTAGCAGGCTGGCAAAAAACCAGCCCCAAATATTAAGAGGTTGGCTGAATTGCCAGTCTTCTGCGACGGTTGAGCAGATGGCAGTGATCAAACCCGTAACGAGCAGTTGTATAGCTGTTAGAGGTAGCGCGGGAATTTTCGCCGCGGCATGACTGTTGAGTACAAACATCAAGGCAAGAAAGAGCGCGGCCATTAAAAAGCACAACTCTGCTGGACCGAGATTAAAGTGGCTATCCAGCGACAAACACGCCAAACCGGCAATCGCGATGGGAATGGCCAGATAAACAGAGAGGCTGGAACGCTCGCCAAAAAACAGCGTAATAAGAGGCACCAAAACGAGCCCAAGGCTGCATAAAAAAGCCCCCACGCCGATGTGCTGGGTCATTTTTAAGCCCATGATCCAAAACACCATGGCAATACCAAATAACACACCGACGTAAGCCGATTGCCGCCATTGCTGAGCGGTGAGTCGCCGCAGGCCAGTGCGACCAATGACTGATAACAACAACCCCGCGCCAGTAAATCGTAACGCCATAAACATTAACGGCGGAAAGCCCGCAAGCGCCTCTCGGGAGAATATCCAGCCAGCTGCCGCCACAACGGTTGCCGCCAATAGAAGTAAATCAGCTTTGAGGTGAGTGGAGCTATGTGTGGCGGTGGTGGATATGGGCACCGGGCTTACCTGCGTCTGAGAGCAACATATTTGTTTGGAACAAATGGACGTGCAGCATAGCATACTTCACCACCTCGTCGTTGCTGGCGAGGTGGGTTTTGTTAAGTGAGCTTGCTTATATTGAATTGGAGGGCTTGGGTATTCTTTTTTTTGTAGCTGGGTTTTACTCGATATTCTGAATCTGCTCCCGCATTTGCTCGATAAGTACTTTTAGTTCGACAGCGGCTTGGGTGCTGTCTGCCACCACTGCTTTTGAGGAAAGGGTGTTGGCTTCGCGATTGAGTTCCTGCATTAAGAAGTCTAAGCGTCGGCCTACGGCACCGCCTTTTTTGAGTATATGGCGCACTTCTGTCACGTGGGTGTCTAGTCGGTCTAGTTCTTCGTCGACGTCGGCTTTTTGGGCGATCATGGCAATTTCTTGCTCAAGCCGGTCGGCATCCAGTTCGGCTTTTAGATCGGCTAGGCGCTGCTGGAGTTTTGTCTGTTGTTTTTTGACGATGTCGGGCATTTTTCCCCGAACTTCAGTGACGATATTTTCAATGCTGTTCAGGCGTTGGTGGATAAGTTCTGCAAGCGCTGCACCTTCCCGTTGTCGGTTTTCTATATGGAGGTCTAATGTTTGCTTGAAGCACTCCAACAGCTTGGCTTGTAGTGTGTCGCCGTCTAATTCGGCGTTCGTTATTACGCCGGGCCAGCGCAGCAGTTCCAGGATATTGACGGGTGCGGAGTGGGCGATTTCCGAGCGCAGCTTATTGGCGGCGTCTAAAATTTGGTGAAGCAGAGCGTCATTGAGCTTTAATTCTTGCTCTTGGTCTTGCAGTTGAATTTTTAAGCTGCATTCCACTTTGCCCCGCTGCAGGCGTTTGCGTAGCCCGTCGCGCAAGCTGGGTTCAAGTTGGCGCCACGATTCGGGGAGTTTGAAGCTGAGCTCCAAGTAGCGATGATTGACCGAGCGCAGTTCCCAGGTGGCGGTGCCCCAAGGGTATTCGTTGCGCAGATGGGCGAAGGCGGTCATGCTGCAAATAGTCACTGGAAACCCTTATAACGTTTAAATGAGACGAGCATTCTAGCAGTTTGTGCGCCGACTATCTGCTGAGCTGGGCAGCCATTTTGGCGGCTGGGGTTCGTGTTGTTTGCTGCTGACCTATATACTTTGCGCCTTGTTGGTCCTGCCAATCCTTCCCAAAATCAGGAGTAAATATGAGTCGACCCAGTCAGCGCGCTATTGATGAAAAGCGTCTTCTGCGTATTCAGCGTCATTTCACATGTCATGCAGAAGGTTCTGTCCTTATTGAAACGGGCAATACCAAGGTGATTTGTACCGCTTCGGTGGAAAACAGCGTGCCCCGGTTTTTGCGTGGCAAAGGGCAGGGTTGGGTCACCGCTGAATATGGCATGTTGCCTCGTTCTACTGGCAGCCGGATGGGCCGCGAAGCCGCGAGAGGTAAGCAAAGTGGTCGTACCCAAGAAATTCAGCGTTTGATTGGCCGTTCGTTGCGGGCTGCGCTGGACTTGTCTGCACTGGGAGAAAATACCATTACTTTGGATTGTGATGTCATTCAGGCCGATGGTGGTACCCGTACTGCTTCCATTACCGGGGCGTATGTGGCGCTGGCCGATGCGATTGCGACATTACAAAAACAAGGTTTGGTGACCGGGCAGCCACTGCAAAAAATGGTGGCTGCGGTTTCCGTGGGTATTTATCAGGGTCAGCCGGTGCTGGACTTGGATTATCTCGAAGACTCGGCAGCTGAAACCGATATGAACGTGGTGATGGATGACCAAGGGGGCGTTATCGAGGTGCAGGGTACCGCAGAGGGGGCGACCTTCAGTCGCGTTGAAATGAACGCGATGATGGACCTGGCCGAGAAGGGAATTGGTGAGCTTATCGTGGCTCAGCGAGAAGCGCTGGCGTTGTAGCCGCTTTATTGTATGGCGGTAGTGATTTGCTAAAATCAAGAAGGGAGGCCATTTGGCCTCCCTTCTTGTTAAATAGCTAACAATAAAGACTAAAACTCTGCTTCGGGCAGTTCGTAGTCGTAGTCCATGATGAGTGGGGCGTGGCTACCAAACTGCTGTACTTTGTACAGCGCGCCAAATTCCACTTTGGGTTTTAAGCGCTCGGAGACAATTTGATAATCAACCCGCCAGCCATCTTTACCGGGTTCACCTTTTGGCCACCAGCTAAATTCATCGGCGTCGGTGGTTACCAGTCTAAAGGCATCGGAGTAGTGCTGCTCTCTGAACAGCCTATCCATCCACTGCTGTTCTTCTGCCAAACTACCGGAAACGCCGTGGTTGCCTTTGACGTCTTGAATATCAATGCTGCGGTGAGCAATATTCCAGTTGCCACAGATGATGAAGTCCCGACGTTTGTTGCGCACTTTTGTCAGGTGATTCATATATTGTTCAAAAAACTGGTTTTTTCGAGATTGCTCGCTGGCATCTTTGTCGTAGGCGCTGGGCGCCAACAGGCTGCCAATGCTGATATCGTCAAAATCGGCTTGAATATAAAGACCGTCCATGTCGAAGTCTAAAAATCCCAGGCCGGTCATAATGGCTTTGGGCAGCTTGCGAGTGTAAATCGCCACACCGTTGCTTTTGCCGTCGGCAGAATCAAAGAAGTACGGGTTGTATTCTCTGGGGAAGTAGACGTCGTCCCGGAGTTTGTATTCGGCGATACCGAGATTTTGGATGCAAACGACGTCTGCATCCTGCTCTACAATCCAGTCAAAAAAACCACGTTCAGCGGCATCGACTATGCTGTCAGCACAAAAGCTGATAATTCTCATCGGTTTCCTGTTCTACCCATATCGAGCCGCAAAGGCGGCGCGCAGCGTTAAGAGTTAGCTGCCAAGTCTTTGAATAACTTATGCAAGTGAGAGTTGAAAGCTGCTTATTACTGATCGTTGTTAAGTTTAAATGTAGACTACAACGAAAAATTAGACACGACAATCAAATGGCGATTCTACCGAGAAATGCAGCATATTTGGAGAGCGATTTAGCAATTTCGCTGCATTTTCACAGAGACTGGCAGCAGAGTGGATGAGCTTTTGCTGCGTTATGCGTAAAATGCACCCCGTAATGAAACAGTATTTCAGGATTGAGAATGAGTATAGCGGCATATCAAACAGCATTTATCGAGCAGGCCATTAAAAGTGAGGCTCTGTGTTTTGGCGAATTTACCCTAAAGTCTGGACGCATTAGCCCTTATTTCTTTAATGCGGGCCGTTTTTGCAGTGGCGCCGCGTTGGCCGCCTTGGGGCGCTGTTATGCGGATGCCATTGTCGCCTCAGGTATAGAGTTTGATCTTTTGTTTGGGCCAGCCTACAAAGGTATTTCTTTGGCAGCAGTAACGGCCTATGCCCTGGCGGAGCATCACGGCCGAGATGTGCCTTATAGCTATAATCGCAAAGAGAAAAAAGACCACGGTGAAGGCGGTAGCCTCGTGGGCGCACCGGTAAAAGGTAAGGTTTTGATTATTGACGATGTGATTACTGCCGGTACTGCCATTCGCCAAGCTATTGAAATGATTTCTGCCGAGGGTGGCTCGGTGGCGGGGGTGGCGATTGGCTTGGATCGCCAAGAACGGGGTCAGGGGGAACGCTCTGCTATACAGGAGTTGGAGCAAGACAAAAAACTAAGTGTGGTTAGCATTGTCAAACTTGCTGATATTGTTGAGTATTTAAATAGTGAGTCTAACGATAAAAAACTGTTGTCTAGCATTAATGCGTACCGTCAGCAGTATGGTATTGCTTAAGTGGAAGTGCGGCTACCATGATCGCCCGGCTTCATGGAAAACGAGTCCGGCTTGTAGCTGGATAGGAACGTAAAACGTATGCTCATAAAGTCCATCATCGTTATCGGGCTGCTGTTGTGGGGCTTGGGTGCTTCTGCAGCAGAGAAGCTCTATTACCGTTATCCTGGTGTTAGCGGTAATGTGGTGATTGATGACCGTATCCCGCCTGAGGCGGTTCCCCGGGGTTACGATGTAATTCGCAAAGATGGCAGCATTGTTAAAACGGTGGCTCCTCAGTTGACCGAGGGGCAACGTAAAGCCCATGCACAGGAAGCCGCGATTGCCCGGGCGAGAGCCGAGGCGGCGCAAAAAATGCGCGAGTGGGATGAGTCGCTACTGCTACGCTATAGCGACATAGCGGATATTGAGGTTGCCAAACAACGGGCACTCAATGATATTAAAGTGCGAATTAGCATCCTTAAAAGCAATATGCGGGTAGTGAAAGAGCAGGTATTGAAAAACCAGAAAGAAGCAGCGGAGCTAGAGCGTGGCGGCGTTGCGGTGCCAAGCAGTATGGCCGAAACCCAAATGTTGTTGCGGCGAGAGCTGGCAGCGACGGAAGAGCAAATTAGTGTACGCACGGAACAGCTGGATACGGTCGCCGAGGCGTATGAGCGAGACAAAGCCCGTTTTTCTGTGTTGCAAGAGCAAGTGGATAAGCGTCGGGCGCTTGCTCAGTAAGTCCTTGTCTACTGTCTAAAGATCATTGCTGCTAATAGCGGCCACTGCTCGTCCCAGCCCTGAGTGGGTGCGCGCTTAAAATCGCTGCGCACAAATTGACTGATGCGACCTTCTGCGGTGGATAGTAAAAGGTTTGCCGTTGCCGTGACGGTAGCCTGGGTGCGTAAACCTTCCCTCACTTCGGCTTCACGTAAAACCTGCTTTATTTGGGTTTCTAGCCGATCATAAAATTGCACAACTCGGTCTTTAAGGCGCGCTTGTTCCCCGGCAAGGGCGTCGCCATTAATGATGCGAGTAATGCCGGGGTTGCGCTCAGTAAAGCCCAGTAGCAGCTGCAGTATATTACTGGTTTGTTGAAGGGCGCCGTTATCTTCTTTGAGGATTAGCGCCACCCGGCTGAAAATCGCGTCCTCAACAAAGCTGATCAAGCCTTCAAACATTTTTGCTTTACTGGGAAAGTGACGATACAGCGCCGCTTCGGAGACGCCGACTTCGGCCGCTAATTTAGCCGTTGTTATGCGTGTTCCCGGTTGAGTTTCCAGCATGGTGGCGAGAGCTTGGAGAATATCGTCCCGGCGGGAGGTGCGGTTTGCCATATCGTTGTGAATTCCTAGGGCTCAAGCAAAGAGCGTTTATTGGTAATGAGTGTGCCTACGCCGGTGTCGGTGAAAATTTCTAATAGCACCGCATGGGGGACGCGACCATCAATGATGTGGGCGCTTTGCACGCCGGAATTGACCGCATCCAGTGCGCAGCGAATTTTGGGCAACATGCCACCGTAGATGGTGCCGTCGGCAATCAGCTCGTCGACTCTTTCAGTGCGCAGGCCAGTTAGAACTGTGCCAGATTTGTCTTTTAGACCTTCAATATTGGTTAGCAACATCAGTTTTTCGGCTTGTAACACTTCAGCTATTTTACCGGCCACCAAATCGGCGTTGATATTGTAGGAGTTTCCATCAGGGCCGACCCCGATAGGTGCAATGACAGGAATAAAATCACTGTTAATCAGCATGTCTAAAACGTCGGTAGAGATGCTGGCCACTTCACCAACATGACCAATATCAATAATTTCTGGGACCGAGGTTTCTGGGGTTTTTTGGGTAACGGTCAGTTTTTTTGCGCGGATCAGCTGACCATCTTTACCGGTGAGGCCAATAGCCTTGCCGCCATTGTGGTTGAGCAGGGACACAATTTCTTTGTTCACGGTGCCGCCCAGTACCATTTCCACAACATCCATGGTGGCGCTATCGGTGACGCGCATACCATCGACAAACCGGGACTCTATCTGCAAGCGCTTGAGCAAGTCACCAATTTGCGGGCCGCCGCCGTGAACGACAATGGGGTTCATCCCCACCAGTTTCATTAACACAATGTCTCGGGCGAAATGGGCCTTCAGCTCGTCGTCTATCATGGCATTGCCGCCAAACTTTACGACAATTGTGCGATTGGTGAAGCGCTGGATGTAGGGCAGCGCCTCGGTTAGTACCTGGGCGATATTTTCCGCTGCTTTGCGATTGATAGACATGGTGATCTCGCTGTGTTGTTGACTCTATTTCTGACGCTATATGAGAAGGCCGCCAGAAGAATGCATTCTAAATGGGCGCTATTAAAGACTATCTGCCAGTTGGGGATCAATCTTTGTGAGTAGCTTAGAGAAGCGCTCGCGTATTCCCTGTAAGCCCACTTCGCTGTCCGCCTCAAACCGCAAGGTAATGGCGGGTCCGGTGTTGGAGGCCCGAATCAGCCCCCAGCCATTGCGGAAATCGGCGCGTAAGCCGTCGATGTCAGTGAGGCTTGCATCGTCAAAATTATGAGCCTCTTTAAACGCCTCTACTAACTGAAACTTTTTATCGTCAGCTACGGCGATTAAGATTTCTTCGGTGGCAAACATTTTCTCCTGGCTGGCCAGTGCTTTATCCATAGATGTGTCGGCCAGCGTCAGGGCCTCAAGTAATCGGGCGGCAGCGTACATGCCGTCGTCAAAACCATACCAGCGCTCATTGAAAAAGATGTGACCGGAGAACTCGCCGCCTAGCAGTGCGCCCGTTTCGACCATTTTTTGTTTCATATAAGCGTGGCCACTTTTCCACATGAGTGGCCGCCCGCCTCGGTCAATGATGCGTTTTTGCAGGGTGCGAGAGCACTTGATATCAAACAATATTTGGCCGCCGGGGTTGCGGCTGACCATATCTTCAGCCAAGACCAATAATAATTCGTCGGCAGCCGGGCATTGTCCCTCGGCAGTGACAACGGCGACACGGTCGCCGTCGCCGTCAAAGGCCAGGCCGATATCGGCATTATTAGCGAGTACGGCTTCTTTCAGTGCGGCCAAATTTTCTGGAATGGTGGGGTCGGGTGGGTGGTTGGGGAAGTTGCCGTCAACTTCGCAAAACAGGGTGCTGACATGGCAACCCAATTCTTCAAATAATTCCGGTGCCGTTGTGGAGGTGGCGCCATTGCCTGCATCAATGACGATGTTGAGGGGGCGAGCAATAACGACATCACTGGTAATGCGATTGATATAGCGCTGTTGAATGCTGTCTTGATCAAGCTTGCCCTCGCCTTGGCAAAAGTCTTGCGCTTCGATACGGCGACGCAGGGCTTGAATGTCATCAGCGGCAAGGGTGTTGAATTGCATGTAGATTTTCATGCCGTTGTGGTGGCCGGGATTGTGGCTGCCGGTAATCATAACGCCATTGCCGACGTTGAGTTCACGGCAGGCATACTGGAGCATGGGGGTGGCAAGCAGCCCCAAATCAATCACGTTGATGCCGGTGCTTTGCAGCCCTGTTAATAGTGCTTCGCGAATTCTGGGGCTGCTTAAGCGGCCATCTCGGCCAAGTAGTATTTTGCTTTCGCCCCGGGCCAGTGCCTCGCTGCCTATGGCTTGGCCGATCAGTTTGCAGCTGTAGTCGTCCAGGTCTCGGTCAGCCTCACCGCGAATGTCGTAGGCACGAAAAGCATTTAAGGCAAGTTGTTGAGGGTCGTTGTGCTGAGGCAGCGGCGGCGAGTCGGTTTTAGCGGTGTTTTGGTCTGCAGGCTTGGGCTTTGGATTTTGCCTTGCTGTTGTTTCTGGTGCCGCGCTTGCCGTTGGGATGGTGTCTTTGGCGGTGGGTGGCGTAGGTTTAGTTGCTGCGGTGGCGCGGTGCATGGCACTGCTGCGTAGAAAAAACACAGCATGACTGGCTGCAATCAGGGCGACGCAGAGTAGGCAGGCCAGCCATAAGAAGATCCCCTCGCTTTCCAGTGAGCGGATCATGGCGGCTTGTGGAATCACTTCAAGTGTCCAGCCTGGCACGGGCAAGGGGCGGCTTGCCATATATTGCTGGTTAGCGGTGTTGGCGGCAGCAATAATTACGTCCCGGCGATTTTTATAGGTTTGTACTAGCTGGTGGTTTAGCGCTTCGCCAGCCAAACTCGTGAGCAGCCCTTGAAAGTAGCTGGCAGGAAAGGAGACAAAAATAGCTAACCGAGGTGACACCAGTTGACTGAAGCTAATGAGCCACTGGTCTTGATAGCGGTAAGCTTCAATTTCCAGGGTCTTGCTTGCGATGGTTTTGCGGAGCAGGTCAATCTCTATGTGGTTGCGGAGGCGGTCAGTTTCACTTTTTTCGTCTGCTACGCCCTGCTCTGCAATAAAAATAAGCTGGGTGCTGGTGGCTTCTGGAAAGGCATTTTTTAAGCCCTTTTCAAAATCGCTGGTGCTGGCGTGTTGGCCTGTTAGGACAGCGTCTTTGAGGTCGTTGCGGGATGCTTGACTGCTGACCCGCTCGCTGAGCTGCTTGATAACGTTGCGGAGGATGAGGGTTTGGTGGTCGGCGCTGGTGGCGGTAACGGCACTGATTCGTTGCGCCAAGGCTTTGGGTTGTTCGATATACACTACCCAATAAAAGGCGCCCAAAATAGCGCTGATACAAATCAATGCTGACAGCAGAATGTCGCGTTGGTTGGCATTGAAGCCCACGTTTATTTTTTGTTTTCCCGCACGGGCTTTTTTATTCATATTCTGGTGATGTTCCCTGTCTCAGCCGCAGTGAGTCGTTGCCTATCATCGACGGCGAGGGTTTAGCTGTCTAGTGCCGCGGCAGCGTATTGGTGGTAGTGCTTGGCAAGCATGGCGATTAATTGTCTAGCCAGTTGGGATTTTGCCATTTCTGCCAGTTCAGTGCGGCCCTCAGGCCAGAATACGACGACTCGATTTTGATCTGCATTAAAGCCGATGCTGGTGTCCGAGACATCGTTGGCAATGATCATATTCAGGTTTTTACGGCGCATTTTATCTTTTGCATAGTGCTCAAGGTCTTGCGTCTCTGCGGCAAAACCAACAGTAAAGGGCCGGTTTGCATGGTTGGCAACGGTGCTGACGATATCGGGGTTACGCTGTAATTCTAGCTGTAGGGTGTCAGTGCTTTTTTTGATTTTCTGGGTAATAAATTCAGCGGGACGATAGTCGGCTACGGCGGCACAAGCAATAAATATATCGGCGGCAACAACGGTGTCGGTGGCCGCGGCCAACATATCTTGGGCGCTGATGACATCCATACGTTTCACGCGTTCAGGACAGGCGAGGTTGGTCGGTCCGCTAATGAGGGTGACCTGTGCGCCCGCGTCTGCGGCGGCTTGGGCGAGGGCATAGCCCATTTTGCCGGAGCTGTGGTTGCTGATGTATCTGACGGGGTCAATCGCTTCTCGGGTTGGACCGGCAGTAATAACCACTGACAGGCCATCAAGATCGCGAGTTTTAAACAGGCTGGCAGCGAGGCTGGCCAGCGCCTCGGCTTCCATCATTCGCCCCGGCCCAACATCGCCGCAAGCTTGCTCTCCTGCCGCAGGACCAAAAAGGTGAATGTGGCGCTGTTTGAGAAGCGCTACATTACTTTGGGTGGCAGGGTCGCGCCACATTGCTTGATTCATGGCCGGGGCCAGGGCAATTGGCGCATCGGTGGCCAAACAGAGGGTGGTTAACAGATCGTCACCTCGGCCCCCTGCAAGCCGGGCCATGAAGTTGGCGCTGGCTGGGGCAACTAGAATGAGGTCCGCCCAGCGGGCCAATTCAATATGCCCCATACCGGCTTCAGCTTCGGGGTCCAGCAAGGTGGTGTGGACAGGGTTGCCGGACAAGGCTTGAAGCGTTAATGGGGTGATGAATTCCTGTGCAGCTGGGGTCATGACCACGCGAACGTCGGCGCCAGCATCTTTTAAACGGCGAATGAGTTCGGCGCTCTTATAAGCGGCGATGCCGCCGGTGACGCCTAATAAAATTTGTCGATTGCTTAATTGCTTCATGGTATGTGCCGACATGGAATTCGGCGTCTATTATGACAGTTATGACGGCCTCGCAAAATGTTGCAATGCCGCTGTTAAACTATTTGTTAAATAAAAGCCAAATCCAAGGAGGGAGTATGGCGATTAGAGATTGGCCCGCGCAGGAGCGTCCTAGAGAAAAATTAATGCAGCGCGGGGCTATGGCGCTATCTGATGCCGAGTTGTTAGCGATTTTTTTGCGCACAGGGGTTGCCGGGAAGTCTGCAGTGGATGTTGCTCGCGAACTGTTAGGACAGTTTGGTGGCTTAGGAGCGCTCCTGGGTGCCAGCCGGGCCCATTTCTGCCGGGGCTTGGGCTTGGGGGATGCCAAATATGTGCAGCTGCAGGCAGTGTTGGAAATGGCGCGTCGCTATAATGAAGAGCAGTTACGTAATGCGCCGGTATTAAGTTCGGCTACGGCTACCCGGCAGTTTTTGTCGACCCAGCTTCGGGGTGAGCGACGAGAGGTATTTGTGGTGCTGTATTTGGATAGTCAGCACCAACTGATTCAATATGAACCACTATTTTTTGGCACACTGGATGCGGCGGCAGTGTATCCCCGAGAAATTGTGCGGCGAGGCTTGGAGTTAAACGCTGCGGCCTTGATCGTGGCGCACAATCATCCGTCGGGGGTGGCGGAGGCCAGTGATGCCGATCAGCGAATTACTCGCCGAATCAGGGAGGCCTTGGGTTTGATGGACATGCGCTTGCTGGATCACTGTATTGTGGCGGGTCCAGTGGTGGTATCGATGGCTGAAAAGGGCTTGTTGTAAGTTTGCAGCCGAGAATAAAAACAAGCTGATTTTGCATATTAAGTTGCGCGTCGGCTACGCTTCTGGTATAAAGTCGCGCTCCATTTGGGCCGTGTCCCTCCAGCTTGCGGAAATTCCGCTAGTCTGAACATGATTGCGCGGCGGGCCCGTAAAGAATTCGATTTTACAAATCCTGAGACTATCAGGGTTGAAGAGGCGAGAGTATCATGTCCAGAGTATGCCAAGTTACGGGCAAGCGTCCGGTAACAGGAAACAACGTATCACACGCCAAGAACCGTACCCGTCGTCGGTTCCTGCCTAATTTGCACAGCCACCGCTTTTGGGTTGAGGCAGAAAAACGCTTTGTGACACTGCGTGTCTCTAGCAAAGGCATGCGTATTATTGACAAAAAGGGTATCGACGAAGTGCTAGCTGACTTGCGCACTCGCGGCGAAAAATATTAAGGAGAACGGTCATGGCTAAAAAAGGCGCTAGTGAGAAGATCCGCATGGTATCCAGTGCCGGTACCGGTCACTTCTACACTACTACTAAGAACAAGCGTAACACTCCGGACAAGTTTGAAATGTCCAAGTACGATCCTGTAGTACGTAAACACGTTGCCTACAAAGAAGCCAAAATCAAGTAAATTCACTTGGTTACGCTTCTTCTGAAAAAGCCGCGCTTGTCGCGGCTTTTTTTATAGTTGAATTTTAAAGCTTATTGCTAACTCAAGATGAGTTGCTTTTTCCCAGTCTAAATCATCGCTGCGCAGCTTTAGTGACAAATACTTACCGGTAAATGCCAATCCTAACGCCTTGCTTCTGAAGTCATATTCTAGTTGAGTCGTAATCTCAGAAAACTGTCGGCCGTAGGCCAGGCGCGGAAACACGTTGCGGTTATAGCTGAATGTCTCGGCGCGTAAGTAATCGCTTTGGTTAATAAAATATTTTGCGGATGCGCTGTAGCGATGGGGTAGTTTTTGTGTTTGATTTCTAAATCCTTCTACACCGACGACTGCTGGCTTGGTGCTAATTCTGCCATCCTCATCAAAGGAAACATTGTTGGTGTCTGCATCGGCGGTGGTGTAGGTGAGCTTAGAGAAGCGTATCCACGACAGCATGTCTCGGGCTTGCAGCCCCAACGTTAGTTTGTCGCTAGCTTGCCAGAATAGATCCAAATCCAGCGATACACCGTGGCCGGTTTTGGCGCTTTTAGGGCGGTCTAAAAGTGTGTCTTCTGTGTAGCCATAATCGAGATGTAGATTGGCGTTATAGCTGTCTTCTTGACTGCTTAGGAGGCCTCTAAGAGAGCCGTCTTTAGTCTTGGATACGTTTAAGTAATTGAGTTTTATTTTGCCGCTTAATGTTTCTTGAAATTCAAATCGATAGGCTGCAGCAATGCCTTGAGCAAAAATATGGTTGGCGCGCAGGTCAACGTCGTAGGTTTTGTTGTCTGGCAATGGTAAGTCATTGCGTAATAAATATGCTAGTTCTGCAGTGTCGCGGCTGAACTCGACAAAGTAGTCGTAGCGCAAAAAATAGCTCAGTTCAATATTGCCCTGCTGCTGTCCCACTTCAATCTGATTATGGGTAAATGCGAAGTGTCCCGGGTTTACAGGGTCGCCTTCCAAGTCGTGAATGATTTGCTCTATTGGCGCTATTTCGCTGAAACTTTCGCTCTCAAATTGAGTAAATAACAGCCTGCCTGAGGCGTTAGCGAT
Organism: Spongiibacter sp. IMCC21906; assembly: GCF_001010805.1. Classification (NCBI taxonomy): domain Bacteria; kingdom Pseudomonadati; phylum Pseudomonadota; class Gammaproteobacteria; order Cellvibrionales; family Spongiibacteraceae; genus Spongiibacter; species Spongiibacter sp. IMCC21906. The sequence goes on along the minus strand of NZ_CP011477.1, from coordinate 315,747 downwards.
AGATGTGTTACTAACCGCAAGAAATGTGATTGCTAGGTATTTTAGCTTCAAGTGAAAGCCTGTTTATCAGGTTATAAAAAGGGGAGGCATTGCCTCCCCTTGGGTCATAGCAAGCTACAGTGGTTGCTTACATCGCGCTTTCAAAACTGCCGTCAGTGTAGCGAACAATAATGGTGCCGGATTCATTAGAGACAGTGGCGTACTCAACATCGTTTTGAGTGATTGCGCCAGAGATACTTTCATCTTCTGCTTCCGTCAATGTCAGCACAACATTGTTTTGATTGCTTAAGGTTACAGAGTCGCCACCCTCGTAAGCGAGGTTCAGCTGCATACCGTTGTAGCTGAGCTGGATAGTACCTTCTCCAGTTTCTAGCCCTGTGCGACTGGCATCAAAGTCAACCGATACATCTTCGTCTACACCGGGTACATCTAAGGCGAAGTTAATAGAGAGATTAGCCGTTGCGAAATCCTGCTCCGTTTCGTCGGTGCATTCTTCGGAGTAACTAAACTGGTTCGTGTTGTAATTGCCTTCATCCGTTATCACACAGGTTTCAGAGACATTTCCTAGCATCGCTGTTAGTGATGCGCTGAGTGAGGAGTCACCGCTTTCATTACTGAATGCACCTGACAAGCTAAGCACAGCATTATCAAGCGACAGGACTTCGGTGTAGCTTTCTTCAAATACGCCGTTGTTATTGTCAGCGTAATTCCCATCTTCGGTAGCAGACAGTGCGTCAAGCTCAAAACCAAAATTGCCAGTGAAGGTAACCGGGTTATCACCTCCGAGTTGAGTTAAAACAACTTCTAAATCGGCATTAATATTGGCGATGTTAATGTTGCCATCAAAATCTTCATCGAAGCCGTCTTCGTCATCTTGGTTAACGGTGGCATTCTCATCAATAGTAATTGAGCCAGAGAGAGAACCTTCAGAAATTGCCAGTGATACGCCTGAGCTGGCAGCACTGCCAGTTAAAGACATGTCAATTGTGGCGTTGCCGTCAAAAGTTGAGTCGCCGTCTTCATCTTCGGTTTCTTCAAAGCTAATGTCATTGGCATTAACCGCAGTAAAGTCCAAGGCGACAACGGTAGTATCAGCAATGGTGACATCTTGGTCGATATTGTAGGTAACCGCGCCGTTGCTTTCGCTAATGCTTACTGTGATGCCATCGGTGGTGGCGCTGCTTGGTTCCTGGCCTTCATCAGCATCTTCATATTGACCCGCGGCAACGGCAATAGCGTTGAGTGCCAGGCCCATTGCCTCTGCAACAGCGTTAGCATCACCGGAAATCGCATCGGAGGCGAGCTCAACTTCATCAGCAAAGGCCTGTTGCTTGGTGCCAATTGTGGTGGCGGTTGCCAAATCTCTTATTTGTTTTACAAATAGTTTCGCTGCCACAACCCCCGCGCTGCCAGCATCTGGGTCTATATCACCTTGTGTTGGTTCAGTATTTTCACTTTCAGATGCAGTGGCTTCGGAATTTTGAATGCTGGTATTGGTTTGGGCAAGCGCACTCTCTTCCGAGTTATCGATGCCTTCAAGACCCTGAACTTCACCCAAAATGGCTAGAGATTGTTCCAGCAGCTCTTCCAAGCTGACACTATCAGCGGCTTCGGCTTCCCGGTCAGCAATACCCGTGTCAGCATATTGTGTAGCGAAGCTTTCCAGCGCTTCTTCAACGGTAGCGCCGCTATTGGCTGCCAGTGCCGCGGCGACTGCACCTGCAGCTTTCAAGTTGTATTCAAGCGCAGCTTTGGTAGCACCGTTTACGGCGTCGGCAGAGGTGATATCCACTATGGGCTGGCCTATCAGGCCGCCGGTCAGTTTAAATCTGTCGGCAATTTGTGAGTTTGAGGCTGCGGCCGCGTCGGAGGCCCGGGCGCCTGAGACGACTTTTTGTTTAGTGAGGCGGGCGGCAATATCTGTGAGAGGGGTGACATTAACCGAAATGCTGTCACCGCTGGCGCTGGGTGCCACAGCAGACATTTTAAAATCGCTGGCCAGCGGGTATGTGTCGCCAAAAACGACCCCTTCGCTACATTGCTGCAAGTCGCATTTCATTACGGTGCCGTCTTCAGCAGTGATTTCAATGTAAATTGCTGAGCCAGCGACATAGTCATCATTTAGTGACAAGGCGTAGCTACCATCATCAGCTGTAGTTGCTGGCTCGGCTAGTGGTGTGTCTCTATCGACTTCGCCAGTTTCTGTCAGGCCGTAGGCATTAACAATGCCGCCAATAATAATCCCCTTAGAGCTGCTACCGGTAACGCTACCGCTTGGTGCAGAGCTGCCGCCACCACCGCCTCCGCCACCACCGCACGCGGTAAGGGAAGCTGCAATGGCTATGGGTAGGATCATTTTGCGAAATGCGGGTTTGTTTATCATTTTACTACTCCTAGTAAATAGCGCTAAAACC